>DATDKW010000146.1:0-22577 GCA_036519715.1 Mycobacteriales bacterium
CTTGTACGGACCGCTGACGTCCACGCCGATGTACTCGGCCTGGTCCTTGTGCAGCGTCGTCAGGCGGACGCCGAGCGCGTCCAGGTGCAGCCGCGCGACCTTCTCGTCCAGCGTCTTGGGCAGCACGTAGACCTGCTTCTCGTACTCGCCCGGCTTCGTCCACAGCTCGATCTGGGCGATCGTCTGGTTGGAGAAGGACGAGGACATCACGAAGCTCGGGTGCCCGGTGGCGTTGCCCAGGTTGAGCAGCCGGCCCTCGCTGAGGATCAGCACCGAGTGCCCGTCCGGGAACGTCCACTCGTGCACCTGCGGCTTGATCTCGGTCTTGGTCACGCCCGGCACCTTGGCCAGGCCGGCCATGTCGATCTCGTTATCGAAGTGGCCGATGTTGCCCACGATGGCCTGGTGCTTCATCTTGGCGATGTCGTCCGCCATGATGATGTCCTTGTTGCCGGTCGTGGTGATGAAGATGTCGGCGGTCTCGACGACGTCCTCGAGCCGGACGACCTCCAGGCCCTCCATGGCCGCCTGCAGCGCGCAGATCGGGTCGATCTCGGTGACGACGACCCGGGCGCCCTGGCCGCGCAGCGACTCGACGCAGCCCTTGCCCACGTCGCCGTAGCCGAGGATGACCGCGACCTTGCCGGCGATCATGACGTCGGTGGCCCGGTTGAGGCCGTCGATGAGGCTGTGCCGGCAGCCGTACTTGTTGTCGAACTTCGACTTGGTGACCGAGTCGTTGACGTTGATGGCCGGGAACAGCAGCTGGCCGGCCTTGGCGAACTCGTACAGCCGGTGGACGCCGGTGGTGGTCTCCTCGGTGACGCCGCGGATCTCCTGCGCCATCGCGGTGAACCGGCCCGGCTCGTCGGCGACGCTGCGGTTGAGCAGGTCGAGGATCACCTTGTACTCGTCGGAGTCGGTGTCCTCGGGCATCGGGACGGCCCCGGTCTTCTCGTACTCGACGCCCTTGTGGACCAGCAGCGTCACGTCGCCGCCGTCGTCCAGGATCATGTTGGGACCGGCCGCGCCGGGCCAGCGGAGCAGCTGGTCGCTGCACCACCAGTAGTCCTCCAGCGTCTCGCCCTTCCAGGCGAACACCGGGACACCCTTCGGGTCCTCCGGGGTGCCGTCCCGGCCGACGACGACCGCGGCGGCCGCGTGGTCCTGGGTGGAGAAGATGTTGCAGCTGACCCAGCGCACGTCGGCGCCCAGGTCGACCAGGGTCTCGATCAGGACCGCGGTCTGGATCGTCATGTGCAGCGAACCGGCGATGCGGGCGCCGGTCAGCGGCTTGGCCGCCCCGAACTCCTCCCGCAGGGCCATCAGACCGGGCATCTCGTGCTCGGCCAGACGGATCTCCCGCCGGCCGAACGCGGCCAGGCCCAGGTCAGCGACCTTGTAGTCGAAACCGGCGGGTGCGCGGTCCACGCTGAGCGTGGCGGTCATGCGTTCTCCTCTGTGTAGGTGTGGGAAGCGACCAGCACGAGGGCCGGCACACCACCGTATCGTCGCGGGCGGGGTCAGGCCGTCCGGGAGAGTGCCGAGTCGGCCTGGCGCTCGGCCGCCGCGACCACGTTGGACAGCAGCAGCGCGCGGGTCATCGGGCCGACGCCGCCCGGGTTGGGCGAGAACCAGCCGGCCACCTCGGCCACGCCCGGCGCGACGTCCCCGGCGATCTTCCCGTCGACCCGGCTCACCCCGACGTCCAGCACCGCCGCCCCCGGCCGCACCATCTCCGCCGTGACCAGGCCGGGCACGCCGGCCGCGGCCACCACGATGTCGGCCGCGCGGACGTGTGCGGCCAGGTCACGGGTCCTGGTGTGGCAGAGCGTCACGGTGGCGTTCTCGGACCGGCGGCTGAGCATCAGCCCGAGCGGCCGGCCGACGGTGATGCCGCGGCCGATGACGACGACCTCGGCCCCGGCGATCGGCACCTGGTAGCGGCGCAGCAGCTCGATCACGCCGGCCGGGGTGCACGGCACCGGGGCCGGCTGCCCCAGCACCAGGCTGCCCAGGTTGAACGGGTGCAGCCCGTCGACGTCCTTGGCCGGGTCGACCCGGGACAGGATCGCGAACTCGTCCAGCCCGGTCGGCTGCTGCACCAGGAACGCCGTGCACTCCGGGTCGGCGTTGAGCTCGTCGACGACGGCGTGCACCTCGTCCTGGGTCGCGGTCGCGGGCAGCTCCCGGCGGATCGAGGTGACCCCGATCTCGGCGCAGTCCTTGTGCTTGGCGTTGACGTACCAGCGGCTGCCGGGGTCGTCGCCGACCAGCACGGTGCCCAGCCCGGGCACGATCCCGGCCGCGCGCAGCGCCCCGACCCGCTCCCGCAGCTCGTCCTTGATCGCGGCCAGGGTCGCCTTGCCGTCCAAGATCGTCGCCGTCATGCACCCATCCCGTCCGCGGACATCACCACCCCCAGTATCCGGGCCGGCCCGGTGGCGGTCCGGGCCGGGCCGGATACACCAGAAAACCGTCCCTCCGGGCGGCGGGTCAGCCTCCTGTCCGTACGGGCCGGTGGTTGCGACGGTGGGCCCGCGGCCCCGGACGGGGTCGTGGGCGCCGGCCGCACCGGCACATCTGGGGGTTCCCATGTCTCCGAACCGTCCCCTCCGCCGGTACGCCGGGAGCGTGCTGGCCCTCGGCGCGGCCGCCGCCCTGCTGGCGCCCGCCCCGGCCGGGGCGGCACCGCCCGGCCCGGCCATCGCCTGGGCCCCGTGCGGGGACGGGCTGGAGTGCGCGACCGTGCCGGTGCCGCTGGACTGGTCCCGCCCGCACGGCCGGACCATCTCGCTGGCGCTGGCCCGGCATCCCGCCTCCGACCCGGCCCACCGCATCGGCTCGCTGTTCGTCAACCCGGGCGGCCCCGGCGACTCCGGGGTCGACGAGGTGGTCACGCGCGGCGCCGAGCTGGACACCCTCACCGCCGGCCGGTTCGACGTGGTCGGCTGGGACCCGCGGGGCAGCGGCCGCAGCTCTCCGGTCAGCTGCTTCGCCGGCCCGGCCGAGCGGGCCGCGTTCTGGGGCGGCACGCTGGTGCCGAGCACCCGCGCCGAGGAGCGGGCCTACCTGGCCAAGTCGGTCGAGCTGGCCCGGCGCTGCGGCGAGCGCAACGGCGACTTGCTGGCCCACATCTCGACCGCCGACCAGGTCCGCGATCTGGATCACCTGCGGGCGCTGGCCGGCGACCGCCGGCTCACCTTCTTCGGCGAGTCCAACGGCACCCTGATGGGCCAGACGTACGCGAACATGTTCCCGGGCCGGGTCCGGGCCATGGCCCTGGACGGCATCGTCGACCCGATCCCCTACAACCGCGGCACGGCGGCGGCGCTGGCCGACGGGCTGACCGACACCGACCTGGTCTGGAACATGTTCCTGTCCAGCTGCGAGGCGGCCGGCCCCCAGCGGTGCGCGCTGGCCGGGCAGGGGCCGGTCAAGCCCCGCGTCGACGCCCTGCTGGACCGGATCAAGCGGACCCCGCTGCCGGCCCCGAACGCGACCCCGCCGGGCGTGCTGACGTACGGGGAGCTCCTCTCGATCGCCAAGTTCAACGTGCCGGCCTTCCCGGCGGACTGGCCGCAGGCGGCCGGCGGGATCGAGCTGGCCATCCAGGGCGACGGTTCGATCCTCAAGGACGTCGCCGCCGACCTGCGGTCCGACTCGGTCCGGCTCGCCTTTGAGCAGAACACCGCACTGACCTGCGCGGACGCCCCGTCCCGGCACACCGCGGCCCAGTGGCCCGGGGTCGTGCGCCGGCTGGAGCGGGTCAGCCGGATCGGCGGCATCCCGTTCGGCTGGGTGACCGGCGCCCCGTGCGCGTCCTGGCCGGCCCGCAGCGCCGTCCGCTACAGCGGCCCCTGGGGCGCGGTCACCCGCACGCCGATCCTGCTCGTCAGCCTCCGGTACGAACCGAACACGCCGCTGCGCAGCGCCGAGGTGGCGCAGCAGCGGCTCGGCAACGCCGTGCTGCTGGTCGAGGACGGCCCCGGCCACCTGGTGGCCAAGAACCCCAGCGCCTGCGTCGACGCCGCCCTCGGCCGCTATCTGGTCCAGCTCCGCACCCCGCGGCCCGGTACGGTCTGCGCACCCGACCACGCGCCGTTCGACCCGGCCTTCGGGCAGGGGTGACGCGGGAGGTGCTCATGGTCCCGGAGCCGGTGCGGCGGCGGCCCGGGGCCCGGCTGGAGGCGGTGGCGGCCCTGCTGCTGGTGGGGCTGGCCACCGTCCCGCTCACCGTGCTGGCCGTCGACTTCCCCGGCCTGCTGGCCGTGCCGGCCTTCCTGTTCCTGACGACGTACTGCGCCTGGGTGCTGGTGGCGCGGCGCGGCCCGGTCCGGGCCCTGGCGGTGCCCGGGGTCGCCGTGGGCCTGACCGGGCTGGCCTACGTCGCCTACAACCACCGCGTCGAGCTGACCGCCGGCATCGTGATCCTGGCCCTGTTCGGGGTGACCGCCCGGGCCGCCCTCCGCGACGACGCCCGGCCCTCGTCCCGGCCGGTGCCGCCGGCCCGCCGCGGCGTGCTGGTGATCAACCCGCGCTCCGGCGGCGGCAAGGCCGGCCGGGTCGGGCTGGCGGCCGAGGCGGCCCGGCGCGGCATCGCCACCATCACCCTCGGGCCCGGCCAGGACCTGCGGGCCGTGGTCGAGGAGGCGGTCGCGGCCGGCGCGGACGTGGTCGGGATGGCCGGCGGTGACGGCTCCCAGGGCGTCGTGGCCGCCGTGGCCAGCGCCCGCGACATCGTCCACGTCTGCGTCCCGGCCGGCACCCGCAACCACTTCGCGCTCGACCTCGGGCTGGACCGCGACGACGTCCTGGGCGCGCTGGACGCGTTCATCGACGGGGTCGAGCGGCGGGTCGACCTGGGCACGGTCAACGACCGCGTCTTCGTCAACAACGTCTCCCTGGGCCTGTACGCCGACGTGGTCCAGTCGGCCAGCTACCGGGACCGCAAGCTCGGCACCTGGCGCCGGCTGCTGCCGACCCTGCTGGCCGACCCGGCCCACGACCTGCGCTTCGACGGCCCGGACGCCGGTGCGCCGGACGGGGTGACGCTGCTGCTGGTCTCCAACAACCCGTACGAGCTGCACCGGATCCGGGTCGCGGGCAGCCGGCCGCGCCTGGACACCGGCACGCTCGGCATCCTGTCGGCCCGGCTGCGCGACGCCGACGAGTTCGCGCGCTTCGTCACGCTCAGTGCGGTGGGCCGGGAGTGGCGGATGCCGGAGGCCCGGCAGTGGACCGCGACCGGGTTCGAGGTCACCGCGGCCGGGCCGGTGCCGGTGGGCCTGGACGGCGAGGCGGTGCGGATGACCCCGCCGCTGCGGTTCGCCACCCGGCCGGGGGCGCTGCGGGTCCGGCTGCCGGCGCGGGCGCGGGGGGTCTCCCCGGCCGGCGCCGCCGTCGGCCTGTCCCGGCGGGACCTGGAGCGACTGCTGCGCCTGGCCGCGGGCCGGTGACGGCGGTGCTCCGGGTGCTGATCGTGGACGACCACGACGGGTTCCGCGAGGCGGCCGGCCGGGTGCTGGCCGCGGCCGGGTTCGACGTGATCGCCGGGGCCGTCGACGGCGCCGGCGGGCTCCGGCTGGCCCGGCAGCTGCGGCCGGACGTGGTGCTGCTGGACGTCCAGCTGCCCGACACCGACGGCTTCGCGGTCGCCCGCGCGCTGGGCCGGGATCCGGCCCCGCCGGCGGTGGTGCTGGTCTCCAGCCGGTCCCGGGCCGACTACGGCCGGCTGATCGAGCGCAGCGGCGTACGGGGGTTCATCGCCAAGGCCGAGCTGTCCGGGGACCTGCTGCGGGCGGCACTGGGCTCCGGTTAGGACTGTCGTGCCAGGACTGTCGTGCCAGGACTGTCGCGTCAGCAACTGTCGCGTCAGGACCGCAGCACGTGCAGCACGGCCAGCACCCGGCGGGAGTCGGCCGCGGTGGCCGGCAGGTCGAGCTTGCCGAAGATGCTGGAGACGTACTTCTCCACCGCCCGGACGGTGATGGTCAGCGCGTCGGCGATGCCCTGGTTGGAGCTGCCCGCCACCATCAGCGCCAGCACCTCGTGCTCACGCCGGGTCAGCCGCTCCAGGGGGTCGTCCTGGCGGTGCCGGCGCAGCAGGGTGGAGACGATCTGCGGGTCGATGGCCGAGCCGCCGCCGGCCACCCGACGGACCGCGGCGACGAAGTCGTCCACGTCGCTGATCCGGTCCTTGAGCAGGTAGCCCACGCCCTCGGCGGAGTCGCCCAGCAGCTGGGCCGCCAGCCCGAGCTCGAGGTGCTGGGACAGCACCAGCACGCCGACCCCGGGCTGCTCGGCCCGGATCCGCAGCGCCGCCCGCATCCCCTCGTCGGTGTGGGTCGGCGGCAGCCGGATGTCCAGGATCACCACGTCGGGCGGGTCGGCCGCCACCCGGACCAGCAGCTCGTCCGCGCTGGTGCACTGGATGGCGACGTCCAGGCCGGCGCTGGACAGCAGACGGACCAGCCCGTCCCGCAGGAGCAGGCTGTCCTCGGCGATGCCGACCCGCACGGCAGTTGACGCTACCGCCTGCGGAGGCGTCCGGACGTGGATCGGGACGACCAGAAAACCGGCCCTGGGACGACGGGTCAGCCGTCTGTCCGCGCGCCCGGGCCGCTGCGACGGTGGGTCCACGGCCGCGATCCCCTCCGGGCGCGGCACCGATCCCCGGGAGAACCCCGTGACCGAACCGTCCGCCCACCCCCGTCCCCAGTACGCCGCGGTGCAGCCCGACCCGGCCGCGCCGCCCGACTACGACTCCGCGGCCCGGCCCGATCCCGGCCCGCCGTACGGCTCGGCGCCGCCGCGGCCGGACCCCGCGCCGCCGTACTCCGACGGCTCCGCCGTCGTCACCACCGGCCCGGTCCGGCTGTCGTCGGGCACGGTGGCGAAGCTCCGCAGCCCCGTCCTGGTCGCGGTCCTGGTGATCGTCACCTTGGGCGTCTACCAGATCGTCTGGTGGTACCAGGTCAACCGGGAGCTGGCCGAGCACGGCCGGGCCCTGGGCCGGACCGATCTCGGCGAGGACCCGGCCCTCTCCACCCTGGCACTCTTCCCGGGCGCGATGCTGGTCGTCCCGGCCGTCTGGACCACCGTGACCACGTTCCAGCGGATCCAGAACGCGCAGCGGCTGCACCGCCGCCTCCCCGTCAACGGCTGGCTCGGCCTGGCGTTGGCCCTGGTGTTCAGCCCGGCGCTCGTCGCGTACATGCAGAGCGGCCTCAACTCGGCCTGGTCGGCGGCCACGCCGGTCCGGCCCTGATCCCGTCACCCGAACCGAGGAGATCCCCATGACCACCCTGCAGAGCCGGCCGACCGGGCGCCGTGCCCCGCTCACCGGCGGCCAGATCGCCATGATCGTCATCGGCACCCTCGCCGCGCTGGCCGGCCTCGGCCTGCTGGCCAGCGCCACCGCGGTGGCGGTGGCCGGCCACAACCGGACCGGCGGCTACCTGACCACCGGCGCGGCCACGGTGCAGTCCCGGTCGTACGCGGTGACCGTGCCCGACGTCGGGGTCGACATCCGCGGCCCCGACCAGGCCTACGCCCGCCAGATCCTCGGCACCGTACGGATCCGGGCCACCGCGTCCGACCCTGGCGTCCCGGTGTTCGTCGGCATCGCCCGCACCGCCGACGCCGACCGCTACCTCAGCGGGGTCGGGCACTCCGACGTCGCCGACATCGACACCGACCCGGTCCGGGTCGACTACGTCGAGCAGGCCGGGGGCGCGCCCGCCTCGGCCCCAGCCGAGCAGACGTTCTGGGACCGCAGCGACTCCGGCACCGGCACCCGCACCCTGGACTGGGACGTGGCCGCCGGCGACTGGACCGTCGTGGTCATGAACGCCGACGGCTCCCCCGGGGTCCGGGCCGACGTCGACCTCGGCGGCACGCTGCCGGTGCTGCGCGGGATCACCATCGGGCTCTTCGTCGCCGGTGGCGTGCTGCTGGCCGGCGGCCTGCTGCTGATCGTCCTCCCGCTCGCCACCCGCCGCGAGCCGGCCGCGACGTATCGGAACCCCGACCTCCGGGCGTAGCCTGACCCGGGATGCACGGCGGCGGTCCCTGCGGATCGGCTCCCGTCCCGACGGGGAGGTCCGGCATGGTCCCGCACCGGCACGGCCGGCTCATCGCTCCCGGCCGCGGCACGCCCCCGACGACCGCCCTGCTGTGGGCGATCGGGCTGGCGGCCGCGGCCGGGAGCGCCGGCACGGTGCTGCTGGCGTCCGGCAATCCCGAGCTCTACCAGCGGGAGCTGCGGGTGGTCCTGCTGTCCTGGATCACCATCCCGTTCATCGGGGCGGGCATGATCGCCTGGCGGCACCGCCCCGACAGCCGGTTCGGGCCGCTGCTCATCGCGGCCGGGCTGGTCACCCCGGCGTCCACGCTGCAGTGGGCCGACCAGCGCCTGCTCCACACCGTCGGCCAGCTCTGCGACCTGCTGCTGCCGGCGCTGTGGCTGCACGTGTTCCTGGCCTACCCGACCGGCCGGCTCCACGGCCGGCTGCGACGCTCCCTGGTCGCCGCCGGGTACGCCGTGGCGCTGGTCCTGCAGGTGCTGATCCTGGTCCTGGGCGGCTTCGACGAACGGCACCTGCTGGGCGTCCTGGACCAGCCCGAGCTGGCCGAGCTGCTGCAGAACGTGCAGCTGCTCGGGCTGTCCGCGCTGGCGCTGGTCGGGGTGGCGGCCCTGTGGCTGCAGCGGCGGTCCGGGCCGGCGCCGCGCCCGGCGGTGGCGCTGCTGGTCGACTCGTTCGGGGCGGCGCTGATCATGGTGGCGGCCCTGCTGACCGCGGGCACGTTCCAGCTGCCCGGCTTCGAGATCATCCGGCTGGTCACTTTCGGCGTCGTCGGCCTGGCCCCGCTGGCGTTCCTGTTCGGGCTGCTGGACGCCCGGCTGGCCCGCTCGGCCGTGGGCGAGCTGGTGGTGCGGCTCAGCGCCGGGCCGCCGGCAGATCTGCGGGACCTCATCGCCCGGGCCCTGCGAGACGACTCGCTGACCGTCGCCTACTGGCTGCCCGGCGACCGCGGCTGGGCCGACGGCCACGGCGATCCGGTGACGCTGCCGTCCGGCGACGCGTCCCGGGCGGTGACCGTGCTGGAGCAGCGCGGCGACCCGCTGGCCGCGCTGATCTACCACCCGTCGCTGCGGGACGAGCCCGAGCTGGTGGCCGCGGTCGGGGCGGCCGCCGCCATCGCCCTGGAGAACGGCCGGCTGCAGGCCGAGCTGCGGGCCCGGCTGCGGGACCTGCGCGGGTCGCGGTCCCGGCTGATCGACGCGGCCCAGGACGAGCGCCGCCGGCTGGAGCGGGACCTGCACGACGGCGCCCAGCAGCGGCTGGTCGCGCTGTCGCTGGACCTGAGCCTGCTGCAGGGTGAGCTGACCGACCCGGACGCGCGGCGCCGGGTGGAGCAGGCCCGGCGCGAGGTCACGGTGTCCATGGAGGAGCTGCGCGGCATCGCCCGCGGCATCCACCCGGCCGTGGTCAGCAGCCACGGGCTGTCGGTCGCGCTGGAGTCGGTGGCCGCCCGGACCTCGATGCCGCTGCGGCTGCAGGTCGGCGGCGTGCCCCGGCTGCCGGAGAACATCGAGGTCGCCGCGTATTACGTGGTCTGCGAGAGCCTGGCCAACACCGGCAAGCACGCACACGCGACGACCGCGTCGATCGAGGTCCGGGTGGCCGGCGACACGCTCGTCGTGGTGGTCACCGACGACGGCGTCGGCGGCGCCGACGCCGGCGGCGGCACCGGGCTGCGCGGGCTGGCCGACCGGGTCGAGGCGCTCGACGGCCGGCTGCGGGTGTGGAGCCCGTCCGGCGGCGGGACCCGGGTCCGGGCCGAGATCCCGGTCCCGCCCGGCTGAGCGACCAGAAACCCGTCCCCAGGACGGCCGGTCCGCCGCCTTCCCGGCCGGTACGCCCGCTGCCACCGTGACCGGCATGAGCACTGCGGTCGAGGAACGGCTGGCATCCCGTCCCGAGCCGGGCCCGGCGACGCGGCCGCACCCCGGCCGCCCGGCCGCGCTGGTCGTGGCCACCTGGTTCTTCCTGGCCTCGATCACCCCGAGCCTCATCCCGCACGCCTGGCACCTGCAGGGTGTCGCGAGTGGACTGAGCGCCGCCTACGGCTACGGGCTCGGGCTGGCCGGGGCCTGGATCTGGCGCCGGGTCCGGGACCACATCGGGTTCCGGGTGACGCTGGCCCCGGTCTGGTCCCGGCGGTTGCGCCGGGGCGCCACCATCGGCGGCATGGCGGTGGTGGCCCTGATCTGGCTGTGGAGCCTGCAGTGGCAGCGGGAGACCGCGCGGCTGGTGCAGGCGCCCGTTCCCGGGCCGCTGAGGCTGGTGCTCGGGCTGGTCGCGACCGTGTTGGTGTTCGTGCTGGTGATCCTGGCCGCGCGCGGGCTGCGAGCGCTCGTGCGGCAGTCGTCCCGGCTGGGGCAGCGGTTCCTGCGACCCTGGATCGCCACCACGCTGGCCGCGGTGCTGGTGACCGGGCTGGTCCTGGTGCTGTCCAACTCGGTGGTCTACGGCCGGACGATGGACTACCTGGCGGCCAAGGCTGCGGTGGCCAACTCCCGGACGCCGGACGGCCGGATGGCCCCGGCCTCGCCGCTGCGCTCGGGCAGCCCGGCGTCGGCCGAGACCTGGGCCTCCCTCGGCCGCAACGGCCAGGCCTTCGTCGCCGACGGCTCGTCCGCGGCCGCGATCACCGCCGCCACCGGCCGGCCGGCCCAGGAGCCGATCCGGGTCTACGCGGGGCTGTCCGGCGGCCGCACCCTGGAGCAGGTGGCCGCGGCGGTGGTGGCCGAGCTGCGCCGGACCGGCGCGTTCGACCGCTCGGTGCTGGCCCTGATGACCACCACCGGCCGGGGCTGGGTGGACGAGTGGTCGGCCTCGTCGATCGAATACCTGACCGGCGGCGACTCGGCCGTCGCGGCCATGCAGTACTCGTACCTGCCCAGCCCGGTGGCGCTGGTGTCGGACCGGCGGACCCCGGCCGCCGCGGGCCGGATCCTGCTGTCCACAGTGGAGGCCGAGCTGGCCGCCCGGCCGGCCGGCACCCGGCCGCGGCTGGTGCTCGGCGGCGAGTCGCTCGGCGCCTACGGCGGGCAGGCCGCGTTCTCCGGTCCCGATGACATGCTGGCCCGCGTCGACGGCGCGGTCTGGGTCGGCACGCCCAACTTCACGCCGCTGGTGCGGACGCTGACCGCCGAGCGCCGGCGCGGCTCGCCCGAGGTCGTCCCGGTGATCGGCGACGGCGAGCACATCCGGTTCGCGTCCAGCCCGGCCGAGCTCACCCGCGACCTGTACGGCCGCGCGTACGGCACCTGGGCGACGCCGCGGGTCGCGTACGTCCAGCACGCGTCCGACCCGATCGCGCGCTGGTCGCCGAGCCTGCTGACGACCGAGCCGGACTGGATGCGGGAAGGGGCCGGCACCGACCTGCCGGAGATGAACTTCACCACGTTCGCGACCTTCTGGCAGCTGACCGTGGACCTGATGGTGGCCGGCACCACCCCGGCCGGCCACGGCCACCGCTACCACGAGGAGCTGGTGCCGGCCTGGGCCGGCGTGCTGGGGCTGGACCCCGCGGCCGACTGGTCCCACGTGCAGCAGTCGATCGAGCGCAACTACCACCCGGTCTGAGCCGGCCGGCGGCACGGCGACGGCCCGGTGCTGCCCGCCCTGGGAGAGGGACGGGCAGCGACCGGGCCGCTGGAGGGGTCCTGCCGCCGTGCCGCTGCGGGGTGATGGTCCAGCCGAACATCATGGCGTGGTCCTCGTGGGCCAGGTTGTGGCAGTGGGCCACGTACGGGCCGACGAAGTCCCGGAACCCGCGACCCGGCACTTGCGCCGGACGGCCGGCCGGGGCTCCGTCCGAGGCCGCCCCGGCCGCGCCGGCGGCCCCAATGACGACCGGACCCCGGCCAACCGGCCCCGAGGGTCAGTGGCGGTGGGTGGCGTCGGGCTGGCGGGGATCGGCCGGGTGTTCGTAGCCCTCGGCCAGCCGGACCCGGGTCGCGAGCGCCTGGTCCAGCCAGCGGGCGAAGGCGAGCTGGGCCCGGCGGTCGCCCAGCTCGGCCTCGATGGCCGGCCGCACCTGCTCGTACGGGACCGGGCCGGCCGGGCGGACCTCCTCGACCACGAGCCGGTGCCAGCCCAGTGCCGACTCGACCGGGCCGTCCGGCGCCGACCGCAGCTCCGGCACCAGCGTGGCCGGGTCGACCTCGTACGGCGGGGACAGCGGCAGCTCGGCCGGCGTCGGCCCGAACGCCTGCCGGACCAGCCAGCGCTCGGGCCGGCCGTAGCGGTCGGGGTGGGCGTCGTAGTGGGCCCGGACCTCGGCCTCGTCCGGCCGGCCGGCGAAGGAGGCCAGCACCGCGCGGGCGGCGGCCGAGGTCGCGGCCACGTCGGCGGCCGCGGTGCCGACCAGGGCCGGGTCGGCCCGGACGCCGTCCGGCGCCCGCGGCAGGCCCCGGGCCGCGCCGGCCAGCAGGCGCCGGATCACCACCCGCTGGGTGACCCAGCGGCGCAGCTGCCGGCCGTCCTGGGTGCCGTCCGGCGGCAGGCGCAGCGGGCCGGACCGCAGCCGGTCCAGCTCGGCCGCCACCTCCGCCGCCGGCACCGGCTCCCCATCCACCCAGGCCGCCACCACCCCGCCACCCAGTCCGGTCCCCGGGCCGGCCCCGCACCCGGAGCCGGGCCCGCCGCCGGAGCCGGGCCCGCCGCCGGAGCTGGGCCCGGTCACGAGAGGGTGACCGGGATCGTGGCGGAGTAGGCGACCTGGCCGGCCCCGGAGAGCCGGGCCAGCAGCCACCACTCCCCCGGCGCCGCCCCGGCCGGCGCCACCACCGGCAGCTCCACCATCCGCCGGTCGTCCCCGCGCAGCGGCACCGGCACCGTCCACTCCGGAACGAGCGGCCAGGTGTCGACCGGCCCGAGCAGCTCCAACCGGGCCTCGACCGGGCTGCGGAAGGTGCTGGACACCTCGACCCGGACCGTGGCCGACCGCCCGGGCCGCAGCTGCACCGCCGGCGTGTCGATCTGCACGTCCAGCGCACCCGGGCTCGGCACCGGCCCGGGCACGGTCACGGTGACCAGGTCGCGGACCGTCTGCCCGGCGTGCTCGGCCGACACGGCGACGAGATGGTCGCCGGGCGCGGCGTCGGCGGCCGGCTCGACCCGGACCGGCGTCTCGGCCCAGCCACCGGGCGGCAGCGAGACCGGCCACGCCGCCGGGGTCGCGGTCCAGCCGTCGCCGGCGGTCACGGCGACCACGCCGGTCCACTCGGCGTCGGCCAGGGACGAGGACACCGACACGGTCAGGTCGGCCGGGCCGGCCCCGGACGCCCGGGTCGGCTCGGCGTGCACGCTGACCGGCAGGTTGCCGGCGGGCGCGGGGCCGGCGTTCTCCAGCCAGTAGCGGGCCGGGACGACGCCGGCCGGCTCCGGCACCAGCTCCCGGTCGGCGGGCCGGGCCGACGCGGGGTGCAGCAGCACGGTGGCGACCTCACACGGGTCCAGCGGCACCTCCACCGCACCGTCCGCGGCCACGGTCAGCGGCCCGGACGGCCGGTCCAGCAGGTCGCACCGGACCGCCGCGGTGACCCCGCCGGCCAGCCGCAGCCGCGCGGTCAGCCGCTGCCCGGCCGCCTCGTAGAGCCGGACGACGACGCCGTCGGCGGGCTCGGCCGGGGTCCGGCCCGAGGCCAGCGGGGAGCCGGCCGGCTTCACCGCGGTCACCACGGCCGCGCCGGCCGGCTCGACCGACAGCAGCGAGTGCGTGGCCGGCAGCGGTCCCGGGTGCGGCTCGGCCACCACGGCCACCGGCGGGGCGGTGAAGGCCTGCCCGGCCGGGACGAACCCGGCCGTGCGCCAGTCCCCCGGGCCGGACGCCAGCGCGTACTCGAAGGTGTGGGTCCAGTGCTGCAGCTGGAAGCCGGAGCCGTCGGGGACGGTCCGCCGCGGCTTGCTGATCCACACCGCCGACGGCCAGCCGGTGCAGGACCGGGCCAGGGACAGGTGCATCGCCCCGGTCCGGTCCACCGCGAACCCGGGCAGTCCCCGGCTCAGCAA
Source organism: Mycobacteriales bacterium (assembly GCA_036519715.1). GTDB lineage: Bacteria > Actinomycetota > Actinomycetes > Mycobacteriales > CADCTP01 > CADCTP01. Next base: position 14,088 of record DATDKW010000146.1, read on the forward strand.
CGCCACCGAGACATCGGCGAGCCCGGCCCCCTCCGGCACCCGATCGCGCGCGCCGGCCGGCGATCGTCCGATGTGGACGGTCGCGTCGGCCAGGTCGGTCACCAGCTCGGCCACGGCGGCGGCCAGGGCGGCGTCGTCGGCGCCGGCCACCACGAGCACCGGCAGCGTGCGCTCCCCGCGCAGGTCGGCGCTCGGCACCCAGACCTCCGGCAGCGGCCGCTGCGCCGGCACCCAGACCCGGGCCCGGCCGGTGTCCGCCAGCTGCCGGGCCAGCTCCTGCCCGTACGCCGGCGGCGCGGCCGCGAGCACGGCGGCGGTGAAGGCGTTGCGGTCCGGCCCGCCGACCGCGATCCGGGTGTCGGGCAGGTTGGAGTCGACGGCCAGCGCGCCGTACCGGCTGCCGGTGTCCAGCGACGTCGTGGACGTGACCCCGGCCCGGACCAGCGCGACCACCAGGTCCCGGATCCCGGCCAGGGCGGCCCGGTCCGCTACCACCTCGGCCACGCCCATGGCGGTGACCACGCCGTCGGCCACCACCCGGGCGGTCGAGCCGACCCCGAACCAGGAGTACGCCGGGTTGTCGAGGGTCCACGGGTGCTCGGCCGAGTCGACGTCGACCACGCCGAAGCCGCGGCCGATGACCGCCGCGCCGACCTCGCTGACCGGCAGGCCGCCGGGCACGTCGGTGGGCCAGCGCAGCCGCAGCAGCCGGTCCGCGCCGGTGGGCGCCAGCCGGGTCGAGCAGTCCACTCGCGACAGTCCGGCCCAGACGGTCAGGACCTGCTCGTAGCCGGCCCCGTCGAGCGATCCGGTGACCACCAGCCGCTGCCCGGCCGGGCTGGTCCACGCCCGCACGGTGGCCGGACCGCCGGCCGAGCCCGCCCGCGGCGGCCCGGTCGGCAGCAGGTGCCACGGTCCCTCGCCGAACGTCGGGTGCTGCGGGTACTCGTCGTAGAGCAGCAGCTCGTTGCCGGTCCGGCCGGCCGGCAGCAGCTCCCGGCCCAGCCGGCGGTCCAGCCACGACGTCACCGTCCCGCCTCGGGCCGGGTCGACCTCGATCCGGTGGGCGTCGTTCTCGGCCGCGGTCCCGGCCGCGGGCGCCCAGCCCGGGGTGGTCCCCGGCACCAGCCGGTAGGTCCGCCAGCCGGTGGCGGGCAGGTCGGCGGCCACGAAGGCCAGCGTCCGGCCCTCCCGCACCGCCGGAACCGGCATCCCGGCCCCGTCCACCAGGGCCCAGTCGCCGGCCGGCAGGTCGACCCGGACCAGCTCGGTGCGGGCCCAGTTGAGTCCGTTGAGGACGGTCACCACCGGGCCGTCGCCGGAGGTGTCCACCTGCGACACGAGATCGGCCGCGGCCGCGGCCAGCACGTCGCCGCCGGTGGTCCAGGCCGCCCGCCACCCGGCCAGCAGGTCGAGGTAGACCTGGTCGCCCTCGCTGCCGGTGACGGCGTCGTGGTGGGCGCCGTAGAGCAGCTGCCGCCAGGCCAGGTCCAGGGCCGCGTGCGGGTGGCGGGCACCGCGCAGCGCGGCCAGGGTGGCGAACCGCTCGCCGGCGGCGACCCGGACCTCGGCCTGCCGGTTGGCCTGCTTGGTGTCGATGTAGGAGACGTCCTTGCCGGTGTAGACCGGGTTCATGTCCCGGCTCACCGGCACCGCGGTCCGCCCGTCCGCGGCCAGCCCGGCCCGGACCGCGTCCAGGAAGTCCCGCGGCGTCGCGCAGACGAACCGCGGCCAGGTGTAGCGCGCGGCCTGGTCCCGGTGGATCGCGGTCACCCACTTGTTCGGCGGCGAGTAGTCGGTGCCGACCGGGATGAGCACGTTGCGGGTCGCGGCCACCGGCTTCAGCGACAGGAACAGCGCGTGCACCGCGGCCGAGGCCTCCGCCAGCGTCGCGGCCGAGTCCATCCACCAGCCGGCCGAGTAGTGGGCCGGCATGTACGCAGTGAGCAGCCCCGTCCCGCTCGGCGCGACCCACTCGAATTCGCTCGGGAACTGCATGACCCGGGCGTCCCCGCTGGCCCCGTGGGTCTGCATCGGCCCCCACTGGTGGAACGGCCCGCGGGCCCAGGACGACGCGGTCAGCCCGGCCCCCGCACACAGCCCCGGGAACTGCGGGTCGTGCCCGAACGCGTCCAGCTGCCAGGCCGTGGCCGGAGAACCGCCGAGCACGTCCCGCTGCAGCGCGATCCCGTACGCGAGGTTGCGGATGGTCGACTCGACCGAGGTGAGGTTGGTGTTGGGCTCGTTGTACGTGCCGCCGACCAGCTCGCAGCGCCCCTCGGCCAGCAGCCGGCGCAGGAACGCGCGCTCCGACGGGACGGTGTCCCACCAGGGCTTGAGGTAGTCGGTCTCGGCCAGCACGAACCGGTAGTCCGGGTCGTGCCGGGCCGTCTCCAGGTGGGCCCGGACCAGGTCGAACCCCGCCAGCTGGAAGGCCTGCCTGGCCGAGTCGGGCCCGGTCAGTTCGTCCCAGGCCGACGTGTACGCGGCCTGGGTCGTCCACCAGACCGGGTCGTAGTGGAAGTGCGGCACCAGGTACGCCGTCCAGCCCGGCTCGGCCACCGGCACCTCGACCGACACCGACGCCGAGCCGGCCGGCCCCGACACCGTGACCACGGCCGGCACCGACGTGCCGATCTGCTGTCCGGACAGGGCCACGGCCACCTCGACCGTCGTCTCCGGACCGGTGAGCTGGACGGTCTCCTGGCCCGACAGCACCGACACCGTGACCGGGCCCGGCGGGCCGGCCACCGTGACCCGGACGATCTGCTCCGGCTCCTCCGGCGGCCCGACGAACAGCTCCGGATGCTCGACCCGCACGATCGACAGCGCCATGCCGCCATCCTCACCCGGATCGGGCCGAACGCCGCCCGCTGCGGCGGGAAACCGCCCGTACCGGCGCCGGTCAGGGCAGGCCGGCGCACCCGCCGGACGCCGGCCGGGACGCGTCGGTGAACTCCAGTCGCAGTGTGTCGGTACGCGGCAGCACCAGCGCGGCACCGCCGGCGGCGGCGGACCACCCGGCCGGCAGGAAGAAGTACTGCCCGCCGGACTGCAGGACCAGCTTGAGTCCCTCGTACCGGAACCGGTACGCGTCGTCCGGGCCGGCGCAGGTCTGCTCGACGATGCCGGGACCGGTCAGGGCGAGGCTGTGCTGGCTGTAGACCACGGTGTCCGGCCAGACCGGCAGCGCCGCCTCCAGCTCCTGGGCCCGGCCGGTGCCGATGCCGGTGGCGTAGCTCCCGACGGCCCAGAACAGGCCGACGCTGGCCAGCACGAAGGCCGCCGCCCACTCGGCCACCGCGATCTCGGCCCGCAGCGCCCCCGGTATCTCCTCCGCCCGGCGCCGGTCCAGCAGCCGCGGGACCGTGGCCGCGACGGCGACGACGCCCACCGCCAGGCTGAGCCCGCCGAGCTCCGGCGCGGTGTCACCGACCGTGCCGCCGACGGCCAGCGCGATCCCGGCCAGCGCGATCAGGACCGACCCGGCCGCGGCCACGACGGGCAGCCCGATCCGGAGCACCTTCTCGCGGGTGCGGGCGTCCAGCACCTGCAGGACCACCCGGACGAGCCAGAGCACGACCAGTGCCCCGGCGGCCGCGAGCACCAGCGGCAGGAAGATCCCTTCCACGCTGCGGATCAGGTAGTCCCGGACGCTCAGGTCGAGGGTGGTGAAGTTGACCCCGAAGTAGCGGCAGTAGCCGGCGACGTACATCTGTCCGAAGTAGAACAGCAGTCCGGTGAGCAGGGTGGTCGGGGCGACCACGGTGCCGGCCAGCCGCAGCACCCGCGGTATCACGGCGTCGCCGTGGGCGTTCCGGGATCCGGGGTCGTCGCCGAGTCCTCCGGGGTGGGCTCCGAGCCGTCCGGCGCCGCGCTGTCGTCCGGTGTCGCGCTGCTGCCACTCTCGTCCGGCGCCGGACAGGTGAAGATCGTCACGGTCAGCGTCGCCCCGCGCGGCACGATCGACTCCAGACCGTCCGAGGTGGACTCCTTCGCCGGGTCCGAGGTCCACTCGAAGCCGCAGCCGTGGTCGGGGTCCTGCACGGTCTCGTACCGCACGGTCAGGCAGTCCGGGGCGCCGTTCTTGTCGCCGCAGGCCGCGACGACGCCCTGCTCGAACGCCTGCTGGCCGATCTCCGGGATCCGGATGGACTTCGGCAGGCCGGTCTTGCGGGCATGGTCGTCGCCGGAGCCCTTCCCGCCGCCGCCGGAGCCGTTCCCGGAGCCGCCGGACGAGCTCCCGGAGCCCTCGGCCGGATCGGCCCCGGCGGAGCCGGGCTCCGAGGCGGCCGAGGAGTCCGAATCGCCCGGAGCGGACGATCCGTCGTCGGACATGCCGGATCCGCCGGCATCGGACCCGGCCGGGTCGGCGGCCGGGATCTGCCGCCGCGCCACCGGATCGCCACCGTTGGCCCCGCACCCGGCCAGTGCCGCACCGAGCAGTACGGCCGCGAGCAACGTCATACGCCTGGACATGCCCCCACCCCCGTGGGTTCGCGTGCTCCTACCTCCGAAGAGGGCCGCGCGGAAGGCGTGATACATGGCTGTCAGCGCGGCGGCGTGGATCGGTGCGGCTGTGGCCGCGCCCGCGCACATCGGCGCGGCCGAACCTGCCCGAGAGACGGCCAAGTGACCCGTCCGGCTGAGCCGAACGGGTGGTCCGGACGGCGAACGACCCCTCCGGCCCGGGGCCGGAGGGGTCGCCGGGGATCAGCGGGCGTGCCGCTCCACCAGCTCGCCCAGCCGGGGCAGCGCCTCGATGACGTTGTCCTGGCCCTTGGGGCGGAGCTTGCCGTAGACCGAGGTGACGGAGCCCCGGCTGGAGCGCTCGGCCCGCCGGTCGGTGACCGCGAGCAGCGCCTGCGAGACCTCCTGCGGCCGGGCGGCCAGGTAGGCCCCGAAGCCGCCGGCCGTCGGCTGGGCCTGGTACGCCGCCCAGTACGGCTCGAGCGCCTCGGTGAACTCGTCCAGCATGCTGTCGACGGCGTGCCGGATGATGCCCGGCCTGACCTTCTTGACGGCCCCGTACCCGGTCTTGATGAACCCGCCGGACAGGCCACTCTTGCCGGCGACCTCCCGATCGACGAACTCGACCAGGTCGGTGACGACCTGACCGCGCCGGTCCGAGTCGAGCAGGCTTGCCTTGAGCGTGTCGGCCACGGAAATCCTTGTCTGGAGAGGAATCAGGGACGGAACGCACCGTACGGGAGGCCGGAGCCCGGGCGGCACGCGGGTTCAGGCCGCCGGCAGGTCGAGGTGGTAGACCCGGGCCGCGTTGCCGGCCAGGACCAGGGCCGCGGTCTCCTCGTCCGGACACAGACTCGCGACGGCGCGGGCGTTGGCGGCGATGCCGGGCACGCCAGGCCAGTCGGTGCCGAAGACCATCCGGCGGGTCAGGCGGGACCAGTTGTGCCGGGCGTAGTAGTCGCGCAGCCGCGACGGCGGCAGCCCGGACAGCTCGATCCAGACCCGGTCGGAGGACAGGGCCAGGAACGCGGCCGCGTCGTACCACCAGCCCCGGCCGCCGTGGGCCAGCACCACGTCCAGGCCGGGGAAGTCGCGCAGCACGTCGTCGAGCAGGATCGGGTCCGCGTACGCGTTCGTGGACCCGGGGAACGTCGAGGTGCCGCAGTGCACCAGCAGCGGGACGCCGGCGTCCTGGCACAGCGCGTACGCCGGGTACATCGCGCGGTCGTGGGCCGGGAAGCCGCCGTGCACGGGGTGGATCTTCAGTGCCACCGCGCCCAGGTCCAGCTGCCGGCGCAGCTCGTCGGCCACCGGGTAGTGCAGGTGCGGGTTGACGTTGGCGACCAGCCGGACCCGGCCGGACGCGGTCAGCGGCAGCACGTCCTCCACCGGCTGGATCCCGGTGACCTTGGGGCTGTACTCCGCCAAGGCCAGCGCGACGTCCACGCCCTCGGCGGCCAGGTAGGCGTCGAACGCGACCGGGTCCACCGTCCCGGCGGCGTCGTAGACCTGCTCGAGGGCTTCGCCGCCGAAGTCGTGCGCCCACTGGGTCCAGGCCGGCTTGAGCGTCGGCAGCCGGGCCGCGTGCAGGTGCGCGTCGACCAGCGGCCGGCCGTCCAGCATCAGCCGGCGCCCGACATGTCCGGGGTCGCGGCGGCCTCGGCCGGCGGCAGCGGCTCGATCAGCACGGACGCGGCCATCGCCCGCAGCTCGACCCGGCGGATCTTGCCGGTCGCGGTGGTCGGGTAGCCGGCCACGAACACCACCTTGCGCGGCCGCTTCACCGACGGCAGGCCGGCCCGGCAGAACTGGATCAGCTCGTCCTCGGTCGCGGTCGCGCCCTCGCGCAGCACCACGTACGCCACCGGCTTCTCCAGACCGTCCATATCGGACGCGGAGACCACGATGGCCTGGGCCACCGCGTCGTGGGCCAGCAGCCGCTCCTCCACCTCGGCCGGCGACACCCAGATGCCGCTGGCCTTGAGCATGTCGCCGGTCCGGCCCAGGCAGCTGTAGAAGCCGTCCTCGCTCTGCACGTAGGTGTCGCCGGTGCGCAGCCACTCGCCCTGGAAGACCTGCCGGGAGGCGGCGTAGCGGGACCAGTAGCCGGTGGCGGTGGAGTCGCCGCGGACCATCAGCGTGCCGGGCGTGCCCGGCGGCACCGGGCGGCCGTCGTCGTCGAGGATGCGCAGCTCGTAGCCGGGCACGGCCACGCCGGTGGTGCCCGGGCGGACCTGGCCGGGCCGGTTGGACAGGAAGATGTGCAGCATCTCGGTCATGCCGATGCCGTCGAGGATGTCGACGCCGAAGTGGCCGGTCCACCGCTCGTACAGGGCCGCGGGCAGGGCCTCGCCGGCCGACACCGCCGTCCGGACGCCGGTCAGCGCGGCGGCCGGCAGCTGCGCCCGCAGCATGTTGGCGAAGAACGTCGGCCCGGCGAAGAAGATCGTGGCCCCGAACTTCTGCGCCCGCTCGACCAGCGCGTCCGGCCGGGACGGGGCCGGCTCCAGCACCGCGGTCGCGCCGGCCGCGAGCGGGAACAGCACGCTGTTGCCCAGCCCGTACGCGAAGAAGGCCTTGGCCGCGGACAGGCAGCGGTCGTCGCGGCGGACGCCGAGCACCTGCGCCCCGTACGTCTCGCAGACGACCTCGATGGCGCCGTGCCGGTGCATGGCGCCTTTGGGCCGGCCGGTGGTGCCGGAGGTGTAGAGCCAGAACGCGGGCGAGTCGGCGTCGGTGGGGTAGATCGAACTGTCCTCTCCGGACAGTGACTCCAGCGCGTGCACCGGCAGCGGCGTGTCGATGGTCGCCGCCGCCGGCGCCAGGATCCCGCGCAGCTCCGGCGCGGACGCCGCCGCCTCCGCCGCCAGCGGGCCGAACTCGGCCGTGACCGCCAGCAGCCGGGCCCGCGAGTCGACCAGCAGCTCGGCCAGCCCGGCCGCCTTCGACATGGTCGAGACGGGCACCGGCACCGCGCCGATCCGCATCGCGGCCAGGTAGACGGTGACGAACTCCGCCGAGTCCGACATGAACATCAGCAGCCGCTGCTCCGGTTGCAGGCCGAGCCCACGCAGCCCGGCCGCCGTCCGCAGCACCCGCTCGTGCAGCTCGCCGTAGGTCACGTCGCCGGCCACGCCGGTCAGCGCGAGCCGCGGCCCGTCCCCGGCCTCGATCCGCCGGTCCAGCAGGTAGTCGCAGGCGTTGAACCGGCTCATCGCGACCGCCCCTCAGACCAGGTGCACGTAGTCGTAGTCGAACGGCTTGCCGTTGATGCCCTGCCGCGGCGGGGCGATCCAGGCCGCGATCTTGCCACGCTCGTGCACCGGCTGCATCAACGACCGGACGTGCACCTTGTCCACATCGGTCGGCAGGTAGCGGCCCTGCTCGGCGGCCCACTCGGCCGCCGCCAGCAGCCGGCCGTCCGGGGTCGCCTCGACCCCGGCGAACGCGCCGACCTTGCGGTTGAAGGCCACGTGCGGCAGGGCCAGCCGGTGGCTCAGCCCGGCCTGCTCCAGGATCCGGTTCCAGCGCTTGACCCCGCCCTCGCAGTCGGCGATGTACTCCCGGCGCAGGTCCGTGTTGAGCCCGACCAGCGCCGAGACCTGGTTGCGGCCGATCTCGCCGTCGACCACGGCGTCCACGTCGATGGCGTCGTCGGTCAGCTTGTGGTCGTCCTTGCGGCGGTCCTCCATCCACCGGCCCTTGAGCCCGGCGGTGTAGTAGTTGGCCACGTTGGTCGAGGTCTCCCCGCCGAAGAGGTCGAGAGAGACCGAGTAGTGGAAGTTCAGGTACTTCTGGATGACGTCCAGGGGGATGACCCCGTGCCCGGCCACGTCGTCGGTGTCCTGCTCGACCATGACCTGCGCGGTGCGCTCGACGACCCGGTCGATGCCGGTGGTGCCCACCATCATGTGGTGGGCCTCCTCCTTGAGCATGAACTCGCAGGTCCGCGACAGCGGGTCGAAGGCCGACTCCTTCAGCGTGCCGAGCTGATACTTGCCGTCCCGGTCGGTGAAGTAG
>DATDKW010000147.1:0-3622 GCA_036519715.1 Mycobacteriales bacterium
GGACGGATCCGCGGCGACGACGCGGCCGGCAGCCCCTCCTCGCCGCTGCTGACCGGACCGAGCCCGACCGCCTCGCCCAGCACGTCCAGGATCTGGGCACCGACGGCGGGCCAGGTCAGCCGGGCGCCGACCCGGTCGGCCTCGGCCCGGGCCGCGGCCAGCGCGGCCGGGTCGTCCAGCAGCCCCAGCACCGCCCCGGCCAGCGCGTCCGGGTCGCCGAAGGGCACCAGCACGCCGGCTCCGGAGGACAGCAGGTCCTCGGCGTAGTAGTACGGCGTGGACACCACCGGGCAGCCGGCCACCACGGCGAAGGTGAGCGCGCCGGACACGATCTGCTCCCGCGACCCGTACGGGGTGAGGTAGAGGTCGGTGCGGCGCAGCAGCACGGCCAGTTCGGCCGTGCTCAGGAACCGGTCGACGAACTGGACGTGGCCGGTCAGGTCGAGATCGCGGACCAGCCGCTCCAGGTCCAGCCGGTAGCGCTCGCCCTCGTGCTTGACCACCTCGGGATGGGTCTGCCCGGCGATCAGATAGAGCACCTCGGGGTGGGCGGCGACCACCGCCGGCAGCGCCCGGATCGCGACCTCGATGCCCTTGCCCGCCGAGATCAGCCCGAACGTGGACAGCACCGTCCGGCCGTCCAGCGACTTCAGCGTCGTCGTCGGCTCGGCCCCGCTCTCGGGGACGCTGGCCGGCCGGAGCAGCACCGGCGCGCCGTGCGGCACCACCCGGACCCGCTCCGGCGGCACCAGCCGCGCCTCCACCACCATCCGCCGGGCGGTCTCGGTGAAGACGGTCACCAGGGTGGCGTGGTGGCACAGGGCCCGCAGCGTCTCGGCCTGCCGGACCGACGGCTGCGAGAGCACGGTGTGCAGCGTCACCACCAGCGGCTGGGTGAGCTGCTCGACCAGCGACAGCACGTACGCCCCGGCGTCGCCGCCGAAGATGCCGTACTCGTGCTCGACCAGGACGACGTCGGTGTCCCGGCCGTCCAGGACCCGGGCCGCGGCGACGTAGTCGCTGCGGACGTCCTGGTGTACCAGCGTGACCACCTCGGCCCCGCCCGGCCGGCCGGTATCGCGCACGATCGGGACCACGTCGACCTGGACGGACGGGTCGGTCTGGCGCAGCGCCGCCCGCAGGTCACGGGAGAAGGTCCCGATGCCGCAGGGCCGCGGCGGATAGGTGGACACGATCGCGACCCGCACGAGACCAACTTTCCTGGTCCACGTCAGGGGACCCCCCGAGTGGCCCATTGCCGGGCCATCCCCAGGGACGCTACGCCCTCCTGCGCCGGTCGCCGCTTTCCTGGTCGCTCCGCCGATCGGCCGCACTGCAGGTTCGCCGGAGCGGCGGCCGGGGGAGGAAGCCCGCATGACGGACAGCACCCGCGAGGCCCGGACGGTGTCGGTCACGATCAACCGCCCGCCCAAGACCGTGTACGACTACCTCGCCGATCCGGCCGTGATCCCGCAGTGGGCGTACTTCGAGTCGATCGAGCCGGCCGGCGACGGCCGCTGGATCGTGACCGGGCCGGAGGGCGAGACCGCGACGATGACCTTCGCCCCGCCGAACGGTTTCGGCGTGGCCGACCAGAACGTCGAGGTCGCGCCGGGCCAGTGGGTGCACGTGCCGCTGCGGGTCGTCCCCAACGGCCCCGGCAGCGAGGTCCTGTTCACGGCGTTCCGCCAGCCGCAGTACACCGACGACGACTTCGACGCGGACGTCGCCCTGGTCCGCACCGACCTGGCCCGGCTGAAGCAGATCCTCGAAGGGTCCTAGACCCAGAGCGCGTCGAGGTCGGCCGCCACCTGGGCCGCCGGGGCGGTGGCCGAGCCCAGGCCCAGCGCCGGTCCGGCCGCGACCTCCGGCTGCGCCGCCGTACGGTCGCAGCAGGACAGCGCGGTCTCGTCCAGGAACCGGCTGCGCTGGGCCCAGGAGTGCCGGTCGTCGCGGGCCCGCGGGTGGTGGTGGTAGCGCAGCGGCGCGTAGAGGTGAAGCGTGTCCCGGGCCCGGGTCAGCGCGACGTGGAACAGCCGCCGCTCCTCGTCCAGACCCTCCACAGTGGACACACCCATGTCCGAGGGGAAACTGCCCTCGGTGACGTGCAGCAGGTGGACCACGTCCCACTCCAGGCCCTTGGCCGAGTGCACTGTGGACAGCACCAGCCAGTCCTCGTCCACGCTCGGCGGCACGGCGTCGGCGCCGGTGGAGCGGGGCGGGTCCAGCGCCAGCTCGACCACGAACGTCCGCAGGTCGCCGGACTGCGCGGCCACCGCCGACAGCCGCTCCAGGTCGGCCAGCCGGGCCGCGCCGTCCGGGTACTTCCCCTGCACCACCGGGGCCAGCGCCCGGCGCAGCAGGTCGGCCCGCTCCCCCGCCGGCAGCGCCGGCCCGGCCGCCCGCAGCGCGTCGACCAGCCGGCCCGCGTCGGCCCGGGCGCACTCCGGCAGCACGGCACCGTCCCACCGCGACAGTGGGTCGTCGCGGTCCAGGTCGAGCGTGTCGACGGCACGCCGGGCGCTCGCCGGCCCGACCCCGTCCAGCAGCTGCAGCAGCCGGAACCAGGCGGTCTCGTCCTTGGCGTTGTCGGCCAGCCGGTAGAACGCGAGCAGGTCCTTGACGTGCGCCGACTCCAGATACCGGAGCCCGCCGTACTTCACGTACGGGATCCGGCGCCGGGTCAGCTCCAGCTCCAGCAGGTCGCTGCCGCGCCCGGCCCGGAACAGCACGGCCTGGTCCCGCAGCCGCAGCCCCCGCTCCCGGGCCGCCAGCACCCGGGCGCAGACCTCGTCGGACTGGGTCGCCTCGTCGGCGCAGTCGACCAGCTCCGGGCGGGCGCCGCCGCCGCGCACGGACACCAGCTCCTTGACGTAGCGCTCGGACGCGCCGGCCCAGGCCCGGTTGGCCAGGTCGAGGATCGGCTGGGTCGAGCGGTAGTTGCGGACGAGCCGGACCACCGTGGTGTCCGCGAACTGAGCGGGCAGGTCGAGGATGTGCCGGGCGCTGGCGCCGCGGAACCCGTACACGGCCTGGGCGTCGTCGCCGACCGCGGTCAGCCCGGCGTCGCCCGCGCACAGCCCGGCGACGATGTCCACCTGCAGCTGGTTGACGTCCTGGTATTCGTCGACCAGGACCGCGTCGAACAGCCCGGCCAGCCGCCGGGACAGCACGTCGTCGCGGACCGCGGCCCGCCAGTAGAGCAGCAGGTCGTCGAAGTCGAGGAGGGCCCGGGACCGTTTGCGGGCCACGTACGCCTTGATCACGCCGGCGATGGGCTCGACCAGGTCGGCGGCCCAGGGCGCGGTCTCGGCCACCGTCTCCGACAGCGGCCGGCCGGTGTTGACCGAGCGCGAGTAGAGGTCGAGCAGCAGGCCCTTGCGCGGCGTGCGGCGGGCGGCCCGGGCCAGCCCCTGCTCCTCCCGGACCCGGTCGAGCAGGTCGGCGGCGTCGGCCGGGTCGACCACGGCGAAGTCGCCGGGCAGGCCGAGCGCGGTCGCGTTGGCGGCGATGATCCGGTGCGCGACGGAGTGGACCGTGCCGCCCCAGGGCTTCTGCCGGCGGTCGGCCGCGGCCCGGCCGAGCATCTCGGCCGCGGCCCGCCGGGTGAAGGTGAGCAGCA
>DATDKW010000148.1:0-3095 GCA_036519715.1 Mycobacteriales bacterium
CAGCAGCCGGTCCGCGTGGTCCCGCGCCCGGTCCAGGTCGGCCGGGCCGTACCGGGCGGTGTCCCGGGCGCCGGCGCTGACCGTGGGCTTGACCACCAGGTCGGACCAGGACGGCCACTCGACCGGCGCGTCCGGGGACAGCCACGCCGTCGGCACCACCGGCAGCCCGGCCGCGGCCAGCTCCCGCAGGTAGGTCTTGTCGGTGTTCCAGGCGACCACGTCGGCCGGGTTGGCCCGCCGCGGCACGCTCGCCGCCCAGGCCGCGAAGTCGTCCCGGCGCGGCACGTAGTCCCAGGTGGAGCGGATCACTACCAGGTCGTAGGAGTCCCAGTCGACCGCGGGGTCGTCCCAGATCCGCCAGTCGGTATCCAGGCCGGCGGCCGCGGCCGCGGCCAGCAGCGGCTCGGCGTCCTCGTCGCCGGCCGGCAGCGCCCGGCAGGTGGCCAGCGCGATCCGGGGCATCCGCCGGGCCGGTCCGGCGGCCCGAGACCGCACGTCAGCGCACCAGCGCGTCGACGGCGACACCCACGAACAGGACGGCGAGGTAGGAGTTGGACAGGTGGAACAGTGGCATCGCCTTGGCCGCGGCGTCGCGCTTGACCCGGGCCAGCAGCCCGTGCGCACCGGCCAGGAACCACGCCCCGGCGGCCAGCGCGACCGCGCCGTAGATCCACGAGGTCGCCAGCGGCCACAGCAGCAGCGACGTCCCCACGGTCAGCCAGGTGTACGCCACGATCCGCCGCGCCACCTGCAGCGGCGTCGCCACCACCGGCAGCATCGGCACGCCGGCCCGGGCGTAGTCGTCCTTGAACCGCATGGCCAGGGCCCAGAAGTGGGGCGGGGTCCAGAAGAACACGATCCCGAACAGCACCACCGGCGCCCAGGCCAGCGAGCCGGTCACCGCGGCCCAGCCGATCAGCACCGGCATGCAGCCGGCGGCGCCGCCCCAGACGATGTTCTGCGCGGTCCGGCGCTTGAGCACCAGCGTGTAGACCAGCACGTAGAACAGGATCGCGACTGCGGTCAGCACGGCCGGCAGCCAGCCGGTCAGGGCCAGCATGATCCCGATCGCGACGACGCCGAGGACCGTGCCGAAGACCAGCGCCGACCGCGGCGAGACCGCGTGCCGGGCCAGCGGCCGGGCGATGGTGCGCCGCATCACCGCGTCGATGTCGCGGTCGAGGTAGCAGTTGAGCGCGTTGGCGCTGCCGGCGGCCAGCGAGCCGCCGACCAGGGTGGCCAGCACCAGGCCGAACGGCGGCAGCCCGCGGGCGGCCAGGATCATCGCCGGCAGCGTGGTCACCAGCAGCAGCTCGACGATCCGCGGCTTGGTCAGCGCCACGTAGGCCTTGAGCACGGCCCCGGCCCGGCGCCGCCGGGCCGCGCGCTCCCCTGGCACGTCGATCGGGGCCGGAGCGGCGGGGACCGCTGTGCTCCGGGCCCCCGGCAGCACCTGCGTCACGCGAAGCACTGTACGCACCGCCGTGTCGGACCGCGGCTTGAGGGGTACGTGCCGCTCAGGGGTAACGGGCCGCGGAACGGCGGGCGATCGTTCGCCTGTCGCGTCGAGTGGGCGCGACGGGACCGGACTACGCTCGAAGAGATCATCCACGGCTCCGCCAGCCCCGGTACGACCAGCCGGTCCAGATCGCGGGCCGGCCGGGTCCGGTCCGCATGGCAGAGGAGCATTCCGCGTGAACGACAGTTCCGAGCAGCCGGAGCCCGGCGCCGACGCCGCCGAACCCACCGACCAGGCCCCGGAGCCGGTGGCCGAGGCGCCCGCCGAGGCCGAGCCCGCGTCGTACCCGGAGGGCTGGACCGACGAGGACAGCCGGACCGTGGACCTGGTCCGGGTGCTGGCCATGGACGCCGTGCAGAAGACCGGCAACGGCCACCCCGGCACGGCGATGAGCCTGGCCCCGGTCGCCTACACGCTCTTCCAGCGGATCATGCGGCACGACCCGTCCGACCCGGGCTGGCTGGGCCGGGACCGCTTCGTGCTGTCCGCCGGCCACTCCAGCCTCACCCTCTACATCCAGCTCTACCTGTCCGGATACGGCCTGGAGCTGGCCGACCTGGAGGCGCTGCGGACCTGGGGGTCGCTGACCCCGGGCCACCCCGAGCACGGGCACACGGCCGGCGTGGAGACCACCACCGGCCCGCTCGGCCAGGGCGTCGGCAACGCGGTCGGCTTCGCCATGGCCGCCCGCCGCGAGCGCGGCCTGCTCGACCCGGACGCCGCACCGGGCCAGAGCGTCTTCGACCACCACATCTACGCGATCTGCTCCGACGGCGACATCGAGGAGGGCGTCTCCGGCGAGGCGTCCTCGCTCGCCGGCACCCAGAAGCTGGGCGCGATCACGCTGATCTACGACGACAACAACATCAGCATCGAGGACAACACCGACATCGCGCTGAGCGAGGACGTGGCGCTGCGCTACGAGGCGTACGGCTGGCACGTGCAGACCGTCGACTGGCGCCACGCCGACTGGACGTACTCGGAGGACGTGGCCGCGCTGGAGACCGCGCTGGAGGCGGCCCGGGCCGAGACCGAGCGGCCCTCCTTCATCCGGCTGCGCACGATCATCGCCTGGCCCGCGCCCAACGCGCAGAACACCGGCAAGGCGCACGGCTCGGCGCTGGGCGCGGACGAGGTCGCCGCGACCAAGCGGGTGCTCGGCCTCGACCCGGAGAAGTCCTTCGACGTCGACCCCGGCCTGCTGGCCCACGCCCGTGAGGTCCGCACCCGGGGCCAGGCCCAGCACGCGGAGTGGAACACGAAGTTCGAGGCCTGGGCCCGGGCCAACCCGGAGCGCAAGGAGCTGCTGGACCGGTTGGTCACCCGCACCCTGCCGGCCGGCTGGACCGATGCGCTGCCGTCCTTCGACGCCGACCCCAAGGGGATGGCCACCCGCAAGGCCTCCGGCGAGGTGCTGAGCGCGATCGTGCCGCAGCTGCCGGAGCTGTGGGGCGGCTCGGCCGACCTGGCCGAGTCCAACAACACCACGCCCAAGGGCGAGCCGTCCTTCATCCCGACCGAGCACCAGACCAAGGAATGGCCGGGCGGGCCGTACGGGCGGGTGCTGCACTTCGGC
>DATDKW010000149.1:0-6683 GCA_036519715.1 Mycobacteriales bacterium
TCGGGCCTCGTACGCGGCCAGCCGGGCCAGCACCGGCGCGGCCGCGTGCACCGCGTTGATCCCGAGCCAGGACCGCGCGCTGTGCGCCCGCCGCCCGCTGGTCAGGATGTCGGCCCGCAGCGTGCCCTGGCAGCCGGCCTCGACCTGACCGGACGTCGGCTCCAGCAGGATGGCCAGGTCGGCGGCCAGCCAGTCCGGCCGGGTCCGGGCCACCCGGCCCAGGCCGTTGCGGTCCGCCTCGACCTCCTCGTTGTCGTAACAGACGAAGGTCAGGTCGTCGGCCGGGTCGGCCAGCGTGGCCAGCCGCAGCAGCACCGCCACCCCGGACTTCATGTCCGAGGTCCCGCACCCGTAGAGCAGGTCGCCGTCCCGGGAGGACGGCACGTTGCCGGCGATCGGGACGGTGTCGAGGTGGCCGGCCAGCAGCACCCGCCGGGGCCGGCCCAGGGCCGTGCGGGCCAGCACGGTGTCGCCGTCGCGGACCACCTCCAGCCCGGCCACCGCCCGCAGCGCCGCCTCGACAGCGTCCGCCAGCGGGCCCTCGGTCCCCGACACCGACGGGAAGTCGACCAGGGCGGCGGTCAGCGCGTCCCCCGGCAGGCCGAGGTCGAGCCCGGTCATGCCGCCGGGAACGCGCAGAACTCGTTCCCCTCCGGGTCGGCGACGACCCACCAGTCGATGTCCTCGTCCGGCGCCCGCAGCACGGTGGCGCCCAGTCCCACCAGCGGGCCGACGTCCGGCCCGGGCAGCCACACGTCCAGGTGAACCCGGTTCTTGACCGTCTTCAGCTCCGGCACCTCGTTGAAGAAGACCGACGGCCCGGACAGCCCGTCCGGCGGGTCGATGGCCACCGCCGGGTCGCTCTCCGGGGTGCGCCCGATCGAGGCCAGGAACGCGATGTCGTCCTGCTCGTACGGCCGGACCTGGTAGCCGAGCACGGTGGCCCAGAACCGGGCCAGCCCGGCCGGGTGCCGGGCGTCGATGACGATGTCCTTGAGGCGGGTGCCTTTCACGGCGTCACCCTAGTGTTTCCGGTCGTCCCGCCGGCTGGCCCGCACCCCGTGGTCGTCCCGCCGGGAGCCCGGCACCGTGGTGCCGCGCCGCCGCCGACCCATCCCGGACCGGTACGGTGGCCGGATGACCGCGAGCGCGTGGGGAGACGGCCTGGCCACCGTCACCGACACCGGCCGGGTCCTGGACGTGTGGTTCCCGGCCCCGGCCCTCGGCCCCCGCCCGGCCGGCGCGGCCGTGCCCGCCGCGCTCACCGCTCTGACCGGCGCGGACGCCCGCCGCCGGACCGAGCGCCGGCCCATCTCGGTGGAGATCGCCGACCTGGCCGCGGCCCCGGCCGACACCGCCGACGCCTACCTGCGGCTCCACCTGCTCAGCGCCCGGCTGGTCCGGCCGCACGGGCTGTCCATGGCCGGCATCTTCGGCGTGCTGCCCAACGTGGTCTGGACCTCGGCCGGCCCGGTCGCGCCGGAGGCGTTCGAGGAGACCCGGCTGCGGCTGCTGCCCGACGGCCCGGTCACCGTGCTCGGGGTGGACAAGTTCCCCCGGATGGTCGACTACGTGATCCCGGCCGGGGTCCGGATCGCCGACGCCGACCGGGTCCGGCTGGGCGCCCACCTGGGCGAAGGCACCACGGTCATGCACGAGGGCTTCGTCAACTACAACGCCGGCACCCTCGGCACATCCATGGTCGAGGGCCGGATCTCGGCCGGGGTGGTCGTCGGCGACGGCTCCGACGTCGGCGGCGGCGCGTCGATCATGGGCACGCTGTCCGGCGGCGGCAGCGAGGTCGTCTCCATCGGCGAGCGCTGCCTGCTCGGGGCCAACTCCGGCACCGGCATCTCCCTGGGCGACGACTGCGTGGTCGAGGCCGGGACCTACGTGACGGCGGGCATGAAGGTGGCGCTGCCGGACGGCCGGGTGGTCAAGGCGCGCGAGCTGTCCGGGCGCAACGACCTGCTGATCTGGCGCAACAGCGTCAGCGGGGCGCTCGAGGTGGTCGACCGCAGCGGCGGCCGGGGCCGATCCTGGTCCGGTCTCAACGCCGACCTGCACGCGAACGTCTAGCTGATGTGCCCGTGAGCCACCTGGCCCGCCGCGGCGCCGTCGTCCTCGTCGTCATCGGGGTGCTGGTGACGGCGGCCGCCTTCGGGGTGCGCTCGCTGATCGCGCAGAAGCTGCCGACGGCCCAGGCGGCCAGCTGCGACGTGACCAACTCGCCGTACACGCTGAGCACCGAGCAGGCCGCCAACGCGGCCACCATCAGCGCGGTCGCGACCTCCCGGCAGCTGCCGGGCCGGGCCGTCACGATCGCGCTGGCCACCGCGCTGCAGGAGTCCAAGCTGGTCAATGTCGAGTACGGGGACCGCGACTCGGTCGGGCTGTTCCAGCAGCGGCCCTCGCAGGGCTGGGGCAGCCAGGGCCAGATCCTCGACCCGCGGTACTCGGCCGGGAAGTTCTACGACGCCCTGGTCAAGGTCAAGGGCTGGCAGACGATGCCGGTGACCAGGGCCGCGCAGGCGGTGCAGCAGAGCGGGCACCCGACGGCGTACCAGCAGTGGGAGGACCAGGCCGGGGTGCTGACCCGGGCCTTCGCCGGGGCCGAGCCGGCCATGCTGTCCTGCTCCTTCCCGGAGCCGACGGTGGCGGCCTCGCCGGCCAAGGTGCTGCAGCTGCTGGCGCTGGAGCTGCGGCACACCCGCATCTCGGCCACCGCGCAGGCCGGCGAGCTGCGCCCGGTCCAGCCCTGGGCGGCCGCGGGCTGGCTGGTGGCCAAGGCCGACCGGCTCGGCATCGAGACGGTCGCCCTGGACGGCCGGCGCTGGACCCGCACGGACGGCTGGGGCCTGGACGCGACCGCGCCCCGGGACCGCATCCGCTTCGAGGTCGCGAAGATCCCGCCGTCGGCCTAGGTCGTGGTGAGAGACCCGCCCTGGGCGTATCAGGCGGCGTCCGTCGGCGCTCTAGCTGGTACGACTCACGGGGGAGACCATGGACGCGACGACCTGCCCGGACTGCGGCGCACCGGCCGAGATCACCGACCGCTGCACGCTGGAGAGCACCGACGGACCGATGGAGCACGTGCGGGTGCTGTGCGTGCGGCGGCACTGGTTCCTGCTGTCGGCGGCGTCGCTGCACCGCGCGCGTCAGCCGGTGAGCCGGTCCGCCGCCGCGGCGACGCGCTCGTCGGTCGCGGTCAGCGCCACCCGCACGTGGCGCCCCCCGGCCGGGCCGTAGAACGCGCCCGGCGCGACCAGGATCCCGAGCCGGGCCAGCTCCGCCACCTCGGCCCAGCCGTCCCGGCCCCGGGTCACCCAGAGGTAGAGCCCGGCTCCGGAGTGCTCGACCGTGTAGCCGGCCTTCTCCAGCGCGGGCCGGAGCAGGGCTCGGCGGGCCGCGTACCGCGCGCGCTGCTCGGCCACGTGGGCGTCGTCGTCGTACGCGGCGGTGGCCGCGTCCTGCACCGGCCGGGGCACGATCAGCCCGGCCTGCTTGCGGATCTCCAGCAGGCCGGCGACCAGCGCCGGGTCCCCGGCGACGAAGCCGGCCCGGTAGCCGGCCAGGTTGCTCCGCTTGGACAGCGAGTGCAGGGCCAGCACGCCGGTGTGGTCGCCGCCGGTGACCGACGGGTGCAGCACCGAGACCGGCCGCTCGCCCTCCCAGCCGAAGTCCAGGTAGCACTCGTCGCTGGCGACCACGGCGCCGCGCTCGCGGGCCCAGTCGACCACCTTGCGCAGGTGACCGGCCGGCAGCACCCGCCCGGACGGGTTGGCCGGCGAGTTCACCCAGATCAGCCGGACCGGACCCGGACCGACGCCCACGGTCGAGTCCGACCGGACCACCTCGGCCCCGGCGATCCGCACCCCGACCTCGTACGTCGGGTAGCAGACCGCGGGCACCACGACCCGGTCCCCCGGACCGAGCCGCAGCAGCAGCGGCAGCAGCGCGACCAGCTCCTTGGAGCCGATCGTCGGCAGCACGGCCTCGTCGGCCAGCCCGGTCACCCCGTGCACGCGCCGCAGCCAGCCGGCCGCGGCCGCCCGCAGCCGGGCCGTACCGGCGGTGAACGGGTAGCCGGGCGCGTCCGACCCGGCGGCCAGGGCCGCCCGGACCACCGCCGGCGTCGGGTCGACCGGCGTGCCCATGGACAGGTCGACCAGACCGCACGGGTGCCCGGCCGCGGTCGTCCGGTGCGGCGCCAGCAGGTCCCAGGGGTAGTCGGGCAGGACGCCGGCCCAACCGGTCAGTGCTGGGGCTCCTGCGGCGGGAGCGCGGCCACCAGCGGGTGGTCCTTGTCGATCTTCCCCATCTTGGCCGCGCCGCCGGGCGAGCCCAGGTCCTCGAAGAAGTCGACGTTGGCCTGGTAGTAGTCCTTCCACTTCTCCGGGACGTCATCCTCGTAGAAGATGGCCTCGACCGGGCAGACCGGCTCGCAGGCACCGCAGTCGACGCACTCGTCGGGGTGGATGTAGAGCATCCGCCGGCCCTCGTAGATGCAGTCGACCGGGCACTCCTCGATGCACGCCTTGTCGAGCAGATCCACACAGGGCTCGGCGATAACGTACGTCACGGGCGCGGTCCTCTCTCGTTTCTTCCTGGCCGGGTCCTACGTCTGGGCGCCGGTCGCCGCCGCCGGAGGGTGGTCGGACCCGCCTAGTATGCCGCGCATGGCGACGGGCAATCCGGTGGGGCACAAGGTGGTCGTCCGCCGCGCCGCCGGGGACGGGCTCGCCGACGTCGTGGGCGTCCTGGTCGACGCCGGACCGGACGTCCTGGTCGTCCGGCGCCGGGATGGCAGCCGGGTCGAGGTGCCGCGGTCGGCGGTCACCGCGCTGAAGCCCGTGCCGGCCGCGCCCCGCGACGTCCTGGCCCTGGAGGAGGTCGCCGCCCTGGGCTGGCCCGCGCCGGAGACCCGGTGGCTGGGGCGCTGGCTGCTGCGCGCGGCCGAGGGCTGGACCGGCCGGGGCAACTCGGTGCTGCCGCTGGGCGACCCCGGACTGCCGCTGGACGACGCCCTGGCCTCGGTCACGGCCTGGTACGCCGAGCGCGGCCTGCCGGCCCGGTTCACCATCCCGATCCCGGCCCGGGAGCTGCTCGACGCCGCGCTGACCGCCCGGGGCTGGCGCCCGTACAACCCGACCGCGGTGCTGACCGGCGACCTCGAGGTCGTGCTGCGGCGGCTGCCGGCCGGCGACCTGCCGGTCACGATCGAGCCGTCGCCCAGTGCGGAGTGGCTCGGGCTCTACCACTACCGGGGCGGGACCGAGCTGCCGCCGGTGGCCCGCACGCTGCTGGCCGGGGCCCGGGATCCCGGGTTCGCGGTGCTGCGCGAGGGCGGCCGGCCGGTGGCGATCGCCCGGGGCTCGGTCGACGAGGGCTGGGTCGGGGTGACCGCGGTCGAGGTCGACCCCGGCCACCGCCGCCGGGGGCGGGGCACCGCGGTGATGCGGGCCATCCTCGACTGGGGCCGCTCGCACGGCGCCACCAGTGCGTACCTGCAGGTGGCGGAGGAGAACGCGGGGGCGCTCGCGCTCTACGACACCCTGGGGTTCGCCCGTCACCACGGTTACCACTACACCGTCGCGCCGGGCTGACGGTCTACTCCTCCCGGGCCTTGCGGACCCCGGACTGGTAGCCGCGGAGGTGGTCGCGGACGTCGTCGGCGCTGCGCTGCGGCGCCTCCGGCCCGGCTCCCCCGTCGAACGCCCCCGGCACCAGGTGGGCCCGGGACTGTCGCAGCGGCAGTCCGGCGCGGGTGGCGGTCTCACTCGGAGTAGCCAGCCGGGCCGCGACCCGGGCCGCCTCCTCGACCGTGGGGCTGGGGCCCGGAGGCCCCTGGAACCACCCGTCCTGCCCTGCGTCGACCACCGATGCCTCCCGTTGTCCGGTGCCCAGCGTTCCGGGGAACATCCCTCGTGAGGAATGGACACGCCGTGGAAGATCGTTACCCAGCGGGCTGGTGATCAATCCCGTCCGGAGCGTCGCGGACCGGCCTCAAGCGTGGTGTCGCGGTACGCCGGACGGCGCGGACCCGGTGACGGTCCGTGACTGCTACAGGAGCCGGAGCTGGACCGTGCGGCGGCGCTCGGGGCGGCTGGTCCGCTTCACCAGCCCGGCCGGGAGATCGGCCAGGAACGGCGACGGGGCGGGCTCGGTCACCCGGCCCCGGACCGTACGGCGGGTGGCGCCGGACAGGGCCAGGTGGGTGCGGGCCCGGGTCATGCCGACGAACAGCAGCCGGCGCTCCTCGGCTGTGTCGTCCTCATTCGGGTCGCCGCGATCGTCGCCGAACCGCATCGGCAGCAGGCCGTCCTCGCAGCCGACCACGAACACGACCGGGAACTCCAGCCCCTTGGACGCGTGCAGGGTGAGCAGGCTGACCCGGTCCGCGCGCGGGTCCCACAGGTCCACCTCGGCGCCGAGCGCGAGGTCGGCCAGGAACCGGCCGGCGTCCGCGCCGGCCCGCTCGGCCAGCGGGCTCAGCAGCTCCACCGCCGCCTGCAGGTCGGCGACCCGCTGGGCCGGGTCGGCCTCGGCCCGCGCGGCCGCCGCCGCCCGCGCCGTCGCCGGCGTCAGCTGCGACCACCGGTCCGCGCCGATCTCCGCCCCGGCCGCGGTCCGGCCCGCGGCAGGGGCGTCAGGGGTGAGGATCGTCAGGCCGCCGGCGCGGT
>DATDKW010000150.1:0-6074 GCA_036519715.1 Mycobacteriales bacterium
TGCGTCTTGCCCAGCCCCGAGTCCCCGTAGATGAACAGCGGGTTGTACGCCTTGGCCGGCGCCTCCGCGACCGCGACGGCGGCCGCGTGCGCGAACCGGTTGCCGGAGCCGATGACGAAGGTCTCGAACGTGTACTTCGGGTTCAGCCGGGCCGGCTCGACCCGGGCCTGGGTCCGGCCACCGCCGGTCGCCCGCGGGGGCCAGGTGATCCCGGGCTGCGTCTCCTCGGCGACCTGGTCGCCGTCGTCCGCGACCGCGACGGCGTCGTCCCGGTCGGGGGCGGCCTCGATCGTCACCGCGACCCGGATGTCCCGGCCGAGCAGCTCGGAGAGCGCGGTGGTGATCATCGGCCGCAGCCGCGTCTCCAGCACGTCCTTGGTGAACTCGTTGGGTGCGGCCAGCAGCGCCGTGCCGTCCAGCAGCCCGAGCGCGCGGGTGTTGCGCAGCCAGGCCCGCTGCTGCGGGGTCACCGTGCTGTCGGCCAGCCCGTCGATCGCGTGTGCCCACAGCGACTCGAGGTCGACCGTCGTATCCTCCGGCACGCGCTGGCTCCTCCCCGTGGCCACGTCGCCGACTGTGGCGTGACCCGCTTGTCCACACGGCTGTCCACAGGCTGTGTATGTGTCTCCCACGGACGGTGTGGGTTGTCTCCAGTGCGTTGCGTTGCTCGACCGTTCCGACGAGTGCCGGTGCACCTGCGGAGAACCGGTGGGGGAAGCCGGCGGACTGGCACCGTACAGCGCTCGACACACCGCCCACAACCGAGCGAACGGCGTAGGTCGCCCCGGCCCGTTTGACCCGGCCGGGCCTATTTCCGTACCGTTAGCAGGTCGTGAGTCCGTCCGCCGCCTGCCGGCGGCCGGCCGCGCCTGGGCCGGGGCGTCGTCCGGTCCAGGATTCCCGCCGCCGACCTGCCGTCTTGGAGCCCGCTCGTGAGCAAGCGCACCTACCAGCCCAACAACCGTCGCCGGGCCAAGACCCACGGCTTCCGGCTTCGCATGCGCACCCGCGCCGGCCGCTCCATCCTCTCCGCCCGCCGCCGCAAGGGCCGCGGCGAGCTCTCGGCCTGACGGCAGCGGGCGATGCTGTGCTGCCCGCTCCGGCGCGGTTGAGGCGACGCGAGGACTTCACCCTCGCCGTCCGCCGGGGCCGCCGGGCGGGCCGGACCACCCTCGTGGCCCACTACCTGGCCCCGGAGACGGAGTCCCCGGTGGCCCGGGTCGGCTTCGTCGTCGGCCGGGCCGTGGGCAACTCCGTGGTCCGGCACCGCACCTCCCGGCAGCTGCGTCACCTCGTCCGCGACCGACTGGACCGGCTGCCGCCGGGATCGCTGCTGGTGGTCCGGGCCCTGCCGCCGGCCGCCGCGGCCGACTCGGCCACCCTCGGCCGGGACCTGGACGCGGCGCTGAGCCGGCTGCTGCCGGTGCCGGCGGTGCGCCCGTGACCGCCTGGCAGGTGACCGGCCTGCTGGCCGCCGTCGTTGTGCTGCTCGCCCTGTACGACGCCGTCCGGGACCTGGTCACCCGGCGCCGCGGCCGCTCCACCCTGGCCCGGATCCTGCTCCGGCTGGTCCGGTCCTACCAGCGCTGGATCAGCCCGGTCCGGCCCCCGGCCTGCCGCTTCACCCCGACCTGCAGTGCGTACGCGGTGGAGGCGGTCGAGCGGTTCGGGGCCCTGCGCGGAGGGTGGCTGGCGACCCGCCGCCTGCTCCGCTGCGGACCCTGGCACCCTGGAGGGCACGACCCGGTCCCGCCGACCGTTGGAACTTCCGGCCCCCGCCCCCGACCCGACGCGCCGGCGTCGAGCCCGACAGGAGCACCCCGTTGCTGAACTTTCTCTACATCGCAGTCTCCTGGGTGCTGCTGCGCTGGCACGAGGCCTTCACCTGGCTCGGCATGGACCCGGCCAGCGGCCTGACCTGGGCCCTGTCGATCGTCTTCCTGGTCATCACCATCCGGCTGCTGCTGTTCCGCTTCTTCATCAAGCAGGTGCACAGCCAGCGCAAGATGCAGGAAGTGCAGCCGAAGATCGCCGCGCTGCGGGAGAAGTACAAGAACGACCGGCAGACGCTCTCCCAGGAGATGATGAAGCTCCAGAAGGAAGAGGGCTTCAACCCGATCGGCGGCTGCCTGCCGATCCTCATGCAGGCGCCGGTCTTCATCTCGCTGTTCCACGTGCTCCGGCTGATCGGCACGGACAAGGCCTCGGCGCTGTCCGGTGAATACCACTGGACCGCCGAGCAGGCGACGCTGGCGGGCAAGGCGACCGTGTTCGGGGCGCCGATCGCCAGCGCCTTCTCCGACCCGCGCAACCTGGTCGCCCAGATCAACGGGGCCAGCGCGACCGCGACCCACATCGTGGCCGCGGTCCTGGTCGTGCTGATGGTGGCGGCGACGTACATCACGCAGAAGCAGGTCATGCTGCGCAGCACGACCACGCTGGACGCGCAGCAGGCCATGATCCAGAAGCTGATGCTCTACGGCATCCCGGCCAGCCTCCTGGTCTCCGGCTTCTTCTTCCCGATCGGTGTCCTCTTCTACTGGTTCACCAACAACCTGTGGAGCATGGGCCAGCAGTTCTACATCCTGAAGCGGATGCCGCACCCGAACGCGAAGGACGACGGGGTCTCGCCGGAGGTGGCGAAGGCGCTGGCGCCGAAGCCGGGACAGAAGCCGGTACGGCCGAAGCGGACCGCGGCGGCGGTCGAGGCCGGCGACGGCACCGTGATCGACGGCGAGACCTACACCCCCGACGGCGGGGCGACGGCGACCACCGCCAAGTCCCCGAACGGGAAGGCGCCGACGGCCAAGTCCCCGAACGGGAAGACGCCCAACGCGAAGGCGCCCACCGGCAAGGCGCCCGACGGGACGACGCCGGCGGCCGACGGAGCCACCCCGGACGGCCCCGACGCGGACGCCACCGCACCGGCGCCGGCTCCCCGGGCCAAGCCCGGCCCCGGTGCCCGGCCCGGCGGCAACGGCGGCCGGCGTCCCGCGGGGCAGCGCTCCCCCACCCAGACCCGGCAGAAGAAGAAGCGGCGCTGACCGCGCCCTGCCACCACCGAAGGCAACACCTGGTTGGAGAACCTCGTGACCGACACCCCCGTGACCGACACCGCGGGCGACACCCGGACGGCCGAGCAGGACGAGCGCCCGGAGCGCGGTGAGGCCCTGCTGGTGCAGGAGGGCGACATCGCCGGCGACTACCTCGAGCGCCTGCTCGACATCGTCGACTACGACGGCGACATCGACCTGGACGTGGAGGGCGACCGTGCGGTCGTCGCGGTGATCGGCGACGGGCTGCAGGGCCTGGTCGGGCCGAACGGTGCCACCCTGGACGCGCTGCAGGAGCTGACCCGACTGGCCGTGCAGCAGCAGACCGGGTTGCGCAGCCGCCTGATGCTGGACGTCGGCGGCTACCGGGCCCGCCGGCGGACGGCGCTGGCCGGCATCGCCCGGGACGCGGCGGCCGAGGTCGCCTCCTCGGGCTCGCCGGTCCGGCTGGACGCGATGAACCCGTTCGAGCGCAAGGTCGTGCACGACGCGATCTCCGTGATCGACGGCGTGCACAGCGAGTCCGAGGGCGAGGAGCCGGACCGCCGGGTCGTCGTCCTGCCGGACTGAGCGGGAGCGCCATGAGTGTCCACTGTGGACACTGAGCCGGCGGTACCGGAGCAGGCGGCGGCGGTCTTCGGTGCGGCCGTCGACCGCGCCGTGGCGTACGCGCGGCTGCTGGCCACCGACGGCACCGTCCGCGGGCTGATCGGCCCGCGCGAGGTGCCGCGGCTGTGGGACCGGCACCTGCTCAACTCGGCCGCGATCGCGGCGCTGGTGCCGGCGGACGCCCGGGTGGTCGACGTCGGCAGCGGCGCGGGCCTGCCCGGCATCCCGCTGGCCCTGGTCCGGCCCGACCTGACCATCGCGCTGCTGGAGCCGCTGGCCCGGCGGGTCACGTTCCTGGACGAGTGCGTCGACCGGCTCGGGCTGGCCAACGTCACCGTGGTCCGCGGCCGGGCCGAGGAGGGGCCGGTACGGCGCTCCCTGGGCGGCGCCGACGTGGTGACCGCGCGGGCGGTGGCGCCGCTGGACAAGCTGGCCGGCTGGTGCCTGCCCCTGCTGCGACCGGGCGGGCTGCTGCTGGCCCTCAAGGGCTCGACCGCGGCCGAGGAGCTGGCCGCAGCTGGTCCGCTGCCGGGCGCCGCGGACGCGACGGTGACCGAGGTGGGCGATCCGCCTGCGACGGTCGTGATGGTGACGAGAGCGGCGCCGACCCGGAGTACGGTGCGGGCTACGGCACGAGGAGGGCGGGCACGGTGACGAGCACGGGGGCGACCCATCGACCGGGGCCCGTCGGCTGGCCGATCCCGACCACCCCGGACGTGCTGCCGGTGGCGGGCACGCCCACCCCGGTCGGGTGGTTCGGGACCGGCGGCGTGTTGCCGTCCGAGGAGCCCTCCGAGGACACCGGGAGCAGCGAGGATGAGACGGTGACCGAGCTCGACGCCAGCCGGACCCGCATCAGGAGCGTGCTCGACGACGCCGTGGGATCGGCCGCGCCGGCCGGCGAGGAGTTCGACACCCCGATCATGCGCGAGGCGGCGCAGGCCGTCCGGGTCCGCAACACCACCGGCGAGCACGCGTTCCCGCGCCCGGCCCACCGCCGGGTCATCACCGTCGCCAACCAGAAGGGCGGCGTCGGCAAGACCACCAGCACGGTCAACCTGGCTGTCGCGCTGGCCATGCACGGGCTGCGGGTGCTGGTCATCGACCTCGACCCGCAGGGCAACGCCAGCACCGGGCTCGGCGTCGACCACGGCAGTGGCACGCCGTCGATCTACGAGGTGCTGGTCGACGGGATGCCGCTGGACGAGGCGGCGGTGCCGGTCGAGCAGGCGCCCAACCTGTGGTGCGTGCCGGCCACCATCGACCTGGCCGGCGCGGAGATCGAGCTGGTCTCGGTCGTCGCCCGGGAGCACCGGCTGCGCCGGGCCATCGCCTCGTACGGGACGGAGGTCGACTACATCCTGGTCGACTGCCCGCCCTCCCTCGGCCTGCTCACGGTCAACGCGCTGGTCGCCGGGGACGAGGTGCTCATCCCGATCCAGTGCGAGTACTACGCGCTGGAGGGGCTGGGCCAGCTGCTGTCCAACATCGACCTGATCAAGTCGCACCTCAACGGCGGCCTGCAGGTCTCCACCATCCTGCTGACCATGTACGACGGGCGGACGAAGCTGGCCGACCAGGTCGCCCAGGAGGTGCGGAACCACTTCGGCGAGCTGGTGCTGGACGTGGTCATCCCCAGATCCGTCCGGGTGTCCGAGGCGCCCGGATATGGTCAGTCCGTGATGACGTACGACCCGGGGTCGCGGGGTGCGCTGACCTACTTCGAGGCCGCGCGAGAGCTGGCCGACCGCGGGACCCGGCTGGAGCCGGTGGCGCCCCGGGAGTCGGTGTGAGCCGACGAGGGAGTGAGCATCGCAGGGCCCCCCACCGCGGTACGTCGAGAGTCCGGCCCGAGGAGCGGAGCGACCGACGAGGCGAACAGAGGGCAGCACAGTGAGCCGACGGGGTGGGCTCGGGAAGGGCCTGGGTGCGCTGATTCCCACGACGGCGCCGGCCGAGGCGGCGCCGGAGGTCACGGTGGCGCCCGTCGAGGAGCCGGCCGCGGGTGCGGAGCCGGCCGCGGACGAGCCGGCGCAGGTGCCGGGGGCGTCCTTCCGGGAGATCCCGGTCCAGGCGATCCGGCCCAACGCGAAGCAGCCCCGGCAGGTCTTCGACGAGGACGCGCAGGAGGAGCTGAAGACCTCCATCCGCGAGTTCGGCCTGCTCCAGCCCGTCGTCGTCCGCGAGACCGGCCCCGGTGCGTACGAGCTGGTGATGGGCGAGCGGCGGTGGCGGGCCAGCCGCGACCTGGGCATGGCCGCCATCCCGGCCATCGTCCGGGAGACCGCCGACGACGCCATGCTGCGCGACGCGCTGCTGGAGAACCTGCACCGGGCCCAGCTCAACCCGCTGGAGGAGGCCGCGGCCTACCGGCAGCTGCTGGACGAGTTCGGCACCACGCACGAGGAGCTG
>DATDKW010000151.1:0-5370 GCA_036519715.1 Mycobacteriales bacterium
GGCTGGAGGCGGCGCAGGCGGCGGCGAAGGAGTTCGTCTCGCTGCTGCCGCCGCGGATCAACCTCGGGCTGGTCACCTTCTCCGGCACGGCCAGCGTCGCGGTCGCCCCGACCACCGACCGGGCCTCGGTGCTGCGCGCCATCGACACGCTGGAGCTGGCCGAGCGGACCGCGATCGGGGAGGCGATCTTCTCCTGCCTGGACGCGGTGAAGACGTTCCAGGCCCAGCTGCAGGGGACCGACCCGTCCTCGGGCAACGCGCCGGCCCGGATCGTGCTCATGTCCGACGGCAGCAACACCTGGGGCCGCAGTCCGGAGCAGGCCGTCGGCGCGGCCAAGCAGGCCGACATCCCGGTCTCCACGATCGCCTTCGGCACCGACAGCGGCTTCATCGACCTGGAGGGACAGCGGGTCGTCGTGCCGGTCGACCACGACAAGCTCCGCCAGATCGCCGACGGCACCGGCGGCAGCTACTACGCGGCCGCGTCGGCCGAGGAGCTGAGCAACGTCTACCGCGACCTCGGCAGCCAGATCGGCTACACCACCGAGCGCCGCGAGATCACCACCTGGTTCGTCGGGATCGGCCTGCTGTTCGCCTTCGCGGCGGCCGGGGTCTCGCTGGCATGGTCCAATCGCCTGCTGTGACGTCCATCGAGCAGGTGTCGACCCGCGAGATCTACCGCAATCCCTGGCTGACGCTGCGGGAGGACGCGATCCGCCGCCCGGACGGCTCGGACGGGATCTACTCCGTGGTCGACAAGCCGGACTTCGCGCTGGTCATCCCGGCCGAGCCGGACGGGTTCCACCTGGTCGAGCAGTACCGCTACCCGGTCGGCGGGCGGTTCTGGGAGTTCCCGCAGGGCACCGCGTCCGGCGGTGCGGTGCTGCCGCCGGCCGAGCTGGCCGCGGCCGAGCTGGCCGAGGAGACCGGGCTGCGGGCCGGGTCGATGGAGCTGCTCGGCCACCTGCACGCCGCGTACGGGATGAGCAGCCAGGGCTTCGACGTCTTCCTGGCCACCGACCTGACCGCAGGGCCGACCGCGCGGGAGGCGACCGAGCAGGACATGCGGCAGCGGCTGGTCGGCCGGGACGAGTTCGACGCGATGATCCGCTCCGGGCTGGTCACGGACGACAGCACGCTGGCCGCGTACGCGCTGCTGCTGATGCGCGAGTCCGGGCGGCTCTAGCTAGAGCTCGAGCAGGCGGTCGACCAGCGTGCGGTACTGCCGGAGGGCGACGCGCAGGTCCTCGGTGGCGGTGGAGCCGTCGCCGGCCTGCCACGCCTCGACCCGCTCGGAGTCGGCGATCGTGTCCGAAAGCTCCTGCAGCACCTCGCGGGCCAGGTCGCCGGCGCCGCGGACGGCCTGCTGGGGGTCGTCGACGAAGTCGCCCTGCAGGTCGCGCCAGCGCTGCTTGAACTCGGCGGTCCGCTCGGCCGACAGCAGTGGGGTGGTCGAGGGGCCGGTGCCGGGGGTGACGCCGCGGGTCGCGGTGACGACCGGCGCGGGGTCGGCCGTCGTGCCCCGGGGCTCGACCGGCTTCTGCGCCGGCTCGCCGGCGGTCCGGTCCGCCGCCGTCTCGCCGGTCCGGTCCGACGTCGTGTCTCCGGTCCGGTCCGACGTCGTGTCGCCGGTCCGGTCCGGAGGCGTGTAGCCGGCCCGGTCTCCCGGCTTCTCGCCGGTCCGGTCAGCGGCCGGCTTGTCGACCGCCGGCGGCAGCGCGGACGCAGGCGCCGGCGCGGACGGCTTGTCGGGGGCCGGCGCGGCCGGCTTGCCGAAGGCCGGCGGCGCAGGCGGCGCCGACGACGCCGGCGGTGCGGGCGGGACCAGCGGCGCGGGCGGGACCGGAGGCGCGGGCGGGACCGGAGGCGCGGGCGGCGCCGACGACACCGGCGGAGCGGGCGCCGGCGGACCGGCGGGCGGAGCCGCCAGCGGCACCGACGGGGCCGACGTCCAGCCCGACTCCCGCCACGGGCTGCCGGCCGGCGCCTCACCCGTCCGCGGCTGCGGCGCGGCCGGCTCGTCCTCGGTCCCGGCCGGGGACCCGGCCCCGCGGTAGCGCGACATGAGCGAGCCGCGGCCGCCGAGCGCGTCCGCGGCCTCCCCGGCCTGGTCACCGGGGCCGGCCGGCCCGCTCGGGTCCTGCTCGGACGACCGGACGGTACGGCCGTCGCGCCCGTTCGGCCCGCTGGCACCGCCCTCGAGGAACTGGGTCATGGGCAGCACCGTATCCGCCCGGGTGCCCCGGCCCAAGCCGTTCGCGGCCGCTCACCCGGCCGGGCCAACGATCATCGCCGCGGGTCGAGCACCAGCTTGCCGGTGGACTGCCGGGCCAGCAGGGAGCGGTGCGCGTCCGCCGCGTCACCCAGCGGGTACGTACCGCCGACGACAGCGGTCAGCCGCTGGTCGGCGAGCATGGCCAGCAGCTCGGTGATGCCCGGTGCCAGCCACCGGGCCGGGTCCCGGTAGCAGTGCGCCAGCCAGAACCCGATCACCGCGGTCGAGTGGGCCATCAGGTTCGTCGGGTCGACCTTCGCCGGCGCCGTCCGGGACGCCTGCCCGTACGTCACCAGCCGGCCGAACGGCGCCAGCGCCCGCAGGCTGGCGTCGAACACCGGCCCGCCGGTCATCTCCAGCACCACGTCGACCCGGTTGCCGCCGTTGGCCTCCCGCAGCGCCGCGGTGAGGTCCGGCGCGGCCGGGTCGACGGCGTCGTCCGCGCCCAGCGACAGCGCCAACGCGCGCTTCTCCGGCGACGAGGCGACCGCGATCACGCGGCCGGCGCCCCAGGCCCGGGCCAGCTGGACCGCGACCGTGCCGACCCCGCCGGCGGCCGCGTGCACCACCACCGACTCGCCCCCGGACAGGTGCGCGCAGGTCCGCAGCGCGTGCCAGGCGGTGACGCCCTGCAGTACGATCGACAGCGCGGCGCCGTCGCTGACCCCGTCCGGGATCGGCCACACCAGCGCGTCGGCGGCCACCACCCGCTCGGCGTACCCGCCGCCGCCGGTGAGCAGGCCGACCACCCGGCGGCCGTCCGGCCCGGTCCCGGCGAACTCGGCCCCGGGCACCAGCGGGAGCCGCTGCGGCGCCAGGTAGCTGTCCTCGGTCTGGTGGGTGTCGGCGTAGTTGACGCCCGCGGCGGTCACCTCGTACACGCGGCTGCCGGGGACCGGGTCGGGCTCGGGCAGGTCGACGACCTCGAGCACCTCGGGACCGCCGAACCGGAGAATCTGGATACCTCGCACGCCCGGACTATAGGGTTCGGCCTCGTGACCCGATCCGTGCTCGTCACCGGTGGCAACCGGGGCATCGGCCTGGCCATCGCCCAGGAGTTCCTCAAGCAGGGCGACAAGGTCGCGGTGACCCACCGCGGGTCCGGCGGTCCCGAGGGCACCTTCGGCGTGCAGTGCGACGTGACCGACCCGGCGGCCGTGGACGCCGCGTTCACCGCGGTCGAGGCCGAACAGGGCCCGGTCGAGGTCCTGGTGTCCAACGCCGGCATGACCGACGACACGCTGCTACTGCGGATGAGCGAGGACCAGTTCACCCGGGTCCTGGACGCCAACCTGACCGCGGCGTACCGGTTGTCGAAGCGGGCCGCGGGCAAGATGCTCCGGGCCCGGTCGGGCCGGATCGTGCTGGTGTCCTCGGTCGTCGCGCTGACCGGCAGCGCCGGGCAGACCAACTACGCCGCGGCCAAGGCCGGGCTGATCGGCTTCGGCCGGTCGCTGGCCCGGGAGCTGGGCTCGCGCGGCATCACCGTCAACATCGTGCTGCCCGGCTTCGTGCAGACCGACATGACCGCGGTGCTGCCGGAGGCGCACGTCGAGTCGGTCCGCGGCCAGGTGCCGCTGCAGCGGCTGGCCACGCCGGACGAGATCGCCGGGGTGGTCACCTTCCTGGCCTCCGACGCCGCCTCGTACGTGACCGGCGCCGTCATCCCGGTCGACGGCGGCCTGGGCATGGGCCACTAGAAAAATGGAGCACTGATGGGTCTGCTCGACGGCAAGCGGCTGCTGATCACCGGTGTGATCACCGACGCCTCGATCGCGTACTCGGTCGCGCGGGTGGCGATCGAGCAGGGTGCCTCCGTGGTGCTGACCGGATTCGGCCGGATGTCGCTGGTGGAGCGGGTGGCCAAGAAGCTGCCCGGCCCGGCCCCGGTGGTCGAGCTGGACGTGACCAGCCCCGAGCAGCTGGCGTCGCTGCCGGACCGGGTCCGCGAGCACGTCGACGGCATCGACGGGGTGCTGCACTCGATCGGGTTCGCGCCGGCGTCCGCGCTCGGCGGCGACTTCCTGGACACGCCGTGGGAGGACGTCGCCACCGCGGTGCACGTCTCGACCTACTCGCTGCCGGCGCTGGCCAAGGCCGCGCTGCCGCTGCTGCCGGAGCGGGGCGGCTCGATCGTCGGGCTCACCTTCGACGCCACCATCTCCTGGCCCGCGTACGACTGGATGGGCGTGGCCAAGGCCGGGATGGAGTCGGCCGCCCGCTACACCGCCCGCGAGCTCGGCCCCCGCGGCATCCGGGTCAACCTGGTCGCGGCCGGCCCGCTGCGTACGATGGCGGCCCGGTCGATCCCGGGGTTCAAGCAGTTCGAGGACGTGTGGGACGACCGGGCCCCGCTCGGCTGGGACATCAACGACCCGGAGCCGGTGGCCCGCACCTGCGCGGCGCTGTTCTCCGACTGGATGCCCGCGGTGACCGGGGAGATCGTGCACGCCGACGGCGGGTTCCACGCGACAGGCGTGTAGTGCCGCGGTCCGGCAGGATGGACCGGTGAGCCCCGACTACGACGCGTTGCTGCTGTTGTCCTTCGGCGGTCCGGAGGGACCGGCGGACGTCCTGCCGTTCCTGGAGAACGTGGTCCGCGGCCGGGGCGTGCCCCGGGAGCGGCTGCTTGCCGTGGCCGAGCACTACCAGCACTTCGGCGGCGTGTCCCCGATCAACGACCAGAACCGGGCCCTGCTGGCCGCCATCCGCGAGGTCGTCGACCTGCCGGTCTACTGGGGCAACCGCAACTGGCACCCGCTGGTCGAGGACACCGTCGCGACCATGCGGGACGACGGCGTCCGGCGGGCGCTGGTCTTCGTGACCAGCGCGCTGACGTCGTTCTCGGGCTGCCGACAGTATCAGGACGACCTGGCCCGGGCCCGGGCCGCCGTGGGGGAGGGCGCGCCGGAGCTGGAGAAGCTGCGGCACTACTTCAATCACCCCGGGTTCATCGAGCCGGCCGCGGACGGGGTCCGGGCCGCGCTGGCCTCGCT
The DNA here is from genome assembly GCA_036519715.1 of Mycobacteriales bacterium. Classification (GTDB taxonomy): domain Bacteria; phylum Actinomycetota; class Actinomycetes; order Mycobacteriales; family CADCTP01; genus CADCTP01. The sequence goes on from DATDKW010000151.1 coordinate 5,272, forward strand.
GCCCGACCCGGACGCGGCCCGGCAGATCTTCACCGCGCACTCCATCCCGAGGTCGATGGAGGTCACCAGCGGGCCCGGCGGGCACCTCTACACGGCCCA
>DATDKW010000152.1:0-25530 GCA_036519715.1 Mycobacteriales bacterium
CGATCTCCTTGCTGCGCGCCAGGTCGGCGTCGAAGTCCGCGGCCAGCAGGCCGGCCACCGCCTCGTCCAGCGCCACCAGCACGACCTCCTCGTCATGATCGAGCGAGCGCCGGTTGAAGTTGGACGAGCCGACCGCGGCGAGGATCCCGTCCACGATCATGATCTTGGCGTGCATCATGGAGGGCTGGAAGTTCCAGACCCGCACGCCGCAGCTGGTCAGCCGGTCGTACGCGGCCTCGCTGGCGAGCTGGCAGGCCCGCTTGTCCGCGTGCGGCCCGGGCAGCAGCAGGTCGACCCGGACACCGCGCTGCGCCGCCGCACAGAGCCGCTCCAGGAAGAAGTCGTCCGGCGCGAAGTAGGCGGTGGCGATCGACAGCCGCTCGGTCGCCGAGTCCAGCAGCACCCGGAACGTCGACTGCAGGTCGTCCCAGCCCAGCGACGCCGACCCGCGCACCACCTGGGCCACGGTCGAGCCGGTCTGGGACGCCTGCGGGAACGAGTCGTTGTCGTCGTAGAGCTCACGACCGCTCTCGGCCCAGTTCTGCGCGAACGCCGCCCGCAGCCCGTCCACCGCCGGACCGCGCACCTCGACGTGGGTGTCCCGCCACTCGGTGGCGTCCCGGGCGTCGCCGCACCACTCCTCGGCGATGCCGACGCCGCCGGTGAACGCGACCTCCTCGTCCACCACCAGCACCTTCCGGTGGCAGCGGTGGTTCTGCTTCAGCGGCGAGTTGAGCCAGGGCTTGCGGAACCACTCGACGTGCACGCCGGCGTCGTCCATCCGGTTGACCAGGCTGCGGTCGATCTGCAGGCCGCCGACCGCGTCGATGAGCAGCCGGACCCGGACCCCGCGCCCGGCCGCGGCCGACAGCGCATCGGCAAACCGGGTCGCGATGTCGCCCTTCCAGTACACGTACGTCATCAGGTCGACGCTGCGCTGCGCGTTGTCGATCGCCGTCAGCATCGCCGGGAAGATCCGATCCCCGTTGCGCAGCACCGTGAGGCTGTTGCCCTCGGTGAACGCGACGCCGGTGAGCGACTCGAGGGTGCGCCGGATGCGGTACTGCCGTTCGTCCAACCCCGGCTTCTCGAGGGTGGTGCTGGTGTCGGTCACTACGCTCCCTCCGCGTCCCCGTTCCCCGGTTCTTTGCCCGAAGTTGAGACGGATGACGCCTACCGTCATGACTCCCCGACGGCGCCGGGGATGACGCCGTCAGTGCCCGTCCCGTCCGCGCAGCCGGTCGCGGTACTCCGGCGGGCACTCGGTCGCGGTGTCCCCGAGCAGCAGCGCCGCGTACGTCAGCCGGGCCGCTTCCTCCAGGTTGAGCACCCGGCGGTGCGCCATCTCCACCGAGTCGGCGACCACCGAGCAGCCATGGTGGGCCAGCACCACGCAGTCGCACCCGCCGTCGGCGATCAGCGCCGCCGCCTCGGTGGCCAGCTCCGGGGTGCCGGGCGGCCGGAAGGAGGCCACCCGCACCGGCCCGACGTACGCGGCGTGGTCGGTGGTGATCGCCCGGATCGGATGGCCGAGCGCGGCCAGCAGCACCGAGGTCTGCGGGTGCACGTGCACGACAGCGTTGACGTCCGGCCGGGCCTGGTAGCACTCCAGGTGGAGGGCCAGCTCGGTGGACGGGTCGGCCGCGCCGCCGACGACGGCCCCGTCGGCGATCCGGACCAGCGCGAAGTCGGCCGGCTGGAGCTGGTCCAGCCAGGTGCCGCGGGCGGTCACCGCGATCACCGGGGCGCCCGGGTCCCGGGCCGAGAGGTTGCCGCCGGAGGCCAGCACCAGGCCGGCGCCCACCAGCCCGCGGCCCAGCTCCGCCAGCGGCCCGACCAGCCCGGACCACCCCGGGTCGGTCGGCGCGGCCATCAGCCCACCAGCCGGGACGCGGCGGCCTGGACCCGGCGGCCGGCCTCGCCGACGTCGATCGTGAGGCACTCGCCGTCGCGGAGCACCTGCCGGCCGCCGACCCACACGTCCCGGATCGCGGACCGCGACGCCGACCAGACGGCGTGCGCGGCCAGGTCGGCGTCGGAGAGCACCGGCACGAAGCCGGGGTCGTCGAGGTCCAGCCGGATGATGTCGGCCCAGCGGCCCGGCGCCAGCGCGCCCAGGTCGGGCCGGCCGAGGGCGGCCGCCCCCTCCACGGTGGCCAGGGCCAGCACCTCGGTCGCCGGCAGCACGGTCGGGTCCTGCTCCCGTTGCCGGGCCAGCAGCGCCGCCAGCCGCATCTCCTCCCACATGTCCAGGTCGTTGTTGCTGGCCGGGCCGTCGGTGCCGAGCCCGACCCGGACGCCGCCGCGCCGCAACGCCGACACCGCCGCGGTGCCGGAGGCCAGCTTGGCGTTGCTGCTCGGGCAGTGCGCGACCGCGACACCGCTGCCGGCCAGCAGGGCCACGTCCTTCTCGGTCAGCCAGACGCCGTGCGCGGCGACCACCCGGGGCACGTCGAACAGGCCGAGGTCGGCCAGCACCTGCGGCACCGTGGCGCCGCCGTGCCGGGCCGAGACCTCGTCCCCCTCGTGCTCGGTCTCGGCCAGGTGCATGTGCACCGGCGCGTCCGCGGCCCGGGCCGCCTCGCCGATCGCGACCAGCGCCTCGTCCGGCAGCGCGTACGCGGAGTGCGGGCCGAAGCCGACCTCGATCCGGTCGTGGCCGGCGTACGTCTCGCGCAGCTGCAGGATCCAGTCGATCCGGTCGGCCCAGGTCCCGAACCGCTCCCAGCCCGGCGCGACCACGATCCCCGGGGTGAGCAGGCACCGGCTGCCGGCCGCCTCGACGGCCCGGGCCAGCAGGTCGTCGTGGAAGTACATCTCCACGCTCGTCGTCACCCCGAAGCGCAGCAGCTCGGCCGTGGCCAGGCTCATCCCCCAGAACACGTCCTCGGCGCCGATCCGGGCCTCCCGCGGCCAGATCACCTCGCGCAGCCAGCGGTCCAGCGGCAGCCCCTCGCCCTGGCCCCGCAGCAATGTCATCGGTGAGTGCGAGTGGGCGTTGATCAGGCCGGGCATGAGCAGCCCGCCGACCCACCGCACCGTCCACTCGGCACTGTCCGCAGTGGACTCGGCCGGGGTCGCGACCGGCCCGACCTGGACGATCCGGCCGTCCGGGCCGATGTCCACGGCGCCGGGGCGGTGCACGGCGCCGGTGCCGTCGCAAGGCAGCACGGCGTCGGCGACGAGACGGGTCCCGCTGGTCACAAGCTCTCTCCTCGGGCCGGCCGGACGGTCCGCTTCTCGGTCACCACGGCGGTCACCAGGTCGGCCGGGGTCACGTCGAACGCGGGGTTGTAGGCCGGGCCGGCGAAGACCTCGCCCGGGTCGCGCTCCTCGATCTCGATGCCGGCGCCGGTGGCAGTGGAGGAGTCCACAGTGGATTCCGGGGCGGCCACGATGAAGGGGATGCCGGCGCGGGCGGCGGCCAGGGCCAGCGGGTACGTGCCGACCTTGTTGGCGACGTCGCCGTTGGCGGCGATCCGGTCGGCGCCGACCACGACCACGTCGACCAGGCCACGGGAGATCACCGAGGCCGCGGCGCCGTCCGCGATCACCCGGTGCTCGACCCCCAGCGCCGCCAGCTCGTACGCGGTCAGGCGGGCGCCCTGCAGGAGCGGGCGGGTCTCGTCGGCGTACACGCGCACGACCTGGCCGCGCTCGTGCAGGACGGTGACGATGCCCAGGGCGGTGCCCCACTCGACGGTGGCGAGCCAGCCGGTGTTGCAGTGCGTGAGCAGGCGGAGCGGGGCGTCGCCGCCGAGCAGGTCGGCGCCGCGCTCGCCGATCGCGCGGGAGGCGCCGGCCTCCTCCTCCAGCACCGACCGGGCCTCGGCCAGCACGGCCTCCGGGCCGTCGGCCAGCCGGGACAGCGCCCGGTCCACCCCGCGGGCCAGGTTCACCGCCGTCGGCCGCGCCGCCCGGATCCGCGCCGCCGCGGCCTCGACCGAGCCACCCGCGGTGGCGGCGAGGGCCACGCCGAGGGCGCCGGCGGCGCCCAGGGCCGGGGCGCCGCGGACGGCCAGCCGCCGGATCGCGTCGACCAGCTCGTCCGGGTCGGTGATGCGCAGCCAGCGTTCCTCGTCCGGCAGCAGCGTCTGGTCGATCAGGACCACCGCCCCGTCCACCCAGTCGATGCACCGCATCGCCCGAGTTTCTCGGTCGTCCCGCCAGTTGGCCAGCACCGACCGGGCTTGGTCGCCCGGCCGGGTGGTCAGCACCGCCCGGGCTTGGTCGCGGGGCCGGGTGGTCAGCACGGCCCAGGGTTCTTGGTCGTCCGGCCGGGTTGGCGAACACGGCCCAGGGGCTCTTTGGTCGTCCCGCCGGGTGGCCAGCACGCCCAAGATTCCTTGGTCGTCCGCCGGGTGGCCAGCACGGCCCGGGCTTCGTGGTCGCCGGGCCGGGTGCTCAGCACGCCCAGGTTTCTTGGTCGCCCGGCGGGTGGTCAGCACGGCCCAGGCCTCGTGGTTGCGCGGCCGGGTGCTCAGCCGCGGAGTATTCCGGAGTCAGCCGCGGGGGACCCGGCCCAGCAGGTGGAACTCCGGGTTGGGGCGCAGCGCCAGCAGGTGCGCCAGCCGGTTGGACTGGGCGAACAGGGCGGCGATGGCACCGATGTCCCACACATCGTCGGTGTCGAACCCGTGCCGGCTCAGCTCGGCCAGGTGCTCGTCCTCGACCGTGGCCGAGGACACCGCGACCCGCAGCGCGAAGTCGAGCATCGCCCGCTGCCGGGCGGTGATGTCGGCCTGCCGGTAGTTCACCGCGACCTGGTCGGCCAGCAGCGGGTCCCGGGCCCGGATGCGCAGGATCGCCCCGTGCGCGACCACGCAGTAGGTGCAGTCGTTGGCGGCGCTGGTCGCGACCACGATCATCTCGCGGTCGGCCTTCGACAGCCCCGGCGACTCCTTGTCCATCAGGGCGTCGTGGTAGGCCACGAACGCGCGGAACTCCGCCGGCCGCCGGGCCAGCGCCAGGAACACGTTGGGCACGAAGCCGGTCTTCTCGCCGACCTCCTCGATCCGCGCCCGGACGTCCTCGGGCAGCTCGTCCAGCGCCGGCACCCCGAACCTGCTGATCGGTCTCACCCCGACAGCCTTGCACTCCCCGAACACAAATCGCAGGAGGAGGCAACGACGTGCGGCCAGAGTCGTCGCCGTACGCCGCCATCGAGAGGACGAACGATGATCCTGACCAGGAAGCTCGCGCTGGGAGTGGCCGGAGTCGTGGCCACCGGGGTGCTCGGCACCGCCGGGGTGGCCGCGGCGACGGCGGACAGCACGCCCACCCCCGCGGCGTCCTCGGCTCCCAGCGCGCCCACCGGCACCGCCAAGGCCACGAAGCACCGGGCCCGGGCCGCGATCGCCCGCGGCCTGCACGGCGAGTGGGTCGTCAAGGGCAAGGACGGCCCGGTCACGCTGGTGTCGGTCCGCGGCCAGGTCACCGCGGTCGGGCCGGCCAGCGTGACGGTCAAGGCCGAGGACGGCTTCACCGCGACCTTCACCGCCACTGCCGACACCAAGGTCCGGGGCGCCGACGCGAGGTCGCTGGCCGACGTCAAGGTCGGGGCCAAGGGCGTCGTGGTCGGTGTGAAGAGCGGAAACACCACCACGGCCCGCACGGTCCTGGTACGCAAGTAGGCGGAAGGGCCCGGCCCAGAGGGGAGGACCGGGCCCTTCCACCCGTAGAGCCGAGAAGCCGGGGTCAGCCCAGCCAGAGACGGGGGGCGTCAGCCCAGCCGGAGACGGAGAGCGTCAGCCCAGCCGGAGACGGCGGGGTCAGCCCAGCCGGAGGCGGAGAGCGTCGAGCTCGTCCCGCATCCCGGTCGGCAGCTGCTCCCCGATCGTCGTGAACCACTCCTCGATCTGCGCCAGCTCCGCCCGCCACTCGTCGGCGTCGACCGCGGTCACCGCGGCCAGGTCGGCCCGCGACAGGGACAGGCCGGAGACGTCCAGCGCGCCGGGCGCCAGGACGTACCCGCCCGGCGTCTCGACCGCCGCCGCCGTGCCCTCGAGCCGGTCCACCGCCCACTTCACGACCCGGATGTTCTCCCCGAAGCCCGGCCACAGGAGGGCGCCGGAGGCGTCCCGGCGGGGAACCAGTTCAGGTAGAAGATCCGAGGCACCTTCGACGCGCGTCGGCGTCTTGCCGATCGCGATCCAGTGCGCCAGGTAGTCGCCGGGCGGACATCGGGGAACGCGGAAGTCCGCCCGGCCGTGAAGATCGGGGATCGGTCGGAGCGTATCGCCGGGAACACCCCGTCCCACCTGCCCGGATTGTCGGCTGCCTCACAACTCCCGGGTAGCCTGGGTCAGGATTGCCAGCCGTACCGACCCAGTCAGCGGAGAGCCGTGGAGTCCCGGAAGTTCACCCGTCAGCCGGAGGACTTCACCTGCCTGCACTGCGGCCGGCCGGTCCGCGGCAACGGCTACACCAACCACTGCCCGCACTGCCTGTGGTCCCGGCACGTCGATGTCCGGCCGGGCGACCGGGAGTCCGACTGCGGTGGCGAGATGGAGCCCGTCGGGGCCCTGTACCAGGGCGGCCGCACGATCGTGGTCCAGCGCTGCCGGCGCTGCGGTCACACCTGGCGCAACAAGACCGCCCGGAACGACTCCCGCACGGCTGTGCTGGCCCTGTTCGGCCGGGTGGTCGAGGATCCGCGCGGCTGAACCGCCCAGCCGTGCACTCCGTGTGGTCGGTCGGGCGCTCTGCCCCGACGGGTCGAGCCCGGCCCGAACCCGGCACGAGGAGGGCTCCCAGTGCGGAGACGGCTTGCTCTGACGGCGATCGGCGCCGCGGTGCTGGCGATGGCGAGCGGGACCGTGGCCTGCGTCGCCACCGCCGCGCCGGCCGGCGCGACGCTGCTGCCCAAGGTGATCGCGCTGCCCGACGGCTACCAGCCCGAGGGCATCGCCACCAAGGGCGCCACGTTCTACGTCGGCTCGGTCGCCGACGGCGCGATCGTCCGCGGCAGCCTGCTGACCGGGCGGGTCACCCCGTTCGTGGCCGGCACCCCGGGCGACGCCACCGCCGGCCTGGAGGTGTCCGGCAACCTGCTGTTCGCGGCCGGCGCCGGCACCGGCACGCTCAAGGTGTACGACCTGCGCACCGGCCGGAAGCTGGCCGACCGGCGGGTCGGCCCGGCCGGCGAGACCTTCGTCAACGACGTCGCGGTGCTGCACGGCAAGGCGTACTTCACCGACTCGCTGAAGTCCCAGCTGTACGTGCTGCCGTTCCACGGCACCCGGTTCGGGGCGGTGCGCACGCTGCCCACCCCGGACATCCCCCTGGTGGCCGGCTTCAACGCCAACGGCATCGAGACCTCGCCGGACCACCGGGCTCTGCTGGTCATCCAGTCCAACACCGGCCTGCTGCACCGGGTCTCGCCCCGCACCGGCCGCTCCACCGTGGTCGACGTCGGCGGCGCCGACCTGACCAACGGCGACGGCATCCTGCTGCGCGGCCGCACGCTCTACGTCGTCCGCAACCAGAACAACCAGATCGTGAAGATCGCGCTGAACTCCAGCGGCAGCCGCGGGCGTGTGACCGGCGTGCTCACCGACCCGGCGCTGGACGTGCCGGCCACGATCGCCGCCTTCGGCCCCTTCCTGTACGCGGCCAACGCCCGCTTCACCACCCCGCCGACGCCGACCACGCCGTACAGCGTCGTCCGGATCCCCTGAGTTGACCCGAAGACCCACCTACCCCACGGAGGAGGGCATGACGTGCGACGCAGATTGGCTCTGACCGCGCTCGCGGCAACGACGCTGGCCCTGACCAGCGGCACCGTGGTCAGCGTCTCCACCGCCGCGCCGGCCGGCGCGGCGCTGCTGCCGAAGGTGATCTCGCTGCCGGACGGGTTCCGGCCCGAGGGCATCGCCACCGGCCGCGGCACCAGCTTCTACGTCGGCTCCCAGGTCGACGGGGCCATCTACCGCGGCGACCTGGTGACCGGGCGGGGCGCGGTGTTCGTGCCCGGCACGGCCGGCGACACCGTCCGCGGGCTCAAGGTCTCCGGCGACCGCCTGTTCGCGGCCGGCGGCCCCAGCGGCACGGTCAAGGTGTACGACGTGCGCACCGGCCGGCTGCTGCTGCGGACCCAGGTCGGCCAGCCCGGCGCCAGCTTCGTCAACGACGTGGTCGTGACCCGGGACGCGGCGTACTACACCGACTCCACGGCCCAGGTCATGTACGTGCTGCCGCTCGGGCCCGGCGGCCGGCTCGGGACGGTCCGGACCGTGCCGCTGACCGGCGACCTCGTCTACGCCCCCGGCTTCAACGCCAACGGCATCGTGGCCAGCCCGAACGGCCGGACGCTGCTCATCGTGCAGTCCAACACCGGGCTGCTGTTCCGGGTCTCGGCCCGGACCGGCGTCACCCGGCAGGTCGACCTGGGCGGCGCCTCGCTCACCAACGGCGACGGCCTGCTGCGCCGGGGCCACACGCTGTACGTCATGCGCAACCAGTTCAACCAGATCGTGCGGATCTCGCTCGGGCGCGACTACGCGTCCGGCCGGGTCACCGGCACGATCACCGACCCGAACTTCGACACCCCGACCACGATCGCGGCGTTCGGGCCGTTCCTCTACGCGGTCAACGCGCGGCTGACCACGCCGCCGACCCCGGACACGACCTGCACGGTCGTCCGGGTCCCTGAGCCCGACCGGCCGGGCCTCCCGAACCAGGAGGCCCGGCCGGCGGACCGGCCCATCGGCCACGCGAGACGCGGCCGACCCGGCCGACCCGGCTACGAGACGCAGGCGGGCCGGGCACGAGACCCGGGCGGACCGGACAGGAGGCCGGCGGACCGGTCAGGACGCCTGGCTGACGGTGCTCATGTTGAAGTCGGGCACCCGGAGGGTCGGCATCGAGGTGCGGGTGAAGTAGTCCGCGAACTCGCGCGGCAGCACCCGCTCGCTCGCCCCGACCTCGGTCAGCCGGCTGAGCAGGTTGACCGGGGACTCGTTCCAGCGGAAGTTGTTCACCGCGCCGGTGACCTCGCCCCCCTCGACCAGGTAGACGCCGTCCCGGGTGAGCCCGGTCATCAGCATCGTCTGCGGGTCGACCATCCGGACGTACCAGACGCAGGTCAGCAGCAGGCCGCGCTCGGTCCGGGCCACCATGTCGTCGACCGAGGCGGTCGAGCCGGGCTGCTCCAGGATCAGGTTGTCGATGAGCGGCGTGGGCTTGGCCCCGGTCTGCTCCGCGTACGCCCGGGTGCGGACGAGGTCGGTGAGGACGCCGTCCCGGATCCAGTCGGTCGGGCGCAGCGGCAGGCCGTTGTCGAAGACCGACATCGTGCCCTCCTCCGACCGGGTCGCGGTGAAGAACGGCTCGGCCTCCAGGCCGGGCGCGGCCGGGTCGCTGCGCAGGGTGACCGGCAGCGGGGACAGCCGCTCGCCGATCCGGGTGCCGCCGCCCTGCTTGGAGAACACCGTGCGGCCCTCGTTGGCGGCCCGGTCGCCGGCGGTGACGTACAGGTAGAAGAACAGGTCGGCCACGGCGGCCGGCGGCAGCAGCGTCTCGTAGCGGCCGGCCGGCAGCTCGACCGGGCGGGCCGCCCACTCCAGCCGGCGGGCCAGCTCGCCGTCGAGCGCCTCGACGTCGATGTCGGTGAAGTCGCGGGTGCTGCGCCCGACCCAGGCGGAGCGGGCGTAGTCCGGGGACTTGCCGTTGAGGTCGATCCGCCCGGTCGGCTGCACGTGCCGCAACCGCAGGCCGGTGGAGGAGCCGACGTAGCGGGTCTCCAGGCTGTGTTCGGCGAAGCCGAACAGCAGCCGCTGCTGCCCCGCGGCCCGCTCGAACACCGAGCCCAGGCTGCGGGCCACCCCGCCGAGGGTGCCGATCGAGGTCTCCACCGGGGCCTCGTCCCAGCCGGCCGGCGTGCCGTCCGGCTCGACCAGCGGCGCCGCGTCCTCGTTGGGCCCGGCGTCGCGGGCGGCCTGCTCGCTCGCCCGGACCAGGTCCTCCAGCTCGTGGGCATCGACCGAGCTGCGCTGCACCACCCCGGCCGCGCCGCCGATCGTGCTGATCACGGCGATGCCGCGGGACCGCATGGACCCGTTGGTGGTCAGCGTGTTGCCGGCCCAGCGCAGGTTGGCCTCGGACCGCTCCGTGGCCACCACCACGCAGCCGTCCGCCTTGGACAGGGCCAGGGCCCGCTCGACCGTCTCCTGCGGGTTCATCGACCGCCCTCCTGGACCGTGTTGAGGATGTTCACGCCCCGGAACAGGGCAGGCGGGCAGCCGTGGCCGACCGCGGCGACCTGGCCCGGCTGGGCCTTGCCGCAGTTGAACGCGCCGGCCAGCAGGAACGTCTCCGGCCCGCCGACCGCCTCCATCGAGCCCCAGAAGTCGGTCGTGGTGGCCTGGTACGCGACGTCCCGCAGCTGCCCGGCCAGCTTGCCGTTCTCGATCCGGAAGAACCGCTGCCCGGTGAACTGGAAGTTGTAGCGCTGCATGTCGATCGACCAGGACTTGTCGCCGACCACGTAGATGCCGCGCTCGACGCCGCCGATCAGCTCGTCCAGGGACGGCCCGCCCGGCGCCGGCTGCAGGGACACGTTGGCCATCCGCTGCACCGGGATGTGGCCGGGCGAGTCGGCGAACGCGCAGCCGTTGGACCGGCCCAGCCCCTTGAGCCGGGCCATCCGCCGGTCGAGCTGGTAGCCGACCAGGCGGCCGTCCCGGATCAGGTCCCACTGCTGGGTCCGCACGCCGTCGTCGTCGTAGCCGATCGTGGCCAGGCCGTGTTCGGTGGTGCGGTCGCCGGTCACGGTCATCACCGGCGAGCCGTACTGCAGCGTGCCGAGCTTGTCGAAGGTGGCGAAGCTGGTCCCCGCGTACGCCGCCTCGTAGCCCAGGGCCCGGTCCAGCTCGGTGGCGTGGCCGATCGACTCGTGGATGGTGAGCCAGAGGTTGGTCGGGTCGACGACCAGGTCGTAGCGGCCCGGGTCGACCGACGGGGCCTTGGCCTTCTCGGCCAGCCACTCCGGGATCCGGCCCAGCTCACCGGCCCAGTCCCAGGTGTCGCCGGTGAGGTATTCCCAGCCCCGGCCGGCCGGCGGGGCGCAGGTCCGCATCGTCTCGAAGGTGCCCCGGGAGCGGTCGACCGAGGTCGCCTCCAGCTCCGGGTGCAGCCGGACCCGCTGCTGGGTGGTGATCGTGCCGGCCAGGTCGGCGTAGAACTTGTTCTCCTGCACCTGCAGGCACATGGCCTGGACGTGGTCGACGCCGTCGGCGGCCAGCAGCCGCTCGGACCACTCGGCCAGCAGCCCGAACTTGTCCGCGTCGGGCACGTCGAACGGGTTCACCTCGTACGGCGAGACCCAGGTGACGTCCGCGTACACCGGCTCGTCGGCCAGCTCGATCGGCTCGGAGTTGACCGGGCGGCTGACCTTGGCCACCTCGACCGCCTGCTCGGCCACGGCCACCGCGGCCTCCGGGGTCAGGTCCACGCCGGCGGCGAAGCCCCAGGTCCCCTCGTGCACCACCCGGACGGCGAACCCGACATCCTGGCCGTCGCTGGCCGAGTCGACCCGGCCGTCGCGCAGGACCAGGTCCTGGTTGCGGATCCGCTCCAGCCGGAAGTCGGCGTGCTCGGCTCCGAGCTCGCGTACGCGCTGCAGGGCGGCGTCCGCCATCCGCCGCATCGGCAGCTCAAGAAATCCTGGATCCACCTCAGCCACTCGGGACCTCCATCCACGCCCGCGGTCGATCCCCGAAACACTACCCACAGGTACGGGTAGCAGGAATGATCATGACCCTATACGCTCGCGCGGTTTTTGATCTCGGAGATTATGAGGGGGGACCATGCTCGGCGGCGACGGCTCCAACGGCGGATGACGTGAAGGCCGGAGCCCCGTGGCCGGCCTCTCACTGCTCCCGGGTCTGCTTGAGCATCCACTCGTAGCGGGCGCCGCCCGGCTGCAGGTCGCGCCAGACCAGCACCCGCCGGCCGTCGGCCAGGTGCTCGTCCTCGGTGATCCCCAGCCCGCGCCGCTCGGTCACGTCCATGCTGGTCGTGTCGTGCGGGAAGACGAAGCGCAGGGTCAGGTCGGTGATGCTGGTCGTGGTCGAGTCGTCCCGGTCGGACACGCCCGGCCGCCAGATGGCCCGGTCCTCGCCGGTCTCCCGCAACGGGTCCCACAGCCCCGGGACCCGGTAGCGGAGCACCCACTCGGTCTCCTCCTGCAGCCCGGGCTGGAAGGTGACCAGCAGCCGGTGGCGGCGCTTGCGGTCCAGGATGTCCTGCACCGCCACGCCGACGTCCTGACCCACGACCTCGCAGGCCACGCTCAGGTCGTCGCTGGTGAGCGTGACCGGCGGGGGCGGCAGGATCGGGCGGGTGACCCGATAGATCAGGTACGGCTTGGGGGTCGTCCAGCGGCGCTCGACGACGGCGTCCTCGGCCGCGGAGTCGCCGATGGTCACGGTGATCTCGACCCGCTCCGAGAACAGCGGGGTCTGCCGGTCGGTGATCTTCAGGATCGCCGTCTCGTACGACCGGAGCTGCTCCTCCAGCTCGCGCAGCCGGGTCATCGAGGTGGCGCCGAAGGCGTGCGGGTCGGGGACCGGGACGAAGTCCTCCAGCGACACCTGCTCGCGCCGGGACACGCCGAGCTTGCGGAACAGCATGCGCAGGTGGGACTCGACCGTCTTGCGCGAGATCTTCAGCCGTACGGCGATGTCCTCGTTGCTGAGGCCGTCCACCACCAACGTGCGGATCTGCTGCTCGCGATCGGTCAACCGGGCCGCGGCCATGTCCTGTCCTCAGGGAGTGCGTCAATCAGGAAGCCGGCGTTCGGACACCTGCCAATCCGATTACCGTACCACCGACCCCTACGGGTGGAACGGAGGTCATGCTGAACTATTGCGCAATGACGCGGGTGAGCGCGATCCTCCTTACAGGACCCTTAAGGGTCCCCGTCGGGAAGGAAGGGTCGGGTCGATGGGCTCTCAACTCGGATCGGACAGCGTGGTCGGCGCGATCATGGCCGTGCCGGCCACCGCCATGATCGTCACCGGGCACATCTGGCTCGGCGCGGCGATCGTCGTGTCGGTGGTCGCGGCCGGGGTGGTCTCCGCGCGGATCCGGCTGCGCGCGGAGGCGGCCGAACAGCAGGGTTACCTGTCCTACGCGCACACCGCGACCAGTCTCGGGGCCGACCCGGCCCCGGTGATCAAGGCCATGCGGGGATCGGACGAGGACCTCGACGGCGACGACGGCACGCCGCCGGTGCACCTGCCGCCGAGGCGCCGGACGTGAACCGCTGGGCCGGCGCCGACGTGGTCGCCGGCCCGGGGAGGCCCGGCGCGGGCGACGGAGCGGAGGCCGTCGCGCGCTCAGGGCTCCAGCCCGGGGTGTAGGTGCGTACAAGGGTCGTGGTCAGGGTTCCAGCGGAGGGCGAGGGCGCGGACGGCGGGGTCGTCGGAGTCGCGCAGGGTGTCCCAGCCGGCGTCCGGGTCGCCGTCGGCGGCGGCCAGGTCGGGGAGGAGGGCGGCGGGTGGATCGGCCGGCGGGGCGGGTTCCGCGACGCCGGTCCCGTGGTCGGGGTCGCCGAGCAGGGCCGGGTCGGCCCAGGGGCCGGCGTCACCGGGCTGGACGTCCAGGTCCAGGGCGGGCGGGAACGGATCGGCGGCCACGGTCCAGCCGGCCGGGTCGGTGCCGTCGGCCGGCCCGGCCGGGTCGGGGTCGAACGGGCCGTGGTCCGGCTCCCAGGCGTCCGGCCCGGCGTGCAGCACGTCGTCGCCGGAACCGGACCAGTCGGCCGGCTTCTCCTCCGGGAAGCCGGCCGGCTCGGCCGGCCCGGCGTCGTGCGGCTCGGGCCCGGGGTGGTCGGGCAACCCGTAGGGGTGGTCCGGGCCGGCCGGCTCCGCCAGCTGGCCGTCGGGGCCGGACGCCTCCCAGCCCGGATCGTGGTCCGGCAGGTCAGGGCCGTCACCGTGGCCGTCGTGGCCGTGGTCCCATTCCGTCATTGCGCACCTCGCAGCGCCGGTAGCAGCACGTCGACCTGGGTGACCACGCCGACGATCCGGTCCGCCACCCCGGACAGTTCCTGGCGGAGCCGGTCCCGTTCCCCGGCCGAGACCCGCAATGCCTCGTCGACCTGCTTGATCTGGAGGTCGAGCTGGTCGACCGGGCGGGCGATGGCCCCGTCCAGGGCGAGCCTGAGGGCCGGCGCGGCTGAGGCCCGGGCCAGGTCGCCGTAGACCTCGGCCAGCTCGGCCGGGACGAACAGCTCCCGCAGCAGGCCGTCCGCGACCGCCCGCAGCCGGCCGACCACCCGGCCGGTCGTACGCAGGCCGAGCACCTGCAGGCACGCGCCGAGCGCGTCGCCGAGCGGACCGCCCATGCCGACACCTCCTCGTCCGGGCGACCCTATGCCGGCCCGGCTGCGGCCTCCTCCCGAGATCGTGCCAACCCCGGGCGAGCTGTTGCTTATCCTTCGCACCGTGTTGATCGGCCGGGACGAGCAGCTGGCGGAGCTGCGGGCCGCCCTGGGCGACCCCGGGCTGGTCGTCGTGGCCGGGCCGGCCGGGATCGGCAAGACCGCGCTGGCCCACGCGACCGGCCTGCCGCTGCTGGCCACCGGCGCGCTGGCCACCCTGCGGCACCGGCCCGGGCTGCCGCTGACCCGGGCGCTGCGGGCGCCGGTGCCGGTCGACGACGTGCCGCTGGCCGCCGAGGCGGTGCGGGCCCGGCTGCGGGACCGGGTGCTGCTGGTGGACGACGTGCAGTGGGCCGACCCGTACACGCTGGCGGTGCTGGCTGCGGTCGCGCCGGTGGCCCGGGTCGTGGTGACGCTGCGGATGCCGGCGCCGGTGGCCGAGCGGCTGCGGGCTGCGGCGGCGCACTGGCTGGACCTGCCGCCGCTGGCGCCCGAGGCCGCGGCGCAGCTCTGCGCCGACCCGGCCGTGCTGGCCCGGGCCGGGGGCAACCCGCTGGCCCTGACCGTCCTGCCAGCCGCACCGGACCTGGCCGCGGCCGGGTCGCCGCTGACGTACGCGGCCGCGACGCTGGTGGCGGAGCTGCCGGTGCCGGCCCGGACCGCGCTGGCCGCGCTCGGGCTGCTGGGCCGGCCGGTTCCGGCCGGGCTGCTCGGGCCGGGCGTCGCCGACCTGGTCGCCGGCGGGCTGGCGGCCGAGGGGCCGGACGGGATCGCGGTACGGGAGCCGTACGTGGCCGAGGTGGCGGCGGGGGTGCTGCCGGCAGCGGAGCGGGCGGCGATGCACGCCCGGCTGGGCGCGGTGCTGCCGGACGGGATCGAGGCGGCCCGGCACCTCATCGCGGCCGGGTCCCGGAAGGCGGCGGCGGCCCGGGCGACGCTGGCGGCCGAGGCGGCCACGACCGCGGGCGAGCGCGCGACCGCGCTGCTGGTGGCCGAGAGCGCCGACCCGGCGCTGGCCCTGCCGGCCGCCGTCGCCTGCGCCGCCGCCGGGATGCCGGCCGAGGTGCTGCGGCTGCTGACCGGGCTCGGTGGCGACGGCCCGGCCGGCCGGGTCAGCGTGGCCACGCTGCGGGCCGGGGCGCTGGTCGACCTGGGCCGGGCGGCGGAGGCGGACGCGGAGCTGCGGGCGGTGAGCGTGGACGTGACCGCGGTGCCGGCGGAGGTCGCGGCCGCGCACGCCGTCGCCTCGGTCCGGGCCGCGCTCGGCACCGACCCGGAGGTGGCCTGCGCGCTGGCCGAGTTCGCGCTGGCCGACCTCGGGGTGGGCGCGCCGCCGGCGCTGCTGGCCGCGCACGCGACGGCGCTGCGGGCGGCCGGCCGGGACGGCTGGGACGCGGCCGCGCGGACCGCGATGGAGGCCGCCGCGGCCGCCGGGGACCGGGTCGCCGAGCGGCTGGCCGGGGCCGCGCTGATCGCCGGGCTCCGCAACACACTGCGGGTGGCCGAGGCCGGCGACCTGGCCTCGGAGCTGGCCGCGGCGGCCGCGGCGGACGGGGCCTACAGCGCCGAGCTGCAGTTCCGGGCCGAGGCGCTGTGGGCGGCGCTGCACGCCGACGGCGCCCTGGACGAGGTCCTGCGGTCGGCCGGGGCGCTGCTGGACCGGACCGCGCCGCCCGACGCCCGGGCCCTGCTGCTGGCCACGCTGGCGCTGGCGCACGCCGACGCCGGCGGGCTGCCGACCGCGCGGGCGCTGCTGGGCCGGGCCGGACCGGCGGCCCGGGACCGTACGGTCCGGTGGGTCTGGGCCGAGGCGGCCTGGCTGGACGGCCACGCGGTCGCGGCCCGGGACGCGGCCGACGCGCTGCCCGGGCGGGACCTGGCCGCCGGGCTGGCGCTGCTCACCGGCCGCTGGGCCCGGCAAGACACCCCGGCCGACGCCGACGAGCCGCCGCCGCGGTCGGGCGCGCTGGGCCGGATCGGGGTCGGGCCGATCGCGCTCACCGTGGCGGCCTGGGACGCGGGCGGGGCCGGGCTGGTCGACGCGGCCGCGGTCTGGGACGGGAAGATGGTGCGGGAGCGGGTGCGCTGCCTGCTCGGCGCCGGGCTGGCCGGGTCGGTGGAGTCGCTGCTGGCGGCCGAGCAGCTGGCGGCCGAGGCCGGGCTGGCGGCGCTGCTGGGCCGGGTCCGGCGGGCGCTGCGGGCGCACGGGGTCAGCCGGCGGCCGACCGAGCGGGCCGGCGGGCTGTCGCCGCGGGAGCGCGAGGTGCTGGCGCTGGTCGGGGAGGGGCTGTCGACCCGGCGGATCGCGGAGTTGCTCGGGGTGACCCGGCACGCGGCCGAGACGTACGTGAAGTCGGCGATGGCGACGCTGGGCGCGCGCACCCGGACGGAGGCCGCCGTCCGGGCCGCCGCCCTGTCCACCCCCGTCGGCGCCTGATGGTCCAGGGTACCGGCCGGCCGGGTGGGGCGTGATGGCGCCGCCGTACCTGGTGCTGGGGATCGAGGAGGACCTCGCGGCGGCGGCGGATGCCCGGTCCCGGTGGTCCGTCGCCCGGCGCCCGCTCCGACGTACGGACGCCCGGATCGGTTGTGGCGTCACCAGGCGAGCCGCCGCCGCTCCAGCCAGAACCCGTCCGTGGGTCCGTCGTCAGGCAGGGTCGCCAGCCACACCACCGTGTCGGCGCCCTCCTCGACCTTGAGCGGGGCGTTGGGGCCGCCCATCCGGGTCGCGACCCAGCCCGGGTCGACGGCGTTGACCAGCACGCCCGGGCCGGCCTCGCGGGCCATGATGCGGGTGAGGATGTTCATCGCGGTCTTGGAGAACCCGTACGCGCCGCCGCCGGGCGGACTCTCGGTCGTGTAGCCGGTGGACACGTTGACCACCCGGCCCCACCCGCGCTCCCGCATGCCCGGCACGAACGCCCGGCAGGTGCGCCACACGCCCAGCACGTGCACCTCGAAGGCCGCCCGCATGGTGGCCTCGTCCACCCGCAGCAACGGCGGGGTGGGGTAGATCCCTGCGTTGTTGACCAGCACGTCGACCTGGATGCCGGCGTCCTGCAGGCGCTGGGCGCAGCCGGTGACGCTGTCCGGGTCGCTGACGTCGAGCTGCTCGGCCCGTACGCCGAGGTCGGCGGCGGCGGCCTCGGCGGCATCCGCGGATCGGGCGGTGAGCACGACGTCGAGGCCGGCGGCGGCCAGCTGCCGGCCGGTCTCGAGGCCGAGCCCGCGGTTGCCGCCGGTCACCAGAGCAGTGGTCATGGTGCCTATTGTCGCGGCGTGCCCTACCGCGTCTGCTTCGTCTGCTCGGGCAACATCTGCCGCTCCCCGACCGCGGAGGCGGTGCTGCGGCGCCGGCTCGCCGACGCCGGGCTGTCCGACCGGGTCGTCGTGGACAGCGCCGGGCTCGGCGACTGGCACGTCGGCGAGGGGGCGGACGTGCGCTCGGCGGCGGCGCTGCGGGCCCGCGGCTACCCCGCCTGGGTGCACGAGGCCAAGCAGTTCACGCCGGCCGACTTCGCCGACCGGGATCTGGTGGTGGCGCTGGACGCCGGGCACGAGCGCAGCCTGCGGGCGATGGCCCGATCGGCGGCCGACCGGGCCAAGATCCGGATGCTCCGCTCGTACGACCCGGGGGCGGCTACGGATCCGGCCGGGCTGGACGTGCCCGATCCCTACTTCGGCGGCGAGCAGGGCTTCGAGCACGTCCTGGACCTTGTGGAAGCCGCCTGCGCAGGGTTGCTGGCCGAGATCGAGCAGCGGCTGGCAAACGGGGGACCTGCGCACTGACGTGCTTCGGACGGTGAAGGAGCTCGGGCACCATGCCGTCCGTGGACACCTCCGAACGGGTGACGGCGTTGCTCGGCTGCGCCGTCGAGAGCGCCACCCCGTACGGGGCCGCGATCACCGGCGAGCGGTGGCGGCTGCGGCTGGCCGACGGCCGGGAGGTGTTCGTCAAGACCCGGTCCGACGCGCCGGACGGGTTCTTCGCCGTGGAGGCGGCCGGGCTGGAGTGGCTGGGCGCGGCGGCCGGCGGGCCGCCGGTGCCGCCGGTGCTCGGCCACGACAGCCGGCTGCTGGTGCTGCCGTGGCTGACCGAGGAGGCGCCCACGGCGGCCGCGGTTGACCAGCTCGGCCGGGAACTGGCCGCCTTGCACGCGGCCGGATCACCGGTCTTCGGCGGCTCCCGGGACGGCTGGATCGGCGCCGCCGCGCTGGAGAACGAGCCGGCCGGGACCTGGGCCGAGTTCTACGCCGCCCGCCGCGTCCTGCCGTACGTGCGGCAGCTGCGGGACCGGGGCCGGATCACGCCGGCCGAGGTCGGCCTGTTCGAGCAGCTGGCGGCGCGGCTGCCGGAGCTGGCCGGCCCGCCCGAGCCGCCCGCCCGCATCCACGGCGACCTGTGGACCGGCAACGTGCTGTGGTCCGGCGGCCGGGGCTGGCTGGTCGACCCGGCCGCGCACGGCGGCCACCGGGAGACCGACCTGGCCAAGCTGACGCTGTTCGGCGAGTCCTGGGTGCCCCGGCTGCTGGACGCGTACGAGGAGGTGGCGCCGGCGGACGGGTGGCGGGAGCGGGAGCGGCTGCACCAGGTGCACCCGCTGCTCGTGCACGCCGTGCTGTTCGGCGGCGGCTACCTGGCCGCCGCCGTCGCCGCGGCCGAGACCTATCTCTAGTGTCGCCGGCCTAGATGCTCGGGTGGGCGATGTCGTCCTCGGGCGCGGTGTCGGCGCGGTCGCCGAACTCGGTCGCGACCGAGCCCGGGTCCTCCTGCCGGCGCTGCCGGGACGGGGCCGCGCTCACCTCGCCGGTCTCCGCCGTCGGCTCCCGGTCCGGACCGGACCCGGACCCCGACCCAGCGTTGGACCCCGCTGCCGACCGGGATCCCGAGCCGGACCCGGACCCAGAGCCGGAGCCGAAGTCCGTACGCCCGCCGAGGTCCGTCCCGCCGCCCTGGTTGGCCTCGGTGTCGCGCAGGTAGCTCTCGCCCGCGGTGTCGCCGGAGTCCGCGGTCGCCGCCGACGGGCGGTCCAGGCCGGGCTGCGGCGTGTCGGTGTCGCCGCTGGTGGCGGCGTCGGCGCCGGTGTCGATGCGTTGCTCGCTCATGGGTCCTCCCGGGTACTGCGGGGCAACTGGCACCGGCCTACCCCACCGGCGGCACGGCACGCGCGGAAGTCGAGTGACGCGCCGGTGAGACACCTTGTGTGGGTACTCACAGCCGAGGCGGGGAACACCAGCCGCCCGTGAGGCGTGAGCCAGATGAGATGAGTAATGACACCACGACCAAGAAGCCGGAACTGAAACCGGAACTGAAGCCGCTCGAGGTCGGCGTCGGGGCGGGCGCCGCGGTCATCACCGCGTTCGCCTCGTCCTACCTCGGCACGGCCGGGACGATCACCGGGGCCGCGCTGGCCAGCGTGGTCGGGACGGTGAGCACCTCGGTGCTGCGGGCGTCCGCCGCCCGCAGCGCGGAGCAGCTGCGGGAGACCACGGCCCGGCTGCGCCAGACGCACGCCGGGTCGACGCCGCGGCCCACCGACGTCCGGCCGGTCGAGAGCGGGTCGGACCCCGAGGGTCCGGAGGCGACGCCGCTGGTCGGCGCGCCGGACCCGGGGGCGGCGGGTGGCCGAAGGCCCGGCCGGCGGCAGCTCATCATGCTCGGCGCCGGCACGGTGATCGCCTTCGCGGTCGCGCTGGTGCTGATCACCGGCATCGAGTCGGCGGCCGGCAAGCCGCTGGCCGGCCTGATCGGCAAGCAGACCGGCGGCGGCACCACCATCGGCCGGGTGACCGGCACGGACAGCGGGTCGAGCCCGAAGAAGACCACCCCGACCCCGACGCCGACCAGCACCACCGGGGAGCCGACCGGGTCCACGACGGCGGACCCGAGCGTGAGCCCGAGCACCGAGCCGGGCGCGACGGAGCCGACCCCGGCGCCGGCGGCGACCACGCCGGTCCCGTCGGGGACCGCGCCGGCCACGACCGCGCCCGCGCCGTCCGGCCCGACGACCAACCCGCTGACCTCCGGAAGCCCCCGGAGCGCGCCGAACCCGTGAGCCCCGAACAGGACCGCCCGGCACCAGACGGTGCCGGGCGGTTCTGTGTCTAGCGCGGGAGCTTGACCACCGTGACGAAGAAGTCGTCGATCTGCTGGACCACCCGGATGAACCGCTCGAAGTCCACCGGCTTGGTCACGTACGCGTTCGCGTGCAGGTCGTACGAGCGCAGCACGTCCTCCTCGGCCTCGGACGTGGTCAGCACGACCACCGGGATGGCGCGCAGCGACTCGTCCGCCTTGATCTCCCGCAGCACCTCCCGCCCGTCCTTCTTGGGCAGGTTGAGGTCGAGCAGGATCAGCCCGGGCCGGGGCGCGTCCGCGTAGCGGCCCTCGCGGCGGAGGAACTCCACCGCCTCCACCCCGTCGTTGACGACGTGCAGGTTGTTGCGCAGCTTGTGTTCCTCGAACGCCTCGCGGGTCATCAGCACGTCGCCGGGGTCGTCCTCGACCAGCAGCACGTCGATGATCGCGGGCAGCGCCGCGGTGGGATCGGTGGGCTCCATCAGGAGGGCTCCGGGTCGTCGTCAGAAGCGGTGTCCCCGCCGGCCGGGAGGTCGGCGGCGAGCTTGGGCAGGGTGAAGCGGAACGTGGTCCCGTGCGGCACGGAGGTGTCCAGCCAGATCCGGCCGCCGTGGTATTCGATGATCTTGCGGCACATGGCCAGCCCGATGCCGGTGCCGGGGTAGGCGTCCTTGGGATGCAGGCGCTGGAAGATGACGAAGATGCGGTCGGCGTACTCGGGCTCGATCCCGATGCCGTTGTCCGCGACCGAGAACTCCCACTCGGTGCCGGCGTCGGCCACCCCGACCTCGATCCGCGGCGGCTCGTCCCCGCGGAACTTGATCGCGTTGCCGATGAGGTTCTGGAAGACGCCGACGACGAGGGCCTGGTCCACCGACACCCGGGGCAGGTCCGGCGCCACCGTCACGGTCGCGCCGGCGTCCTCGATGGCCAGCGACAGGTCGGCCAGTGCCTGCTCGACCAGCGTGCCCGCGTCGACCTCGACGTGCTCGCGGGTGAGCCGGCCGACCCGGGAGAAGGACAGCAGGTCGTTGATGAGGCCCTGCATACGCTTGGCCCCGTCCACCGCGAAGGCGATGTACTGGTCGGCCCGCTCGTCCAGCTGCCCTTTGGAGCGCCGCTCCAGCAGCTGGGTGAAGCTGGCCACCTTGCGCAGCGGCTCCTGCAGGTCGTGCGAGGCGACGTACGCGAACTGCTCCAGCTCGGTGTTGGACCGCTCCAGCTCCTGGGTCTGCTGGTCGAGCCGGTCCCGGGCCTCCCGCAGCGCGTGGAACTCGGCCACGATCTGCCGCCGCATCGCCTCCACGTCGGCGCCCAGCCCGACGATCTCGCGCGGCCCGGTGCCCTCCAGCTTCGCCTCGAAGTCGCCGTCGGCGACCCGCCGGACCTCGCCGGCCAGCCGGGACAGCGGCCGCTCGACCACCCGGCGCAACCCGAAGGCCAGCACGAACAGCAACGCGACGAGGCCGATCCCGATCAGCACGGCGACCGTACGGAGCTGGGCGGCGGCGTCGTCGAGGTCGGCCCGGGCGTCCGCGGCGGCCCGGTCCAGGGACCGCTGCAGCGCGTCGAAGCTGAGCCGGAGCTCGTCGAACAGCCGGCGGCCGAGCTCCGGGTCCGCGGTCACGGCGGCGCCGGACCGGACCTGGGCCAGGATCGGCTCGGCGTACCGGGTGCGCCAGGCCGCCGCCCGCCGCTCGACCTCGGTCAGGTCGGCTCGCAGCCGCAGGTCGGGGTCGTCGGCCACGGCCGACAGGGCCGCGGTCGCGGTCGCCTCGGCGGTCCGGCCGGAGGTCCAGGGCCGCAGGTAGATGTCCTGGCGGCCCAGCGCGTAGCCGCGGATGCCGGTCTCCTGGTCGACCAGCGCCACCTGCAACCGCTCGGCCTGCCGGTACGCCGGGTCGATCTTGTCCACCACCCGGCCGCGGGCGTCCTGCAGGCTGGTCAGTGCGAACGCGCCGACCGCGATCATGGCCATCGCGATCACGGTCGCCGCCACGGCCAGCACGGTCAGCGAGCGCCGCAGCGACCAGGCCCGGGCGTGCCGCGGGTCGCGCACCGGCCGGCGCGTGTCCGCCGCGGCCGGGCGCCCGGCCGGTCCGGTCCCGGCCAGGTCGGTCCCGGCCGAGCCGGTCCCGGCCGACTCGGTCTGGGCCAGGTCAGTCATCGTCGGGCTCCATCGCCGGCAGCGCGCCGACCAGCAGCACGGCCACGTCGTCGACCAGGTCCCCGCCGTTGAGCGCCTCGGCCTGGGCGATCAGCGCGTCCACGAACGCGTCCGGCGCCGAGCGCCAGTCAGGCTGGCTGCGGACCTGCCGCTGCACCAGCTGGGCCAGCCCCTCGCCGTCGAGCCGCTCCGGGCCCAGCCCGACCCGGCCGTCGATCAGCCCGTCGGTGTGCAGCAGCAGCGCCCAGTCGGGCGGCAGCTCGATCTCGGTGGCGGGCCAGGACGTGCGGGTGACCACTCCCAGCGGCGGCAGGACCCGCAGCTCGGTCAGCAGCCGGGCCAATCCGTCGACCAGCAGCGGGGCGGGATGGCCGACCAGGTGCACCTGGGCGCTGCGGCGGTCCGGGGCGATGGTCAGCGCGCACAAGGTGGCGAAGATGTGCTCGCGGTGCCGCTCGTGCACCAGCACCTGCTGCAGCGTGGTCAGGATCTCGTCGGCCGGCCGGGCCGCCAGGACCAGCGCCCGCCAGGCGATCCGGAGCCGTACGCCCAGCGCGGCCTCGTCCGGGCCGTGCCCGCTGACGTCGCCGATCATCACGTGCAGGGCGCCGTCGGGGTCGCGGACCGCGTCGTAGAAGTCGCCGCCGAGCAGCAGCCGCCGCCCGCCGGCCTGGTAGCGGGCCGCGAACAGGACGCCGGCGCCGGCGATCAGCGGGACCGGCAGCAGGCCGCGCTCCAGCCGGGTGTTCTCCTCCGCGTGCAGCTGCTGCTCGTGCAGGGCCCGCTCGGTG
Organism: Mycobacteriales bacterium; assembly: GCA_036519715.1. Lineage (GTDB taxonomy): Bacteria > Actinomycetota > Actinomycetes > Mycobacteriales > CADCTP01 > CADCTP01. The sequence continues at coordinate 23,424 of DATDKW010000152.1, forward strand.
GCCTCGATCCGGGACCGGCCGATCGCGTACCGGATGGCCCGGGTCAGCAGCTGGCCGTCGACCTGACCCTTGACCAGGTAGTCCTGGGCGCCGGCGGCGACCGCCTCGGCCCCCCGGCGCTCGTCGGACAGGCCGGTCAGCACCAGCAGTGCGACCCCGTCGGCCCGGGCCGCGAGCCGGCGCAGGCCGTCCAGCCCCGACGCGTCAGGCAGGCCGAGGTCCAGCAGCACGCAGTCGACCCGGCCGACCTCGTCCTCGGCCTCGGCCAGCGTCCGGGCCCGGATCAGCTCGACCGAACTCACGGCCTCGTCCAGCAGCTCCTGGACCAGAAAGGCGTCACCGTCGTCGTCCTCGACCAGCAGCACGCGCAGGCTCTCCACCGGGGCCGAGGTGCCGAGGACGGGCAGGAGGCTGCTCATCCCTCCTCCTGCCAGCACGTTCTCCTGCTCAGGTCCCTCTCCCTCGTCCGGCCCCGCACCGTCCCGTCACCCCTCGGGCCGGACCGGGAAGCACACGCTTCCGCGTGGGACGAATGCTAGCGCGGGCGGTGACGCTGATCGTCACTTGTACTAGTAGGTCTAGAACAATACGGTGAAGCGCGTGCTGGCACGGGTCGATCCGGCGTCGCCCGAGCCGATCTACGCCCAGGTCGCGGCAGCGGTGCGGCGCGAGGTGGCAGCCGGGCGGGTACGTCCGGGCGAGCGGCTGCCGGGGGCCCGCGAGCTGGCCGCGGCGCTTGGGGTCAACCTGCACACGGTGCTGCGCGGCTATCAGGAGCTGCGCGACGAGGGTGTGGTCGAGCTGCGGCGCGGGCGCGGCGCGGTCGTCACCGACGCCGCGCCCCGGATCGCCGGGCCACTGGTGAGTCTGCGCGCGTTCGTGGCCGAGGCCCGGCGGGCCGGGCTGACCGCGGCCGAGGCGGCGACGATGGTGCGGGAGGAGATGTCCTGAGGCGCGCTGCTGACCACCCTCAGCGACCGGGTCCGCGGGTGAGCACCTCGTAGAGGTCGCGCAGCTGGCCGATCTCGGCCACGTTCTTCATCAGCTCCTGGTTGGCCCAGGCCGCGGCGTTGACCAGCGGCCGCGGCTCCGGCCACGGGAACGCCACCGGCCGGTCCAGGTCGGCCGTGTCCAGCACGGCCGCCCACCGGTCGTGCAGCTCGGTCAGCCCGGCGACCACCGCGGCGGCGCTGCCGGGCCAGTCGACCTCTTCCCGGGCCAGCACCGGCGCGCCGGTGGCGTGCGCGACCAGCTCGGTCCACCACCAGGTCAGGTGCCAGGTGAGCCAGCCCAGGGTGGTGGTCAGCGGCGGATCGGGCTCCGGCTCGACCCAGTCCGGCCGCCACCTCCCGTCCGGCCCCCGTCGTACGGTCCAGGCGCCGGGCGCCGGCTCCCACAGGCAGGCGGCGTCGGTCAGCCCGGCCAGCCGCAGCTCCGCCAGCGACCAGGACAGCCGCAACTGCCAGCGCAGTATCTCGATCGGGGTCACCGGTTCTTCGTACCGGTCGAGGCGATCGACTTTCTTCCGTCCACAGCCTGTGTGCGGTGTCGTCGCTGATGAGAGCCTTGTCGCGGCTTTCCCCGGCGGAAACCCACAGGCTGTCCCCAGGGCCGTCCGCAGGCTCGGGCCGGTTGTCCACGGCTTGTGCACAGGATGATCCACAAGCCGCCTCCGGACCCCGCCCGGGCGGCCCTACGCTGAGACTCCAAGCGCTATAGTTCGAACAACAGTTCGAACACGGAGGGTGGGAGCGCAGGTGGCGGTCGCGGACGACCTCGGGGTGGGCCGGCCCGCGCAGCAGCATCAGCAGCCCGACTTCGACCGGCAGCCGCCGCAGGACATCCAGGCCGAGCAGTCCGTGCTCGGCGGCATGCTGCTGTCCAAGGACGCCATCGCCGACGTGGTGGAGGTGCTGCGGGCCGGCGACTTCTACCGCCCGGCCCACCAGATCGTCTACGACACCATCCTCGACCTGTACGGGCGGGGCGAGCCGGCCGACCCGGTCACCGTCTCGGCCGAGCTGACCCGCTCCGGCCAGCTCCTGCGCGTCGGCGGCTCGCCCTACCTGCACACGCTGATCTCCTCGGTGCCGACCGCCGCCAACGC
>DATDKW010000153.1:0-7235 GCA_036519715.1 Mycobacteriales bacterium
CCCACGGCTACGACCCGCTGCCCGGCACGTCGCCTCGACCCATCGGTCCGGTCACGGACGACAAGGCACCACCCGGCAGCCCGGCCCGGCCGGCCGAGGGCTACGGCCCGCCACCCGGCACCTCACGCCGACCCATCGGTCCGGCCACTGAGTACGACCCGCCGCCTGGCGGCTCGCTCCCGCCGGCCGTCCGGAGCGACGGGTACGGATCGCTGGGTGAACCCCGGTCGCGGCGGGCCCGGCGGGAGGCGGCGGAGCGGGCGGCGCGGCCCACGGAGTCGTACCGCCCGATCTCGCCTGGGGACTACTCGCCCTCGGCCTACCTGCCGCCCGAGGGCCTTCCGGGCCCCGCGGGCCTTCCCGGCACCGCCTCACCCGCCGCCCACTCGAACTCGCCGGACGACACCGGCCACACTGACCAGCTGCGCCCACCCGCCGACGGCGCCAGCCGTCTGCACCCGGCCGTGCACCGCGTCGATCGTCCGCCCGCCGACGGCGCCGGCGGCGTGCGACCGCCCCGAAGGAGCCGGTCCGGCTCGCGATCGGCCGTCGACGCCGGGCAGCGGCCGGCCGGGGAACCCGGCGAGCTGCCGGCATCTCCGCCGGACGAGCTGCAGCCGCGGCGGGCCCGGCGGGAGGCCGGGACCGCCCGGCCCGACGACCCGCGGCGCAGCCAGAAGCGCGAGCGCCCCAGGACCGGCGCCACGAGGGTCACCGACCAGCTGTCCAGGGCCCGCCGCCGCCGCTCGGTCGTCGCCGTCCTGACCAGCGTCGTGCTCGCCCTCGCGCTGGCCGCCGGCGGCGTGTGGTGGTTCACCCTGCGCCAGGCCGGCGTCCCTCCGGACGACTACGCCACGTCGATCTGCGGCAGCGTGCGCGACTGGCAGCAGTCCGTCGACTCCAGCAACAGCACGCTCATCACCACGATCGCCCGGGAGCAGAACCGCACCGCCGTCCGCAGCGCCGTCAGCGCGTACTACACGAGCATCGCCGGCCGCACCGACCAGCTCCGGGCCTCGATCCTGGACGCCGGGGTGGCCGACGTCCCCGGCGGCCGGGCGTACGCGGACTCGCTGGCGGCCGCCGTCGGCACGGAGGCGACCGACCTGCGCGGCCTGGCCGCCCGGGCCGGCCGGCTCGACCCGGCCGCCGCCGCCACCTTCCAGATCGAGCTGCAGAGCCTGCTCACCGGCTCCGAGACCACGGTCGGCACGGTCAGCTCGGCCCTGGCCCGCCCGTCCGCCGGCACCCCGACGGTGCTGCGGGCGGCGCTGTCGGCCGAGCCTTCCTGCGCCCCGTACGTGGGCTGATCACCGAACGTAGCCGGGTTTCCCGGCCAAAAGCCTCCGGACCCCCGCAGCCCCCGATTAGCGTCCGTCTCGGCAACCAGGGCTGCCGGCGCCGGCAGCACCGGAGGTCGGTGCGGCGCCCGCTCCCACGGCGGGCGCCGCGCGCCCAACCCACGCCACGCGCCCGACCCGAGCCGCGCGCCGCGCGCCCAATCCACGCCCCGCGCCTACTCCCCCTCGATCGTGCCCGGCGGCTTCGACGTCACGTCCAGCCCGACCCGGTTGACGTCGCGGACCTCGTTGGTGATCCGGGTGGAGATCCGCTCCAGGACCTCGTACGGCACCCGCGTCCAGTCCGCGGTCATCGCGTCCTCGGACGAGACCGGCCGCAACACGATCGGATGCCCGTACGTCCGCCCGTCGCCCTGCACGCCCACGGACCGCACGTCCGCGAGCAGCACCACCGGGCACTGCCAGATGTCGCGGTCGAGCCCGGCCGCCGACAGCTCGGCCCGGGCGATGGCGTCGGCCGACCGCAGCACCGACAGCCGGGACGCGGTGACCGCGCCGACGATCCGGATGGCCAGCCCCGGGCCCGGGAACGGCTGCCGCCAGACGATCTCCTCCGGCAGCCCGAGCTGCAGCCCGACCCGGCGGACCTCGTCCTTGAACAGCGTCCGCAGCGGCTCGACCAGCGAGAACTGCAGGTCGTCGGGCAGCCCGCCGACGTTGTGGTGGGACTTGATGGTGGCCGCCCCGGACCCGCCGCCGGACTCGACCACGTCCGGGTAGAGCGTTCCCTGGACCAGGAAGTCGACCCCGTCGGCGGCCGCGATGGCGCGGGCCGCGCCCTCGAAGGCCCGGATGAACTCCCGGCCGATGATCTTCCGCTTCTCCTCCGGGTCGGACACCCCGTCCAGCGCGGCCAGGAACGTGCCGGCCGCGTCGACGACGTGCAGCTTCACCCCGGTCGCGGCGACGAAGTCCTCCTCGACCTGCTCGGCCTCGCCCAGCCGCAGCAGCCCGTGGTCGACGAAGACGCAGGTGAGCTGGTCGCCGACGGCCTTCTGCACCAGCGCGGCGGCGACCGCGGAGTCGACCCCGCCGGACAGCCCGCAGATCACCCGCTTGCCGCCGACCTGGGCCCGGATCGCCGCGACCTGCTCGTCCACGATGTTGTCCGAAGTCCACAGTGGACGGCAGCCGGCTCCCTCGTACAGGAAGCGCTCCAGGATGGCCTGGCCGCCCGCGGTGTGCAGCACCTCGGGATGGAACTGCACCCCGAACAGGCCCCGGGCCGGGTCCTCGAACGCGGCCACCGGACTGTCCGGTGTGGACGCCGTCACCGCGAACCCGGGCGGCGCCGCCGACACCGCGTCCCCGTGCGACATCCAGACCGCGCCCGGCCCGAAGCCGAGCACCCCGCCGGACCCGACCACGGACAGCGGCGTACGCCCGAACTCCGACTTCCCGGTCCGGGCCACCGTGCCGCCCAGGGCCTGGGCCATGGCCTGGAAGCCGTAGCAGATGCCGAGCGTGGGCACGCCCGCGGTGACCAGGTCGGCCGGGGCCTGCGGCGCGCCCGGCGCGTACACCGAGGAGGGGCCGCCGGAGAGGATCACAGCCTTGGGCCGGCGGGCCAGGATCTCGGCCACCGGGGTGTCGTGCGGCACGATCTCCGAGTAGACCTTCGCCTCCCGCACCCGGCGGGCGATGAGCTGCGCGTACTGGGCGCCGTAGTCGACGACCAGGACCAGGTCGGCGGTGGGGTCAACCGTCACCCTGAGAAGACTAGAGCGTCGCCGGGGCGGAACCGTGTGCCCGCGCTCCCGATCGGGTACACACTCGATTCGACAAGGGGAGGTTTCCGGTGAAGATCGGTGCAAGCCTGTTCGTCTTCGCGGTCGGCGCGATTCTCACGTTCGCGGTGGACTGGTCGCCGAGCGGCATCGACCTGGCCACGGTCGGCATCATTCTCATGATCGTCGGCGGCGTCCTGTTCCTGCTCTCGCTGATCATCCTGGCCACCCGGGCCAACCGCGGCGAGCCGTTGGAGCCCGGCGGGATCGTGGAGGAGCGGCGCATCTACAACGACGACCCGCTGCCGTAACGGAGGTCGACGGGGGGTCGGCGGTTGGCCCGGACCAGGGTGTGGCGGAAGGGGGTCCTCGATGAGGAGGACTTCCCGCTGGAGTGCGTCTCCGATCACCTGGCGGAGAAGGACACCGTCGTCTGGGCCGACCTGACCGCCCCCGACCTGGCGGAGATGCAGCAGCTCGCCGACGAGCTCAGCCTGGACCCGCTGGCCGTCGAGGACGCGCTGGAGCACCACGAGCGGCCGAAGGTCGACCGCTATCCCAGCCACCTGTTCGTCACCACGTACGGGATGACCATGGCGCCCGGCGGCGAGCTGCAGCTGTCGCGGGTGTCGGTCTTCGTGCTGCCGCAGGCGCTGGTGACCGTCCACAACGCCGACTTCGACCTGGAGCCGGTGGTCAAGGCCTGGGACGACAACCCGGACCTGCTCGCCTTCGGGTCCAAGGCGCTGCTCTACGGGCTGCTCGACGTCGTCGTCGACGGCCACCTGGCCTGCCTGCAGTCGATCGACGACCGGGTCGAGGAGGCCGAGGACCGGCTCTTCGACGCGCGGTCCCGCGCCGGCCACGACATCCAGCGCGAGACGTACGAGCTGCGCCGGCAGATGACCGGGATCCGCAAGGTCGTGCTGCCGATGCGGGACGTCGTCGACACCCTGCTCCGGATCGCCGGTCACGGCGACCCCGCGCACAGCGACCCGGACCACCCGTTCCAGCAGACCGAGCTGACCGAGCGGCTGCGCGACCTGCGCGACCACGTGATCCGGACCAACGAGTGGAACGACGGCCTGCGGGACACGGTCACCACGATCTTCGAGACCGGGCTGTCGCTGGCCAACGCCAACCTCAACCAGGTCGTGCGCAAGCTGTCCGGCTGGGCCGCGATCATCGCCGTGCCGACCGCGGTCACCGGCTTCTACGGCCAGAACTTGCCCTACCCGGGCTCCGGGACGACCTGGGGGTTCGTGGTCAGCAGCATGGTGACGATCCTGCTGGCGCTGGGCGTCTGGGTCGCCTTCAAGCGCAAGGGCTGGCTGTAGCCGGCTCCCCGGGGCGGGGGAGCCGGCCACCGCTCAGTGGGCGGGCGCCGCCTCCGGCCGGGCCCGCGGCGGCAGCAGGAAGGTGAGCAGGAAGGCCACCCCGACCAGCCCGGCCGCGAGCCACAGCGCGACCCCGGCCGCGTCCCGGAACACCCCGATCCGGCTGGCCGCGTCGGCGGTCGTCAGCGCGTGGAAGAACGTCGTGCCGAGCACCGCCACCCCGAACGCGCCGCCCAGCTGCTGCACCGCGGTCAACACCCCGGCCGCCGACCCGGACTCCCGGTCGTCCACCCCGGCCAGCACGATGTCGAAGAACGGGGACATGGTCAGCCCCATCCCGATCCCGAGCAGTACCAGCGCCGGCGACATGGCCGCGATCCCGATGCCGTCCCCGGCCAGGTGCAGGCTCAGCACGAACGCTCCGAACCCGGCCGCGGTGACGATCTCGCCCGCGTGCATCAGCCGCCGCCCGCCGACCCTGGCGATCAGCGGCTGGGAGGCGACGAACCCGGCCACCATGCCGGCCGCCTGCCCGATCCCGGCCAGCCCGGCCCGCAGCGGCGAGTAGCCCAGCCCGACCTGGACGAACAGCGTGAACACGATGCCCACGCCCATCAGCGCGCCGAACAGCGCCATCCCGACGACGAGCCCGCCGGTGAACGCCTTCTTGCGGAACAGCGACGGCACGATGAGCGTCACGCGGCCGGTCCGGTCCCGGGCCGACTCCACCCGGGCCAGCAGCAGGAACCCGAGCAGCCCGGCCACGATCATCCCGTACGTCCACAGCGGCCAGCCGGCCTCGCGGCCCTGGATGAGCGGGTAGATCAGCAGCACCATCGAGCCGGCCGCGATGGCGGCGCTGGTCAGCTCCACGTGCACGCTCCGGTCGGGCTTGGGCGCGGGCAGGACCGTGAGCCCGGCGGCCAGCGCGACGATGCCGATCGGGATGTTGATGGCGAAGATCGTCCGCCAGCCCCAGTCGAAGTAGTTGGCGCTGACCAGCCAGCCGGCCAGGATCGGCCCGCCGACCGCGGACAGCCCCATCACCGGCCCGAACGCGCCGAACGCCTTGGCCATGTCCTCGGGCGTGAAGATCTCCCGGATCATGCCCAGCCCCTGCGGCAGCATCAGGGCACCCAGCAGGCCCTGCAGCACCCGGAAGGTCACCAGCATCTCCGGTGACTGCGACAGCGCGCAGGCCAGCGACATCAGCGTGAAGCCGGCCATGCCGACCAGGAAGACCCGGCGCCGGCCGTGGATGTCGCCGAGCCGGCCGCCGATGAGCAGGCCGGCCGCCATGGCCAGGGTGTAGCCGGCGGCCAGCCACTGGATCAGGCTCTCCCCGCCGCCGATCTCGCGCACGATGGTCGGCCCGGCGATCGAGGTCACCAGGGCGTCCAGCAGGTCCATGACCTCGGCGGCCAGGATCACGAACAGCGCGGCCCAGCGCAGCGGATAGGCTGCGATGCCCGCGGGCGAGGTCTCGGTGGCGACGGTCATGGTCCCTCCTTCGAACAGTGTTCGTCGTCGTTGACGAACACTGTTCTATAGACGAACACCGTTCGTGTCAACTAGATTCGGGACCATGCCGGGCCGGGTCGAGCAGGTCCGGGCCGAGGCGGCCCGGACGCGGCGGCGCCACGTCCTCAGCGTCGACGCGATCGTCGAGCAGGCCCTGCGGATCGTCGACACCGAGGGCGTGCAGGCCGTCTCCATGCGCCGGATCGCGGCCGAGTTCGACACCGGCCCGGCCAGCCTGTACGCGCACGTGGCCAGCAAGGAGGCGCTGCTGCGGCTGGTGCTGGACCGGATCCTGGACGAGGTCGAGATCCCCACCGGCGACGACTGGCAGGAGGTCATCCGGTCCCTGGCCCACAACGCCCGCGCGGTGCTGCAGCGGCACAACGACGCGGCCGTGCTCAGCTTCGCCCACATCCCCACCGGGCGTAACACGCTCGAGTCGGTCGAGCGGGTCCTGGCGACCATGCTCGCCGGGGGCGTGCCGCCCCAGGTCGCGGCCTGGTCGATGGACATCATCTCGCTCTACGTCGCGGCCGACGTGTACGAGGGCTGGCTGCTGCGGCAGCGCTTCGACGACGGCACCGGCCGCGACCCGGAGGAGATCGGGCAGGAGTGGGTCGGGAAGATCGCGCAGTCGTTCGCCGAGGTGCCGGCCGACCGCTACCCGGCCCTGGTCGCCAACGCGCACGCGATGATGACCGGCGACAGCGACCAGCGCTTCGCGTTCGGCATCGACATGCTCATCGCGGGCTTCGCGGCCCAGATCGATCCGGCCCGGATCAGCCCGCGACCGTCAGCTCCACCTTCTGGAACTCCTTGACGCTGGAGTAGCCGCACTTCGCCATCGCCCGGCGCAGCGCCCCGAAGATGTTGCGGGCCCCGGACGCGTCCGCGGTCGGGCCCAGCAGCACCTCGGACAGCGCCGGCAGGGCGTCGCCGTCGGCGTCGAGCTGGTCGCGGGTGCGGTGCAGCCAGGACCGGGGCAGCTTCGGATGGGAGACCGTCGGGTCCCAGTACCAGCCCTGGGCCGGGGCTTCGGCCGCCAGCGCCATCGGCTCGCCCAGCATGACTGCGTCGGCTCCGCAGGCGATCGCCTTGGCCGCGTCGCCGCCGGTCATCACGTCCCCGTACGCGACCAGGTGCACGTAACGGCCGCCGGTCTCGTCCAGGTAGTCGCGCCGGGCCGCGGCCGCGTCGGCGATCGCGGTCGCCATCGGGACCTCGATGCCGAGCACCTCGTGGGTGGTCGAGCCCGGGTGAGCGCCGTAGCCGACGATCACGCCGGCCGC
>DATDKW010000154.1:0-5204 GCA_036519715.1 Mycobacteriales bacterium
GCCGCTCCCTTGCCGGCGTCGGCGAGCGAGGCCAGCGCCGACGACCCGTCCACGTCCTGGACGGTGAACCCGGAGGACGCCTTCGAGACCGCATCGGAAAGCGCCAGCCCCGGCACGTACCGGTGGATGGCGTGCACCTGCGGCCCGTACGTGCTCGCGTCCACGAGCAGCGCCAGCCCCCGGTCCCAGGGCCCGGCGCCGTCGCCGGCGGCGTGCCGGTCGGCCTGGTGCCGCAGGTAGGTCGCGTACCGGTGGTGGCCGTCGGCGATCACCGCCCGCCGCGGCAGCAGGTCGCCGGCGATCGCGTGCAGGGTGTCGGAGTCCGTCAGCGCCCACAGGCGATGCGTGACCCCGCCGGAGGACACCGTGAGCAGCGGCTCGGACGAGTCCGCGGCCGCGACGGCCTGGGACGCCGCACCGCCGCCGGAGTAGACGAGGTAGATCGGCTCCAGGTTGGCCTGGGTCGCCTCGGTCAGGGCCAGCCGGTCCGCGACCGGCCCGGCCATGGTGTTCTCGTGCGGCAGCACGATCCCGGCCTCGGGCGGGGTCAGGCCGACCGCGCCGACCAGCCCGCGGGTGCGGGAGTCGCCCTCTTCCATCTCGTACACGTACAGGGCGGGGGTGTCGTCCGGGGCCAGCACGCCGTCGGAACGCCACGACGCAAGCAGCGACGCGGCCGCCTGGTAGGCGCTGCGATGTTCGCCCTCCACATCGCGTGGAAGGATGAGGCGGACGACGTTGTGCGGGTCGGCGGCTTCCAGCTCGCGCCGCTCGTCCTCGTCGATCACGTCGTACGGCGGGGACAGCAGCGGTGCCAGGTCCGGGCCGTGGAAACGCAGGGCACGAAACGGGAACAGTCGGAGTCCTTCGGGACCCGGGGAGGAGGCGGGTGGCGGCGACGCGACAGACGTCATGGTCCGCATCGTAGGAGTCGACGCCGGACCGTCAGCGCGCGGCCACCAGCGCGCCAGAGAGCAAGGAGGACCTTCGTGCCGAGCCGGGACGACTGGGATGACGAGACACCACCGCCGCCACCGTTCGCCGACGCGCCCCCGCCGCCGCCCGACGTGGTGCCGCAGGGTGAGGTCTACGACTGGTACGTGCGGGGTCTCGACCTGCTCGAAGGCGGCAACCCGGCCGCGGCGGTGACGCTGCTGACCCATGCGGCCAACTCCGAGCCGGAGTCCCGCAGCGTGCGCGAGGCACTGGCCCGGGCGCAGTTCGACTCCGGGATGTACGACGAGGCCGTGCAGAGCTTCAGCTGGATCATCACGATCAACCCGGCCGACGACTACGCCCAGTTCGGGCTGGGTCTGGCCGCGGCGAAGATCGGCGACCTCGCCTCGGCCGTCGAGCACCTGGCCCTGGCCGCGGCCATGCGGCCGGACATCACGCACTACTCGACCGCCCTGCGCGGGGCGCGAGCGGCGCTGGCCGCCAACCGGTGAGGGGTACGGACCAGCCGCCGGCCCGGACGTACGACGTCGCCCTGCTCGACCTGGACGGCGTCGTCTACCTGGGCTCGACCGTGATCGGCGGGGTGGCGGACGCGCTGGAGGCGACCCGGAAGGCCGGGATGCGGCTGGCGTTCGTGACCAACAACGCGTCCCGGACGCCGGCCGCGGTCGCCGGCATGCTCTCCGGCATGGGGGTGGCCGCGACCCCGGACGAGGTCACCACGTCGGCCCAGGCGGCCTGCCACGTGCTCGCCGACAAGCTCCCGGCCGGCGCGAAGGTGCTGGTCGTCGGCACGACCGGGCTGATCGAGGCGGCCCGCGAGCGCGGCTTCACGCTGGTCGACTCGGCCGACGACGAGCCGGCCGCGGTCGTGCAGGGATACGGGCCGAACGTCGGGTGGAAGGACCTGGCCGAGGCGACGGTCGCGGTCCGCAACGGCGCCTGGCACGTGGCCACCAACCTGGACTCCACCGTCCCGTCCGCCCGGGGGCCGTTGCCCGGCAACGGGTCGCTGGTCGGCGTGGTCCAGGCCACCACCGGCGTCACCCCGACCTCCACCGGCAAGCCCGACCCGGCCATGCACCGGGAGTCGGTGCAGCGCAGCGGGGCGAGGAAGCCGATCGTGGTCGGCGACCGGCTGGACACCGACATCGAGGGTGCCGGTCGGGTCGGGTGCGACAGCATGCTGGTGCTCACCGGCGTGACGACGGCGGCCGACCTGCTGGCGGCGGTCCCGGACCAGCGGCCGACGTACGTGGCCCGGTCGGTGGCGGGGCTGCTGGAGCCGCAGCCGGCGCCGGGACGCAACGGCGAGGCCTGGAGCTGCGGCGGGTGGACGGTGTCGCCGGACGGGCGGCTGTCCGGCGCCGGCGACGACCTGGACGCGCTGCGGGCGCTGTGCGCGGCGGCCTGGTCCGGTGGCGGCAACACCGTCACCCCGGACGGGCCGGCCGCCACCGAGACCGCGCAGCGGCTGGGCCTCTAGAGGAAGCTGCGCAGCTTCAGCAGGTCGAAGACGTTGGCGTCGACCTTGAGGCGGCCCGAGGCCCAGGCCTTGGCGAAGTTGAGCTCACCGTCGACCAGGGCGATCAGGTCGTCGCTGGTCAGCGCGAGCTTGATCTGGCCGTCGGGCCCCGGAACCTGGTGGATGCCGGTGATCTCCCCGCCGCGCAGCTGCCCGGCGAACGTGACGTCGAGGTCGCGCAGGTGGCAGCTGATCGAGCGGTCGATCATCTTGCCCCGGGCCTCCGCCCCGTCGGGCGACCTCAGCCGGTCCGCCAGCTTGTGCATGGCGGCCTCGCACTCCTCGACCGTGGCCACTGCCGATCCCTCCTGATCCCCGTCCTGTCCGAGCCTGCGGCGGGACCGTACCCCACCGGCCCGATGCCGTAGCGTGGTCGCCGTGAGTGCGCCTATCCCGGGCCTGCGGCCCGGACTGCCGAGCGGTTCCGCGCCGGCCGAAGCCGGTGCGCCGCGGCCGGGCGCGCCGGGCTCCAGCCAGCCCTCCGTGCCCCCGGTGCCGACCCCGGGACCGACGCCGGGGCCGACGCCAGGGCCCCGGCCCGGTTCGCGACCGGGTCCGCCGCCGGGCGGTCGCCCGCCCGTGCCCGGCCCGCCCCCCGGCGGCCCGGCCACGCCGCCGGCCCCGCCCGTCCCGCCGCCCCCGGGCACCCCGGGCGCCCAGGCCCTGACCGGGAGCGCGGCCGGCACCGTGGCGCTGCTGGAGGCCTCCGTCGCGGGACTGGCCGACCTCGACACCCTGCCGGTCGGCGAGCACGTCGCCCGGTACGACGCCCTGCACGGCGAGCTGTCCGAGGCCCTGGCCGCCATCGACGGCGTCTAGGTCAGTGGTCCGTCGCGCGCGGCTCGACGCCGAGCTCGTACGCCGGGGCCTGGCCCGGTCCCGGGAGCAGGCGGCGGAGCTGGTGCACGCCGGCCGGGTCCGGGTGGCGGGCGCGACGGCGACCAAACCGGCCACCGCGGTCGAGCCGGACACCCCGGTGCTGGTCGAGGAGCGCAGCGACGACCCGGACTACGCCTCCCGCGGCGGCCACAAGCTGGCCGGCGCGCTGGACGCGCTGCCGGTCCCGGTGGAGGGCCGCCGGGTGCTGGACGCCGGCGCGTCCACCGGCGGGTTCACCGACGTGCTGCTGCGCCGGGGCGCCCGGGAGGTGGTCGCGGTCGACGTCGGCTACGGCCAGCTGGCCTGGAACCTCCGTACCGACCCGCGGGTGACCGTGCACGACCGGACCAACGTCCGGGAGCTGACCCCGGAGCAGATCGGCGGGCCGGTGGAGCTGACCGTGGCCGACCTGTCGTTCATCCCGCTGACCCTGGTGCTGCCGGCGCTGGCCGCGTGCACCACCTCCGACCTGCTGCCGATGGTGAAGCCGCAGTTCGAGGTGGGCAAGGAGCTGGTCGGGGCCAAGGGCGTGGTCCGCGACCCGGAGCTGCGCGGGCAGGCGATCCGCAAGGTCGCCGACCGCGCGTACGAGCTGGGTCTGGGCACCCGCGGCATGGCCCGGAGCCCGCTGCCCGGCCCGGCCGGCAATGTCGAGTTCTTCCTCTGGCTCCGCCGGGACGCACCTCCGGCGGACCCGGCAGAGATAGCGAGGGTTGTGGCCCCATGAGCAGGAACGCGCTGCTGGTGACGCACACCGGCCGGTCGGACATGGTCGACCGCTCGCGCCAGGTCGGCGAGCTGCTGGCGTCGGCCGGGTTCGAGGTCCGGATGCTGGAGGAGGAGGCGGCCGACCTGGGTGTCACCGACGTCAAGACGGTGCCGCCGGACGAGACCGCCGCCGCCGGCTGCGAGGTCGTGCTGGTGCTGGGCGGGGACGGCACGTTCCTGCGCGCGGCCGAGCTGGCCCGCCCGTGCCGGGCGCCGCTGGTCGGGGTCAACCTGGGCCGGGTCGGTTTCCTGGCCGAGACCGAGCCGGAGGCGCTGCCGGACACGGTCAGGCACATCGTCGAGCGCTCGTACCGGGTGGAGGAGCGGCTCACCCTGGACGTCGAGGTCAGCGTCGACGGGAAGGTGGTGGCCGGGGACTGGGCGCTCAACGAGGCCTCGGTGGAGAAGACGAAGCGCGAGCGGATGCTCGAGATCGTCCTCGACATCGACGGCCGGCCGCTGACCAGCTTCGGCTGCGACGGCGTGGTGTGTGCCAGCCCGACCGGCTCCACCGCGTACGCGTTCTCCTCCGGCGGGCCGGTGGTCTGGCCGGAGGTGCAGGCGCTGCTGGTGGTGCCGACCTCGGCGCACGCGCTGTTCGCCCGGCCGCTGGTGATCGCCCCGGACTCCACGATCGCGATCACGGTCGACGACAGCGGGCACGACGGGATCCTCGGCTGCGACGGCCGGCGTACGGCGTCGGTCCCGCCCGGCGGGCAGGTCGAGGTCCGCCGCGGCGCGGAGCCGGTGCGGATCGCGCGGATCGCCCGCCGGCCGTTCACCGAGCGCCTCGTCGCGAAATTCGGCCTGCCGGTGGACGGCTTCCGCGCGAACCCGCGCTGAGTCGTTACGCTCGCTGCCGTGCTGTCCGAGATCCGCATCCGGGGCCTCGGGGTCATCGAGGACGTCACCCTGGAGCTCGGCCCCGGCCTGACCGTCGTCACCGGCCTCCACCTGCTCTTCGGCGGCCGCGCCGACCCCGCGCGGGTGCGGTCCGGCTCCGGCCGGGCCGTCGTCGACGGCCGCCTTACGCTGCCCGCCGACTCGCCGGTGCTGGCGCGCGCCCGCGACGCCG
>DATDKW010000155.1:0-6903 GCA_036519715.1 Mycobacteriales bacterium
CGGGCCGGCTGGCGTCCTTCCGCCGCCTCCTGGAGGCCAAGGGCGGTGAGGCCAAGGGCGGTTAGGGGTTGACCCGGCCGGTGCGGAGCATGCGGCCGGCCATCGGGGTCAGCTCGGGCAGGTCCGACATCGGCCACCAGCGGGCGTCGTCGGTGGAGCCGTCGACCTCGACCACGCCCAGGGTGCCGCCGACCACGGTGACCCGGTAGACGAACCGGACCGCGTGCGCCTCCCGCGGGCCGTCCTCCTTGGTGAAGGTCCACAGCTCGGCGTCGGCGTCGAGCAGCTCCTCCACCCGCACGTGCAGGCCGGTCTCCTCGTAGACCTCGCGGACGACGGCGTCGGCCGGCCGCTCGCCGAAGTCGAGGCCGCCGCCGGGCAGCGTCCACCGGCCCTGGTGCGGGCTGCGGGACAGCCGGGACAGCAGCACCAGGTCGCCGTCCCGGGCGATCCCGTACGCGGCCACCCGCTGGAACCGCACCACCGGCTCGGCCTCCGGCTCCGGCGACGGGTCGAGCGCGACCGGCCCGCCGATCCGCCAGTACATCCCGTCCGCGCGTTCCAGCAGCAGCGCGTCGACCAGGTAGCGGCGCAGCGCGGCGTAGTCGGCGTACCAGGCCCGGAGGATCGCGTTGACCTCCTTCTCCGGATAGCGGACGCCCGGCTCGAACACCGCGGCCACGTGCTCCAGCAGCAGCCGGCGCCGGCCCTGGGCCACCGGGAAGGCGGTGATCTGGCCGTCCCGGGTGAACGCGCGCAGCACCGCGTCGGTGGCCGGGTCGGCCGACAGCGGCTCGGCCGGGTCGGCCGGCGCGGCCTCCCGGGCCGCCTCCCGGAACCGCTCGGCGTGCAGGGTCAGCTGGTCCTTTTCCCGGGTCACGAGCCCGCCCCGCTCCAGCCGGCGCAGGGCGGACACGACCACCCGCGGATCCAGGCCGGTCGCCTCGGCGACCTCGGCGATCGTGGTCGCGCCCAGCGCCAGCGCGGACACCACCTGCAACCGGTCGGACTCGGCCAGGAGGCCCACCACACCACTGGACGTTCGGCTCACGGCCGCGACGGTAACGTGCCGGCCGTGACCGAGTCCCAGGACTTCCCCGGCCCGGACGACGATCTGTCCCTGGCCCGGGTGCTGGCCGACGCCGCCGACGCGATCAGCATGAGCCGGTTCGGAGCGCTGGACCTGCGGGTGGAGACCAAGCCGGACGCCACCCCGGTGACCGACGCCGACCAGGCGGTCGAGCGGGCGGTCCGGGACCTGCTCACCCACCGCCGGCCCGGCGACTCGGTCCTGGGCGAGGAGTACGGCACCAGCGGGGCCGGCGCCCGGCGCTGGATCGTGGACCCCATCGACGGGACCAAGAACTTCGTCCGCGGGGTGCCGGTCTGGGCGACGCTGATCGCGCTGATGGAGGCGGACGAGGTCTACGTCGGGGTGGTCAGCGCGCCCGCGCTGGGCCGGCGGTGGTGGGCCTCGCGCGGGCAGGGGGCGTGGCTGTCGGTGTTCGGCGGGGAACCGCGACACCTGCACGTGTCCGGGGTCGGGGCGCTGGCCGACGCCAGCCTGTCGTACACGGCCGGCGAGTGGGAGGGGGCGCCGGCCGGGCGGGCCGGGCTGGACGCGCTGGCCGGGCAGGTCTGGCGCAGCCGCGGCTACGGCGACTTCTGGCAGCACGCGATGGTCGCGGAGGGCGTGCTCGACGTGGCCACCGAGCCCGAGGTCTCGCTCTGGGACCTGGCCGCGCTGGCCGTCCTGGTCGAGGAGGCCGGCGGCCGCCTCACCGACCTGCGCGGCACCCGCGGCCCGGCCGGCGGCTCCGCCCTCACCACCAACGGGCTGCTGCACGAGGCCGCCCTCGCCACCCTGGCCGGCGATCGGGCGTAGGGCCGGCACCCGCCGCCCGCCGATGCCGGCGGCTCGGCGCGACCGCTCAGGCCAGCTCGAGGTCGGTGTAGCGGGCCAGCAGGACGAAGTCGCGGTCGTGGGCCAGCACCGGGGCGCCGACCCGGATCGCCACCGCCGCCACCAGGCAGTCGGTCAGGGCCCAGACCTGCTCCCCGTTGCGCTGGCAGGTCCGGTGCAGCCGGGCCGCCGTCTCCCAGTCCATCGGGTCGACCGGGATGTGCTCCATCGCCGCCAGCATCCGGCGCAGCTGCAGGTCGTCGGTCTCGGTCCGGGACCCGGCCAGCAGCTCCATGTGCACCACGTCGGTGGTGCCGAGCACGGCGTCGGCGGCGAGCAGTTCCCGCAGCCGGAAGTGCGCCCCCGATCCGGTGCCGCGCAGGTATTCCGTCCAGGCGGAGGTGTCGACGAGGATCATCCGAGCTCGCCGTGCTCCGCCCGCCGGGCCGCCTCGGCGTCCCCGCTCCAGCCGACGCCCTGCAGGGCCAGGATCTCGTCCCGCGTCATCGGCTCGCCCAGCAGCCGTCGCAGGGCCAGGTCGACCGCCGCCCGCTTCGACGGCAGGTTGAACCGCCGCATGACCCGGGCGACCAGATCGTCGTCGATGTCGATGTTCGTCCTGGTCACCGCCCGACCGTACACCGCCGTGTGTACGCACACGCGTCACGGTGCACTCATGGACGTCAGCGACCCAGCTCAGGCCGCAGGTATCTCCCCTGACCCACGCCGGATCAGCGTGCTCGGCACCACGTGCGTGGTCGGTGTCCCGGCCACCCCGTCGATCCGGGCGAACAGCAGCTTCGCCGCCAGCCGGCCGATCGCGGCCGGGTCCTGGGCCACCACGGTCACGGCCGGCGCCAGCAGGTCGGCCATCGGGAAGTCGTCGAACCCGACCACCGCGACCCGCCGCTCCAGCCCCAGCCGGCGCAGCGCGGTGATGGCACCGATGGTGATGAGGTTCTGCGCGGCGAACAGGGCGGTGGGCGGGGTCGGGCCGGTCAGCAGCGCGGTCGCCGTCCCGTCCGCGCTGGCCACGTCGTGCGGGCCCTGGACGACGAGGGCGGGGTCCACCGGGATGCCGAGCCCCTCCAGGGCCGAGCGGTAGCCCTGGTAGCGCTGCTCCGCGGTGGGGATGCCGGGCCGGTCGCCGAGGTAGGCGATCCGGCGGTGGCCGGCCGCGGCCAGGTGCCGGGTCGCCTCGGCCGCGCCGGCCATGTTGGTCGTGATCACCGAGTCGACGGCCAGGCCGCGGGCCTCGCGGTCGATGCACACGATCGCCGTGCCGGCCCGCAGCTCGCGCTCCAGGTAGCCCTGGTCGGCGCTGGCCGGCATCAGCAGCAGGCCGTCGGCCCGGCGCGCCGTGAACGCGCGGACCAGCTCCCGCTCCCGGGTCGGGTCCTCGTCCAGGCTGCCGGAGAAGACCATCACCCCCCGGGGTCGGGCCTCGTCCTCGACCGCCCGCTGCACCGAGGCCGCGTACGGGTTGGCCACGTCCTCCAGCAGCAGGCCGATGGACGCCGTCCGGCCGTCGCTGCGCCGGAGGCTGCGCGCGCCCGCGTTGGGCTCGAACCGCAGCTCGTCGATGGCCGTGCGCACCCGGGCGGCCAGGACGGGCGAGACCCCGGGTTCGTTGTTGACAACCCGCGACACGGTCTTGAAGCTCACTTGTGCACGTGCTGCTACATCCCGCAAGGTCGGCCGCCGACCGCTGGGAGGCGAGGTGTCCGTGACATCCGCCATGGCGCGCGGCCCTCCTCCCGACCGACGTCCTGACGCCGGCAGCCCCTGCTGTCCAGGGAGACGATCCCATCCTTGTGGACAACGTTGTCCACGACCTGCCCGCCGTTACCTCATCGTTACAGAACTCGACCGCACGAAGCCCTTGTAACAAGGGCGACCTTGGCGGACAGTCGTTGACAACGTTGTCTGTGCCGAAACGGAGTGTTCATGAACAGATCAGCAGTGATCCGCCGCCGCGTCGGCGTGATGGTCACCGTCCTGCTCGCGACGGCCGGGCTGGCCGCCTGCAACCGGGACTCCGGGAGCTCGGACGCCTCCGGGGGCGGGGGCGGGGGTGGTGGCGACACGATCGTCGGCCTGATCACGAAGACCGACACCAACCCGTTCTTCGTGAAGATGAAGCAGGGCGCCCAGTCCGCCGCCAGCCAGAGCGGCGTCAAGCTCCAGACGTACGCCGGCAAGCAGGACGGCGACAACGAGTCGCAGGTGCAGGCGATCGAGAACCTCATCTCGGCCGGCGCCAAGGGCTTCCTCATCACGCCCAACGACTCCAAGGCCATCGTGCCCTCGATCGACAAGGCCCGGCAGGCCGGCATGCTGGTGATCGCGCTGGACACCCCGACCGACCCGGCCAGCGCCGTCGACGCCACCTTCGCCACCGACAACTTCCAGGCCGGCCTGCTCATCGGGCAGTGGGCCAAGGCCAAGTTCGGCAGCACCCCGGCGAAGATCGCGATGCTGGACCTCAACGCCAACCAGGTGTCCGTGGACGTCGGCCGCGACCAGGGCTTCCTGCAGGGCTTCGGGATCGACGTGAAGGACAAGAACCGGATCGGCGACGAGTCGGACGCCCGCATCGTCGGCCACGACGTCACCGACGGCGCCGAGGACGGGGGCCGGACGGCGATGGAGAACCTGCTGCAGAAGGACCCGTCGATCAACCTGGTCTACACGATCAACGAGCCGGCGGCGGCCGGTGCGTACCAGGCGATCAAGGCGGCCGGCAAGGAGAAGCAGGTCACCATCGTCTCCGTCGACGGCGGCTGCGACGGGGTGAAGAACGTCAAGGCCGGCATCATCGGCGCCACCTCCCAGCAGTACCCGCTGAAGATGGCCCAGCAGGGTGTGCAGGCCGTGGCCGCGTTCGCCAAGGACGGCGCCAAGCCGGAGGCGACCTCGGGCAAGACCTTCACCGACACCGGGGTCACGCTGATCACCGACTCCGCGCAGAGCGGCGTCGAGTCCAAGGACACCACCTTCGGCACCGAGAACTGCTGGGGCTGAGCCATGACCGACACCGAACCCACCCGGTCAGGACAGACGGCCGCGGACGAGCCCACCCCCGGCGGCACCGCGACCGCGACCCGGTCCGGCCCCGCGCACGGCTTCGACGACCACCGCGGCGACTCGATCGGCCGCCGCATCCAGGCCGTGCTGCACGCCCGGCCCACCCTGGGACCGCTCGCGGTCCTGGTGCTGGCCCTGCTGGTCTTCTTCATCCTGTCCGGCCGCTTCCTCACCGCGGCCAACATGTCACTGGTGCTGGCCCAGGTCACGGTCATCGCGCTGCTGGCGCTGGGGCAGACGCTCATCATCCTGACCGCCGGCATCGACCTGTCGGTCGGCGCGATCGCGGTCTTCTCCTCGATCCTGATGGCCAAGATGGCCACCGACGGCGGCGTGCCCGGCCCACTGGCGGTGCTGATCGGCTTCGGCCTCGGCCTGGCCATGGGCGCGGCCAACGGGCTGCTGGTGACCCGGTTCAACCTGCCCCCGTTCATCGTCACGCTGGGCACGCTGAGCGTGTTCTTCTCGCTGAACTCGGTGGTGTCCAAGAGCGAGACCATCCGCGGCGCGGACATGCCGTCGATCCTCACCTGGACCGGCAAGGACATCGACCTCGGCGGCTTCCGGCTGACGTACGGGTCGATCATCATGCTGCTGCTGTTCGCCTTCTTCGCCTACGCGCTGACCCGTACGGCCTGGGGCAAGCACGTGTACGCCACCGGCGACGACATCGAGGCCGCCCGGCTGGCCGGCATCCGGACCGACCGGGTGCTGCTCAGCGTCTACACCGTGGCCGGCCTGCTCTACGGCATCGCGGCCTGGGTGCTGATCGGCCGGCTGGCGGCGGCCAGCCCCAACATCGGCACCGAGTACAACCTCGACTCCATCACCGCGGTCGTGCTCGGCGGCACCAGCCTGTTCGGCGGGCGCGGGGCGGTGGCCGGCACCTTGATCGGGGCCCTCATCGTCGGCGTCTTCCGCAACGGCCTGCAGCTGGCCGGCGTGCAGGTGGTCTGGCAGGGCACCGCGATCGGCCTGCTGGTGCTCATCGCGGTGGCCATCGACCAGTGGATCCGGAAGGTGAAGGCATGACCACCACGCTGACCCCGGTCCTGCGGGCCAAGGGGCTGACCA
Source organism: Mycobacteriales bacterium (assembly GCA_036519715.1). Taxonomy (GTDB): domain Bacteria; phylum Actinomycetota; class Actinomycetes; order Mycobacteriales; family CADCTP01; genus CADCTP01. Next base: position 6,065 of record DATDKW010000155.1, read on the forward strand.
AGCGCTACGGCCGGGTGGTCGCCATCGACGGCAGCGACCTGGAGCTCTACCCGGGCGAGATCCTGGCCGTGATCGGCGACAACGGCGCCGGCAAGTCCAGCCTGATCAAGGCGCTGTCGGGGGCGCTGGTGCCGGACGAGGGCGAGATCGAGCTGGACGGGCAGCCGGTGCACTTCCGCACCCCGATGGACGCCCGGTCGGCCGGCATCGAGACCGTCTACCAGACCCTGGCCGTCGCCCCCGGCCTCGACATCGCCGACAACCTGTTTCTGGGCCGGGAGGAGCGCAAGCCCGGCCCGCTGGGTTCGATCTTCCGGATGCTGGACCGCAAGCACATGCGGTCGGAGGCCCAACGGCACATGTCCGAGCTCGGCATCGCGACCCTGCAGAACATCGGCCAGGCGGTGGAGAGCCTGTCCGGCGGCCAGCGGCAGGGCGTCGCCGTGGCCCGGTCGGCCGCGTTCGGCAGCAAGGTGGTGATCCTGGACGAGCCCACGGCCGCGCTCGGGGTCAAGGAGGGCAACCGGGTGCTGCAGCTGATCCGGGACGTCCGCGACCGCGGCCTGCCGGTGATCCTCATCAGCCACAACATGCCGCACGTGTACGAGGTGGCCGACCGCATCCACATCCAGCGGCTGGGGCGGCGGGTGGCGGTGGTGACGCCGGAGTCGCACTCGATGTCCGACGCCGTCGCGATCATGACCGGCGCGGCCCCGCCACCGGTCTGAGCGGGGAGCGGGGGCCGTCAGCAGCCGGCCCACCGCCGACCTGATCGGGGCGGGGCCGCCCGGCCCCGCCCCGATCCGATCCGGCAGAAGGACCGGGGCCCGGCGGAGCCG
>DATDKW010000156.1:0-6409 GCA_036519715.1 Mycobacteriales bacterium
GCGCCGGCGACCCCTTCGACCTGCTCTGTCTCAGCAGCACGGCCCGCTGATCATCAGTCAGCAGCAGCGTCCGAACCCGATTGGCCACGCGCCATTGTCCCGCCATCTATACCAACAGGACTACTGCGACACGACACTAGCCGTAGCGAACTCCGAGTGCGTGGGCAGCGGTGTCGTAGCCTGTCAGGGGAGGGACCGCCAGCCCGTCCATCCCGTGACGGAGGTCCCGTCGATGGCGGTGTTGCGGTAGATGCGGTCGCCGCCGATCACCAACACCTCCAGGGCAGACCCGTTGACCGTCGCGGCCGGCCCCGAGGACAGGCCGCCGCCGATGTTCTGCCAGCCGGACCAGGAGGTTCCGTCGGCGTTGCCGATCGCGACGTAGCCGTTCTGGCCGCCGCGGACGACGGCGACGAGTCGGGTGCCGTCCGCGGTGGGGGAGAGCGCGATGTCGGACGTGATACTGCCGCCGACCCTGGACCAGCCCGTCCACGCGCCGGACGCGGACCGGTGCTTCACCCACATGGCGCGGTCGCCGGCGACGGCCGCCACAGTGAGCACCCCGCTGGTCGTGACGGCGACAGCCGGAGCGAACGGTGTGAGGAGTCCGCCCAGCCCTACCCAACCGCTCCACTGGCCGCCCACCCGCTGCTTGATGTAGACCTGTCCGGTGCCGCCGCGGACGACGATGCTCTCCACCCCGTTCGGCGCGACCGTGATGCCGGGCCGGGTGGTCGTGACGCCCCCGAGGCTGGTCCAGCCGGTCGTGACGCCGGCGTCGGTGACCGTATTGCGGTAGACCGCGTTGTTGTTGCCGGCCGCGACCACCGCCGTCGACGCGGGCCCGAGCGCGGCCGCAGCTGGGCCGCCGACGACGGACCCGCCCAGCGAGGACGAGCCACTCCAGGTTGTCCGGCGCAATGTCCGCTCGACGACGTCGGCGGACGAGCCCCGCGTGACGACGTGCAGCCCGACCGAGGTGGTCGCGGCCCCGGGCGTGGGGGCCCGCCTTTGCGTCCCGCCGAGCAGGTCCACGAACCGGTAGCCGTGCGAGCCGTAGTACTCGATGATCCGGGGCAGCGCGGAGACGTTGGCCGGTATGCCGGCCGGCGGGTTATGCATGAGGACGACCGGGTGTGACTGGCTGCCCCCGGCGATGGCGCGCGAGACGATCCGGTCGACCCAGGTCGACGACGTCGACGTGCCCGCCTTCCAGTCCTCGGTGTCGACCGACCAGTTCCATACGGTCATGCCGCGCTGCTGCCCGAGAGCGAGCGTCGTGCTGTTGTACTCCCCGTACGGCGGCCGGAACACGCAGGGCGAGACCGCGATCTGGCTCCTCTGCAGGGCGGTGGCCTGGTCCATCTCCGCGGCCTGGCCGGTCGTGCTCAGGGTCGGCATCTCCGGGTGGTCCCACGTGTGGTTGCCCACGACGTGACCGGCCACCACCTCGGACCGCACCAGCGTCGGGCGGACCGAAGCATTGACGCCAACGTTGAAGAAGGTCGCCGGCACCCCGTAGCGCTGCAGGATGGACAGGATCGCCGCCGTCGTCACCCCGGGCCCGTCATCGAAGGTGAGCGCGACCGTCTTGCCGGCGCCGGGTGCGTAGTGGTGTACGCCGGCCGATGCGGTCGGGCACGAGGTGGCCGCCACGGTCGCGCTCAGGGTCGGCGCCGCGACGAGGGCCGGATCGCGAGCGAGGATGGCGCCCGGTGGCCAAGGCCCTTCCGGCAGCGACGGGCGCGACCCGGCGGGCGATGGGCTCGGACCCGGGCTCGGACAGCCCGGCCGCGCCGAGGAACACCCCCGCCTCAACAACAAGGTGCGCCGGCCGGGATGTGACGGGATCGCTCGACCGCTGTGACGCGGCGCCGGCCGGAGGCTCGGCGCCTGGGTGGTGATCATCCCGGCTGCCGGCGCCGACCGCTCTCCCATGGCCGGCGCGGGTTCTGCCGGGCCAAGTCGGGCGAGCCTGAGCCGGCCGGGACGGGCACGGGCCGAGCCGCCATGTCGCCTCCCGATCCTCGGTTGCCTGTAGCGGCTGGCCGGTCGACCTTCCGGCCTGACGTCCCGACCGGGAAGGCTCTGCACACCATCAACACCCACAGCGGCGAGCTGTAGCCGTTCGTGGACAGGAGCTCCGCGATCACCACGCGGGGGAGCGCGTCCCGTTCAGGCGAGCACCGACTGCAGGAGCGCCGCGTATTGCTCCAGGTGCCGGTCGCCGAGGAACCGCGTGCGGACCGTCTCGTGCGCGGTGTCGCCGAGCCGTTGGGCGAGTGCCGGATCGGCGAGCAGCCGGGCGACCGCGTCGCCGAAGGCGTCGAGGTCGCGCGGCTCCGTGATGAGCAGCCCGTCGTGGCCGTCGTGGATCTGGTCCTGGATGCCGCCGACATCGGAGGCGACGACCGGTCGGGACTTCCACATGGCCTCGGCGACGGTGAGCCCGAAGCCCTCGGCCAGGCTCTTCTGCGCGACGGCGGCCGCGTGCCGCTGGATCGCGTTGACAATCCTGGCGTTCTGCTCGGTGTCCGCCATCGGCACGCTCGCGAGGTGGACGCGGTCCCGAAGCGGGCCGGGGAGCTGCTGCCAGGTCGCCAGGCACTGGGCCAGAACCTCGCCGCCCTCGGGATCGTCAACCACGCCGGTCACGTCCGGCCCGACCAGCATCAGGTGGACGTCGTCGGGAACGTCCGCCTTCGCGAAGCCGGCGATGACTCCGGGCATGTCCTTGAGCCGGTCCCACCGGCTCACCTGCACGACCAGCCGCGCGTCCGCCGGCGCCGGGGACGTGTTCCCCATGGCGTCGGTGCGCCTCGCCGTGTCGTCGTCGGCGAGCAGGCCGGCCCCCAGCAGGATCCGCAGGCGCTCCGCGGGATCGATCGGCCGGTTCTTCTCCGACAGCGGGTCGATCGACGGCGGGATCACACTGATTCGATCGGGCGCCAACCAGGCCGGCGCGTACTGGCGGCGGGAGAAGACGGCGGCGTCCACCGGCTCCACGTACGGGCGGAGGAAGTCCCAGGCCGCCTCGGACGTGGCGTTCGGGGTGTCCCGACCGATGTGGCAGCGCCAGATGACAGGAATGCCGGCTTTTCGCAGCGGTACGACGAGGCCAGCTGCCTGCGGGTCGTGCAGGATCACCACGTCGCGCGGGCCGACGAGATCCAGCAGGGCCGGAAGATTCCTCCCGGCCAGCACCTCCTCGTAGTGCGCGCGGTCGGAGTCGGTCGGGGCGGGGGCGTGATCAGCTCCGTGGATCGCATTGTGCAGCCGCTTGGTCAGCGCGAAGAAGAGCGGGTCACCGGACAGGACGAGCCAGCGGCTGCGGACGCCGGCATCGTGCACGTAGCCCAACAGCGAGCGCAGCATCTCGGCCACCCCGCCGCCGGTCGCGGTGGAGTTGACGTTCCAGACCGTGCGGCCGGACAGTGCCGCGGCGCTGCTGGCCGCGACCGCCCGCAAGCCGTCGGCCTGCTCGGCGGTGAGCACGCCGGCGAGCGCCGCAAGGGGTCGGCGTGGCACCTCTACTTCGTACACGGGCGACATCCTGCCCCGCCGCGCCCCCGCAGGAAACTCCCGGGCCTCCGGCTCAGCTCAGCTTCTCGACGTCGAGTGTGAGCGCTCGACCGCTGCCGGACGGCAGGATCGCTGCCCCGGTCACCGCCAGGTCCCCGAGCAGGGTGTTGAAGTGATGCCTGTCCCGGATGCCGACGAGCAGCGGCGTCTCGCGCGGTAGCGTCTCCAGCAGCGCACGCAGCTGGCCGACCGTGATAGTCCGTTGGTCGGGCGTCACATGGGTCACGGCGCTCACCTCCCTGTCCATCTCTCCATGGTCTGAGTTCCACCCGGCCGGGCGTTAGAGGCCAAGGGCCCGGGTCGGTGTCGACGGGAGCGGGCCGAGCCTGCTGGCCGTGCGCTGGGCGGTCGGGGAGGGGTGCCGGACTCTGCGTCTGCTGTGTCGCGACCGAGGACGCGCGCGGCCATCCCGTGCTCTGGACCAGCCCGCAGCTCGTTCGCCGCTACGCCACCGAGGTCGCTCGGGAGGCGGTCGACGAGGCTGCGGACGAGTGCACCGACGTCCCGGTTTCCGACACGGCTCCGCGCGGAACCGGTCCGATCAGGTCCTGGTTGCCGTGCTCCCGGCAGCCCGCAGGGTCTCCAGCCGCCTGCGGTACTCCTCCTCGTCGATCTCCCCGCGGGCGAACCGCTCCGCCAGCACCTGCTCCGGCGACGGCGGCCGGTCCACCGGCCGCCCGCCTCCCGGCAGATCCGACCGGCCCAGGTAGCGAACCAAGATGACGATGCCCGCGATGACCAGACCCCAGAAGACCATCATGCTGATCGCCATCCCGGCGTATCCCCAGCCGCTCACGTCATGGTCAATCCACATCATCGCAACCCCTCCTTCTAGCCGATCCGCCGCGGCCGACCTCCTCACCGGTAGGAGAAGCGACCGCATCGACCGGCATGTGCTCGCGCTTCGTGGCTCCTCCTCCGAGTACGACAGCTCGACCATCGCGGCCGGCAGGGGTCGCCGAAACGGGCCGAGGTCCCGGCTGACAGGGCCAAAGGTCCTGCGTGCTCGGCGTGGTACACCGCCTCAGACTGGCGGCGTGTTGACCCTGATGGATGCCGCGCCCCCTGGGCGGGAGGTCCGGCATGGTCGCCCGTACCCGGAGCGCGGTGACGCGGGGGCGGCGCGCCGGCCCCCCACCGATCGGGCCCGGCGCGCCTGTGCAACGTGAGCGTTCAGGGCAGGTACTGCTCCGCGATGCGGAAGACCTTGCCGCTGCGGACGGTCACCCAGAACACGCCGTAGGAGGGGTGGCTCGCCGCGTCGAGCTGGGCCAGGGTCCATGGGATGTCCCGGGTCGCGCTGCCGGACTGCGCCGCGCCGTGCACGTTGACCGTGATCGGAGCGTCCTGGGCCACCGGCAGGGTCCGCAGCTGCGAGTTGGTGTTGCGGATCCAGACGTCGTTGGGCGGCGGGACCTCGGCGGCTCCGTCCTCCTGGGCCGCCCGGGCAGCGTCGGCGCCGAAGAAGATCTGAAGGACGTCGACGGTGATCCGGCGGGCAGCCGGGTCGACGCCGGTGATGCGCACCGCGTACCGGCCGTCAGCCAGGATCGGCGTGGGTCCGCCGGCCACCCGCACCCCGGTCACCGTGAAGCGCTCCACCGCCGCTGCGTGGCCCCCGGTGGAGACCGCGATGGTGAGCACGGTGCCGCGCGGTGCGGTGAAGCTGACCGGCACCGACCAGGGTGTCCGCTGGCCGCCGGCGGGCATCGGGGCCGAGCGGGCGAGCAGGCCGCCGGTCAGCGACCGGACCTGCACGACCAGGCTCTCGTCCACCCCCGTGACCCGGCCGCCCACGGTAACCGGCGACGACACGCTCGACCCGTACGCCGGAGTGGTCAGGGTCAGCGTGCTGTCGCGGGTTCCGACGACCTCCCATGGGGCGTCCCGGCCGGTCCCGATCCGGGCGAGGTGGACGACGGCGGCCGTGCCGGCGGTGCCGTTCGGCAGCGTGGCACCCACGCCGATCCACGCCTGGGAGCCGACCACGGTCCGGCTGGTCGTGCGGTCGAGCTCGGTGTAGCCGAGGTGGCCGCGGGCAAACGCCAGCGCGGTGGCGGCCGGGTCGAGGTGCCACGGCTGGTGCCCGCCGGTCCGGTACTCCTGCTGCCAGGCGGCGGCAGCCGCGGCACTGCCGAACGGCCACAGCGGCTGGAACCCGAACGCCGGCACCTCGGCCGGCGCCGAGGCGCTCGCTGACGGCGGTGCGGACGTCGGTGCGGACGGCGGTGCGGACGGCGGTGCGGACGGCGGTGCGGACACCGACGGCGACGTGCCGCCCTGCCCACCTCCATCCTGATCCGCCACCAGCAGCGCCACGCCGGCGCCCACCGCGGCGAGCACCACCAGAGCCGCTACCACCCACGCCACCACTCGCATCCGGCGGGAAGGGGCCTCTCCCGCCGGGGGTGTGGCCTGCCTCGTGTCGATACTCATCGTTGACCCTCCCGGTAGCGATGCGATGGAGAACCTCCACCCAGCACACCGCATCCGGCCGCGGCCCACTACGGCCGAAGGAGCCGAGCTGGCAGGGACGTTCGCTCCTGGGACCTACGGCTCTGCCCGGCCGACAGCCCCTGCCGACCGGTCCTCACTCACCTTCTCGGCATGGACGATCCGGGGGTTGTACCTAGGCTCGTTCCGCTCGTCGGCGACTAGATCGAACACGTCTTCAACCGGCGCGTCGATCGTGACCCCTCCAGAGATGCGAGCCATGGCGATGCTCACTCCAGCGCCCCCCGCGCCGCCCCAGCAACTAGGTAGCCGTCACTCCGAGTGCCCGGTCGAGGAACGCGGTGACTCGGGCCGTCCACTCGGTCGGGGCCGT
>DATDKW010000157.1:0-2932 GCA_036519715.1 Mycobacteriales bacterium
ACCGTCATCGTCGCCACGTTGGCGTCCAGCGGCAGGCCGGCCATGTAGCGGACCGCCCGGGCGACGTCGGCGACGTCCATCAGCGGCTCGGGTCGCACGCTGCCGTCGGCCTGCTCGGTGCCTCCCGCGAACCCGCCGGCCAGCTCGGTCGCCGCGTTGCCGATGTCGATCTGCCCGCAGGCGATGCCGAACCGGCGGCCGTCCAGCGCGGTCGACTTGGTCAGTCCGGTTATCGCGTGCTTGGTCGCCGTGTACGCGATCGACTGCGGCCGCGGCGTATGGGCGGAGATGGAGCCGTTGTTGATGATCCGGCCGCCCTGCGGGTCCTGGCGCCGCATGATCCCGAACGCCTCCCGGGTGCACAGGAAGGCGCCGGTCAGGTTGACCGCGACCACCGCGTTCCAGGTGGACAGGTCGTGCGCGTCCAGGTCGACCGGCGGGGCCGACCGGCCGGCGTTGTTGAACAGCAGGTCAACCCGGCCGTGGCGGTCCACGGTCGTCGCGAACAGGGACCGGACCGAGTCCTCGTCGGTGACGTCCGCCGGCACCGGATCCAGCCCGGGAGCGCCGGCCGCGACCGCGTCCAGGGACGACCGGTGCCGGCCGGCCACCACCACGGTCCAGCCGTCCGCGGCCAGGGCCCGGGCCGCGGCCGCCCCGATCCCGGTCCCGCCGCCGGTCACCACGGCAACCCGCTGTGCGCTCATGGCGCCCATCGTCCGCCCAGGGCGAACCGGGGTTGACCGCGGGCCGGGCCGAGCCCTACTTCTCCGGTATGAAGATCGGGGTGCTGGGCACCGGACCGGTGGGACAGGCGATCGCGACGAGGCTCGCGGAGCTCGGACACGACGTGACCATGGGCGCGCGGGACGCGGCCAACGAGAAGGCCGCGGCCTGGGCCCGGGAGCACGGCGGCTCCGCGGGCGACTTCGGGCAGGCCGCGGCCGGCGCCGAGCTGGTCGTCAACGCGACCGCGGGCGCGCACGCGACCGGGGCGGTGGCCCAGGCCGACCCCGGCCCCGGCACCGTGCTGCTCGACGTGTCCAACGCCCTGGACGGCAACTTCCCGCCCGGCCTCACCGTCCCGTACGGCGACAGCACGGCCGAGCGGCTGCAGCGGGCGCACCCGGACACAAGGGTGGTCAAGGCGCTCAACACGATGAACGGCGACGTGATGGTGCACCCGGAGCTGGTGCCCGGTCCGCACGAGGTGTTCGTGGCCGGCGACGACGACGCGGCCAAGGTCACGGTGACCACACTGCTGCGGCAGGTCGGCTGGCCCGCGGAATCGGTGCGGGACGTCGGCCCGCTGACCGCCGCCCGCGGGCTGGAGGCGGCCGTGCTGTTCTGGGTCACCCTTCGCCTGGCGATCGGGCACAACCGGTTCAACTTCCACGTGAGCGAGGCTCAGAGCGGCAGCGCGCCGTCGTCGTAGACGATCCCGTTCGGGGTCACCCGGGCGCCCTCGGTCGGCCGGTGCGGCTGCCGGCGGCCGTCGTGCATGAGGTGCTCGACCGGCACGCCGTGCAGCAGCACAGCGGCGTCCGCGATTAACCGGCGGTGGCAGCGCCACCACACCGACTCGCTGCACATCACCGCGGTGCCGTCCCCATCGGCGAGCACCCGCTCCAGCGCGGCCTGGAACGGCTCCTGCCGCATCCAGCCGGCGTAGCCGCGGAACATCGGCTCCCGCCACACCACGTCGGGCGAGTCCGGCGCCGGGCGTCGGAACCCGCCCAGGTCCTGCTCCCACCGGTAGCCGATCCCGGCCGCGGGCAGCCACTGCTCCAGCTCGGCCCGGGCCACGTGGGGGTGCCGCCGGCTCCCCGGCGCGGTCCGCACGTCCACGAGCAGCGTGACGCCGGCCCCGCGCAGCAGGTCGGTCAACGACTCCTGGGACGCGGTGCCGTGCCCGACGGTCAGCAGGCTCACTCGCCGGTGGCGCCGTCAATGGCCTCGCGCAGCAGGTCGGCGTGGCCGTTGTGCCGCGCGTACTCCTCGATCATGTGCACGTAGACCCAGCGCAGGGATATCGTCCGGTCCAGCCGGCTGACGAAGGTCTCGTCCAGGTCATGACCGCGGACCGCGGACCGGGCCGCCTCGACCTCGGCCGCGTAGACGGCGAAGTCGGCGGCCGGGTCGGCGCCCGGCGGCGGCACGATGTCGCCGTCCGGGTCGGTGTCGCGGTCGTAGAAGATCGGCGGCGCGTCCTCGCCGGCGAAGCCGCGCCGGAACCAGCTGCGCTCCACGTCGGCCAGGTGGCGGACCAGGCCGAGCAAGGACAGCACGGTCGTCGGCAGCGGCCGGGACGCGAGCTGCTCCGGGGTCAGCTCGGCGCACTTCCACAGCAGCGTGTCGCGGTGGTATTGCAGGAAGCCGTCCAGCGTGGCCCGCTCGTCGCCCAGGTACGGCGGGTCGAAGCGCTCGTCGGCCCTCACTCCCCCGTCACCCCGTCGATCGCCTCCCGCAGCAGGTCCGCGTGGCCGTTGTGGCGCGCGTACTCCTCGATCATGTGCAGGTAGACCCAGCGCAGCGAGAACTGCTTGTCGCGGCGGGTGAACTCGGCGTCCAGGTCGGTGGACGCGGCGACCGCGCGGACGCGGTCGACCTCGGCGTCCCAGCGGGCCAGCACGTCGGCCGGCGGCACCGTGTCCAGTGCGTCGAAGTCGTCGTTGATCTTCGCCTCGGAGAAGTAGATCGGCGCGGGCTCCACCTCGCCGGCGAACGGGAGGAACCACCAGCGCTCGACCTCGGTGATGTGCCGGAGCAGGCCGAGCAGTGCGAGCGCGGACGTGGGCACCGACCGGGTCGCGAGCTGCTCGTCGGTCAGCCCGGCGCACTTCCACCGCAGGGTCTCCCGGTGGAAGTCGAGGAAGCCGTCGAGCAGCAGGCGCTCGGCCCCCGTCTCGGGCGGCTGGGTCCGGGTGTCGGG
>DATDKW010000158.1:0-10228 GCA_036519715.1 Mycobacteriales bacterium
CCCCGATGGTGTCGATCGCCGGCGGCGAGCCGCTCATGCACAAGCAGATCGACGAGATCGTGCGCCAGCTGCTCGCCCGCAACAAGATCGTCTTCCTGTGCACGAACGCGGTGCTGCTGCCCAAGCACATCGACAAGTTCAGCCCGCACCGCAACTTCGCCTGGATGGTCCACATCGACGGGCTGCAGGAGCGGCACGACACGTCCGTCCGCAAGGTCGGCGTGTTCGACCAGGCCGTGGCCGCGATCCGGGACGCCAAGGCCCGCGGCTTCCGGGTCATGACCAACACGACCTTCTTCGACACCGACACCCCGCAGGACGTCATCGAGCTGCTCGACTACCTCAACGACGACCTCGGCGTGGACAACATGCAGATCAGCCCGGGCTACGCGTACGAGCGGGCGCCGGACCAGGAGCACTGGCTCGGCACCGAGCAGACCCGGGCCCTGTTCAAGGCGGCGTTCTCGGAGGGCCGGCGGAAGAAGTGGCGGCTGAACCACTCGCCGCTGTTCCTGGACTTCCTGGAGGGCAAGCGGGACTTCGAGTGCACGCCCTGGGGCATCCCGTCGTACTCGCTGCTGGGCTGGCAGCGGCCCTGCTACCTGCTCGACGACGGCTACGCGCAGACGTACCAGGAGCTGATCGAGACCACCGACTGGACCGCGTACGGGCGGGGGAAGGACCCGCGGTGCGACAACTGCATGGCCCACTGCGGCTACGAGCCGACCGCCGTCCTGGCCACCATGGGCTCCCTGCGCGAGTCCATCCGCGCCGCCGGCGTGCTCAGCTGAACCGGCGGGCCAGCGCCCGGTAGGTGCGCGGGGCGGTGGCCGAGAGCCGGGCCGGCAGGGCCAGCCACCGCGGCCGGACCTGCCGGGCCGGTCCGCCGGCCAGCGCGGCCAGCACCGCGGCCGCCACCGTCTCCGGCGGGATCGGCCGCGGGAAGGCCCGCTCGTACGGGACCCCGCGGGTGTCGAAGAAGCCGGTCCGGACGGCGCCCGGCGCCACGGTCGCGACCGTGATGCCGGGTGCCTCCTCGCGCAGCAGCTCGGCGAAGGTCTCCAGCCCGGCCTTGGTGACGGAGTAGACGGTCTCGCCTGGCACGCCGACCAGCCCGGCGATCGAGGTCAGGAATACCAGCGCGCCGCCGGGCCGGGTCAGCGCCGGCAGCGCGGCCCGGGCCAGCAGGATCGGCGCCCGCAGGTTCACATCCACCAGCTCGGTGATCTTCGCCGGGTCCATGGCGGCGAAGTCGCCGGCCCAGCCCAGCCCGGCCGAGGCGACCACCGCGTCCAGCCGTCCGTAGCGGCCCAGCGCGGTCCCGACGAGCAGATCGGCCGCGGCCGGGTCGGCCACGTCGGTGGCCAGGGTCGAGGCCGAGGGCACCCGGGCCAGCGCGGCCGTGTCCCGGCCGGCGGCCAGCACCGTGGCCCCGCGCTCGGTCAGCGCCGCGCAGACGGCCGCGCCGATGCCCCGGGACGCCCCGGTGACGAGCACCACCCGCCCGGCGTACGGGCCCGTCGGCATGCGGTCAGGCCGCGCCGGCCGTGACCCGGACCCGGATCCCGTTGCGGCGCAGCGAACGCCAGCCCCAGGCCGTGCACACCGCGACCGCGGTCACCGTCAGCAGCGGGCTGAGCAGCCCGCGCGCCCACAGCCCGGCGTCCACCCCGCGGTGCAGGAAGCCGAGGTTCATCGCGACGTCGATCAGCCGCGACACCCCCCAGATGACCGCGACCTCGGTGAACATCCGCCGCACCCCGCGGCGGTCGAGGATGTGGGCCGGGACGTGCACGAAGTCCCGGGCCAGCCGCATCGTGATGGGCCGGCCGAACGCGGCGCTGCCCAGGAACAGCACCGCCATCACGACCGAGCCCAGCACCGGCTGCAGCAGGTAGACCAGCAGACTGCCGGACAGCAGCGCGAACGCGGCCCGGGCGGCGATGGCGGCCGAGCCCAGCAGCAGCGTCCCGGGCAGCCGGCGGTCGACCAACCAGCGGAACGCGATCGCGCAGACGCACCAGCCGACCGCGACCAGGATGCTGCGGGTCGTACCGATGACGTGCAGCAGGACCGCGAGCAGCACGGTCGGGACCACGACGGCCTCCAGCAGCAGCCGGGCGGCGCGGCCGAGGGTGGCCCGAAGACCGCTGATCTCCAGCACGTCGGCGTGCCGGTGGTGCGGGTCCTTCGGGTCCGTCATCAGGCCTCCAGCGGTCGTGACGTCCGGCAATAGTGGCACACGGTTGCGGGGAGCCCGCGCGCCCGGCGGGCCCGGCGGGCCCGGCGGCATCCTCCTGGGAGACTGACGAGAGGTCTACTCCTGACGTTCCCCGCCACGGGAGAATTACTCCTCCGGTTCAGCCTGTCGGCGTGTCGCCCCGGCCAGCCGGCCGGCCAGGAAGGCCCGCTCGGTCGCGTTGGTGGCCAGCTCCAGCGCCCGCTCGTACGCCCGGGCGGCCTCCGCTGATCGACCCAGTCGGCTCAGCAGGTCGGCCCGGGTGGCGTGGAAGAGGTGGTAGCCGGGCAGGTCGAGCCGGTCCAGCTCGGCCAGCCCGGCCGCCGGCCCGTGCCGCTCGGCCACCGCCACGGCCCGGTTCAGCGCCACCACCGGGGTCGGCGCGACCACGATGAGCTGGTCGTACAGGGCCAGGATCTGGGACCAGTCGGTGTCCGCGCCGGTCGGGGCGTCGGAGTGCACGGCCGCGATCGCGGCCTGGATCTGGTACGGCCCGGGCTGGTTGCGGCGCAGGCAGGCCCGGACCAGCGCCTGCCCGTCGGCGATGAGGGCCTGGTCCCAGCGGGACCGGTCCTGGTCCGGCAGCAGCACCAGGGCGCCGTCGGGCCCGGTCCGGGCCGGCCGCCGCGACTCGGTCAGCAGCAGCAGCGCCAGCAGCCCGGCCACCTCGGCCTCGTCCGGCATCAGCCCGGCCAGCTCCCGGGTCAGCCGGATCGCCTCCGCGCACAGGTCGGCCCGGACCAGGTCGTCGCCGCTGCTGGCGGCGTAGCCCTCGTTGAAGATCAGGTAGAGCACCGCGAGCACCGGCGGCAGCCGGCGGGGCAGTTCGGCCTCGGCCGGGATCCGGTACGGGATGCCGGCGTCCTTGATCTTGCGCTTGGCCCGCACGATCCGCTGGGCCATGGTCGCCTCCGGGACCAGGAACGCCCGGGCGATCTCCGGTGTCTCCAGGCCGCCCAGCAGCCGCAGGGTGAGCGCGACCTGGGCCGCCGGGGCGAGGGACGGGTGGCAGCAGGTGAAGATCAGCCGCAGCTGGTCGTCGCGCACGGGCCCCACCTCCTTCGGCTCGGCCGGCTGGTGCAGCAGCGCGGCCTGCGCGTGCTTGTCGTCGCGGGCGGCCTCCCGGCGGAGCCGGTCGATGGCCTTGTTGCGGGCGGTGGTGACGATCCAGGCGCCGGGGTTGGGCGGCAGGCCGGTGCCCGGCCATTTCTCCACCGCGGTCGCGAACGCCTCCTGCACCGCCTCCTCGGCCAGGTCGATGTCGCCGAGGACGCGGACCAGGGTGGCCACGCACCGGCCGTACTCCTGCCGGTAGACGCGGGCGACCTCGTCCGGACCGGTCACCTCAGTCCTCGGCCTCGTCCTGGAACGGCCGCACCTCGACCGGCGCCCGGCAGGCCAGCGTGGCCTTGCCGGCCCAGGCCAGGGCCTCGTCCAGGTCCCGGGCGCGGATGATCCAGAAGCCGCCGATCTGCTCCTTGGTCTCCACGTACGGGCCGTCGGTGAGCAGGATCTCGCCCCGGTCGGCCCGGACCACGGTCGCGTCGCCGGGGTCGGTGAGGCCGCCGGCGAAGACCCAGGAGCCCTGCTCCCGCATCTCCTGGTTGACCTTCTCGACGTCGGCGAAGACCTGCTGCATGACGTCCTGCGGGGGCAGGGGGGCGCCGTGGGTGCCGTGCACCGACAGCAGATACTGCTTCATCGTTCTCTCCTCCTCGTATGGATCGGGTCCTCGTACGGATCGGGCCCGAAGCTAGCGGAGCCGGGACGCGACCGCGGGGACGATGATGGCGGCCGCGACGACGTGGGTCAGCATGAGCACGGCGACCGAGGCGGCGTCGGTGTGCAGGATGAACGGTGCGGCCAGCGACAGCGCGGTCAGGGCGACGGTGGTGCGGACCCAGGTCCGGCGCGGGCGGGCGGCCCAGCGGCGCAGCCCGGCGGCCAGCAGGAGGGCGGGCAGCGCGAGCATCGCGGTCATCACCGCGAAGCCGGCCGGCGGGATCGCCTCGCCCTGGCTGGCGAAGCCGACGCCGGCGGCCCCGGCCACCAGGGCGATGCCGACGGTGGCGGCGGCCGCGACGGCGACGGCGGCCAGGCCGGGGACGACCAGGGCCGGGCGGATGGCGGTGGTGGTGGTGGCCGGGGCGGTCAGGGTGGCGGTCATGGGTCCTCCGGTGGGCGGCGACCGGCCTGCGTGCCGGTCTCTCATCCCCACTACGAACGCCCCGGCCCCCGATCGACACCGCCGCGGAGAAATCCGGGATGCTCACCGGATGAGTCTCGACGCGGGCCTGTTCTCGCCGGTGTGGGCCGGCACCGAGGTGGCGGCGCTGACCTCGGACGAGGCGTTCTTGCAGGCGATGCTGGAGGCGGAGGCGGCGCTGGCCCGGGCCCAGGCCCGGGTCGGCCTGGTGCCGCCGGACGCGGCCGCGGCGATCACCGATGCCGCCCAGCCCGGCCGCGTCGACGTGGTCGCGGTCGCCCGCCGGGCCCGGGACACCGGCAACCCGGTCGTGCCGCTGGTCCGGGAGCTGACCGCGGCCGCCGGCGCCGCCGCCGGCGGCCATGTGCACCAGGGCGCGACCAGCCAGGACATCCTCGACACCGGGCTGATGCTGATGTCGGTCCGGGCCCTGCGGGTGCTGCACCGCGACCTGGCCGCGACCGCGGCCGCGCTGGCCCGGCTGGCGGCCGAGCATCGCGACACCCCGGCCGTGGGCCGGACGCTGACCCAGCACGCGGTCCCGACCACCTTCGGCCTGCGGGCGGCCGGCTGGTGCTCGCTGGTCTCGGTGGCCGCCGACCGGGTCCGGGCGCTGACCGGCACGCTGCCGGTCTCCCTGGGCGGGGCGGCCGGCACGATGGCCGCCTACGTCGAGCCGGACCGGGCGCGCCCCGGAGACCTCGCCGACGCCCTGGTCGCGGCGTACGCGGCGGAGACCGGGCTGGCCGAGCAGGTCCTGCCGTGGCACGCGCTGCGGGTGCCGGTCGCGGACCTGGGGGCGACGCTGGCGCTGGTGACCGGGGCGCTGGGCAAGTTCGCGCTGGACGTGCAGGAGGGGTCCCGGACCGAGGTGGGGGAGCTGGCCGAGCCGGCCGCGCCCGGCCGCGGTGCGTCCTCGGCCATGCCGCACAAGCGAAATCCGGTGCTGGCCGCGATGATCCTCTCGGCCGGGCTGCAGGTGCCGGCGCTGGCGGCGGTCCTGGCCCGGAGCCTGATCGCCGGGGACGAGCGGCCGGCCGGGGCCTGGCACGCGGAGTGGGCGCCGCTGCGGGAGTGCCTGCGGCTGGCCGGCGGGGCGGCCGGGACGGCGGCCGAGCTGGCCGGCGGGCTGGTCGTGTTCCCGGACCGGCTCCGGGCCAACCTCGACCTGACCGGCACCGAGGTCGTCTCCGAGCGGGTGGCCGCGGCGCTGGCCGGGTTCCTGGCCGAGACCGAGGTCAAGGCGATCCTCGCCTCCGGCCGCCCGCTCCGGGACCACCCCTCGGTCCGCGAGCACCTGACCGGTCCCGAGATCGACGCCCTCCTCGACCCGCTCGGCTACCTCGGCGCCGCCCCGCACCTGGTCGACCGCGCCCTCGCCCACCGCCCCTGAGCGGCCGCTCTCGTCGTGGGCGCGCCGACCCTCGTCCGGGTCCCGTCGCGCACGGACTAAATCGTTACCACCAGCCCCGCGGGGATGCGCGCCTGTGACCTGGGCCGACATCAGAGCGGCCGGTTCCGGTCGGGAGCGGGCCGGAGCGTCGCCGGCCGAGTCCGTCTTGCGTTACCTACCGATCACTCATACGTTGCAAAGCGTTCGGCATCGTCCGCGTTCCGTGCGACCGGGCCGGACGCCGTGAGGAGGCTCCGGTGCACCGACGGATGCTCAGGACCAGCCGAACCGCCCGGGCGATGCTCGCCGCGGCCTTGCTCGCGCCGGTGCTCGTGGCGTGCGGCAGCGACGGCGGGCCCACCACCATCAACCTGTACGGCGGCGCCAGCGGCGTCGGCTTCGACAAGATCCTGGCCGACTGCAACGCCGCTGCCGCCGGCAAGTACAAGATCGTCGGGAACCTGCTGCCGAGCGACGCCGACGGCCAGCGGGAGCAGTTCGTCCGCCGGCTCGCGGCCCACGACTCCAGCATGGACATCCTCGGCATGGACGTGACCTGGACGGCCGAGTTCGCCGAGGCCGGCTGGATCCGGGAGCTGACCGGGACCCAGAAGGAGCAGGCGTCCGAGGACGTGCTGGGGCCGCCGCTGGCCACGGCCACCTGGAAGGACAAGCTCTACGGGATTCCGCGGACCACCAACGTGCAGCTGATGTGGTTCCGCAAGTCGCTCGTGCCCAACCCGCCGAAGACCTGGGACGAGATGCTCCAGCAGGCCGAGGCGCTCAAGGCCGCGGGCAAGCCGCACGTCATCGGCTTCACCGGCGCCCAGTACGAGGGCTACGTGGTCGGCTTCAACACCCTGCTCAACTCCTTCGGCGGCAACCTGGTGAACGAGGACGGCACCCAGGCCACCGTGGACGACAAGACGGTGCAGGCGCTCACCCTGCTCAAGAAGTTCGCCACGTCCGGGGTGGCCAGCAAGTCGCTGTCGAACTCGCAGGAGCCCGAGGTCTTCGCGCAGATGCAGCTGGGCGAGGCGGCGTTCATCCTCAACTGGCCGTACGTGCTGTCGGCCATGACGACCGCGGCGAAGACCGACCCGAAGAGCAAGGAGATCCTCGACGACCTCGGCTACGCGCCCTATCCGGCCGTCGTGCCCGGGGAGAAGCCGAAGGTCACGCTGGGCGGGATGAACTACGCGATCAGCAAGTACAGCAAGCACCCGCAGGAGGCCTTCGAGGCGGCGATGTGCATGCGCAACCCGAAGAACGCGCTCTCGGCGGCCTTGGACAACGGCGATGTCGCCGCCCGGAAGTCCACATTGGACGATCCGCAGTTCCGCAAGGCGTACCCGATGTACCAGACGCTGGAGGAGGAGCTCAACGTCGCCGTGCCGCGGCCGGTGACCCCGCTCTACCAGAACATCTCGACGATCGTGTCCACGACGCTGTCGCCGCCGTCGTCGATCGACCCGCAGGGCACCGCGGACGAGCTCCGCAAGTCCATCACGGACGCCCTCTCGGGGAAGGGGATCCTGCCGTGACCACCACTCCCACGACTCCGATCGCCGCGGAACAGGAGCGCGACGCGCTGGCCGACGAAGGCCTGCGGATCGCCCAGCAGCGGCACAGCGAGGGCAAGAAGGCCGAGCGCCGGCTCGGGCTGATGCTCTGCGCGCCGGCGGCGACCATCATGCTGGCCGTCACCGGCTACCCGATCCTCTACGCCTTCTGGCTGTCGCTGAACCGGGCCGACCTGCGGACCCCGGACGCGAACAAGTTCATCGGGATCGACAACTACGTCACCGTCCTGTCCAGTCCCATCTGGTGGCGGGCGGTCTGGGTCACGGTCATCATCACGGTCGTCAGCGCTGCCTTCGAGCTCGTGCTGGGCATGGCCCTGGCCCTGGTCATGCACCGCACGATCTTCGGTCGCGGCCTGGTCCGGACGTCCGCCCTGGTGCCGTACGCGATCGTCACGGTGGTGGCCGCGTTCTCCTGGCGGTTCGCCTGGACGCAGAGCCTCGGCTATCTGGCCGGGAACTCGGCCCCGCTGACCGGCAAGTGGTCTTCGATCTCCATCATCATCCTGGCCGAGATCTGGAAGACCGTGCCGTTCATGGCCCTGCTGCTGATGGCCGGCCTGGCGCTGGTGCCGGACGACCTGCTCAAGGCGGCCTCGATGGACGGCGCGTCGCTGTGGCAGCGGTTCTACCGGATCACGCTGCCGCTGATGAAACCGGCGATCCTGGTCGCGCTGCTGTTCCGGACGCTCGACGCGTTCCGCATCTTCGACAACATCTTCGTCCTGACCAACGGGGCGAACGAGACCGGCTCGGTGTCGATCGTGGCCTACGACAACCTCATCAAGGGCCTCAACCTCGGGATCGGCTCGACCATGGCGATCCTCATCTTCATCATGATCGCCATCATCGCCTTCATCTTCATCAAACTCTTCGGAGCGGCGGCACCAGGTGCCCCCCAGGAAGGGAGGCGCTGACCCATGGCCAACATGACGGCAGTGACCCCGCAGCGGAGACTCAGCTGGGGCACGGCCAACCTCATCGTCCTGGTGTACGCGTTCGTGCCGGTGATCTGGATCATCTCGCTGTCGGTGAAGTCCGCCGGCACGCTGAACGACGGCAAGTTCTGGCCCCGGGACATCGCCTGGACCAACTACACCGCGATCTTCAAGAACAACGACTTCGTCCGGGCCCTGATCAACTCCATCGGCATCTGTCTCATCTCGACGGCCGTCGCCCTGGTCTTCGGCACGATGGCGGCCTACGCGATCGCCCGGCTGGACTTCCCGGGCAAGCGGCTGATGGTCGGTGTCTCGCTGCTCATCGCGATGTTCCCGCAGATCGCGCTGGTCACCCCGCTGTTCAAGATCGAGACCACGCTGGGGCTGTTCGACACCTGGCTCGGTCTCATCATCCCGTACATCACGTTCGCGCTGCCGCTGGCGATCTACACGCTCTCGGCGTTCTTCCGGGAGATCCCGTGGGAGCTGGAGAAGGCGGCGAAGATGGACGGGGCGACGCCGTTCCAGGCGTTCCGGCGGGTGGTCGCGCCGCTGGCCATGCCGGGGGTGTTCACCACCGCGATCCTGGTCTTCATCGCCTGCTGGAACGACTTCCTGTTCGCGGTCTCGCTGACCTCCACCAGCAATGCCCGGACCGTGCCGGCCGCGCTGTCCTACTTCACCGGGGCCACCACGTTCGAGAAGCCGACCGGCCCGATCGCCGCGGCCGCCGTCATCATCACCATTCCGGTACTGCTCGTCGTCCTGCTGTTCCAGCGCCGCATCGTCGCCGGGCTCACGTCCGGCGCGGTCAAGGGCTGATTCCTTACCCGAGGGGAGCTCCAGTGGCCGAGATCGTCCTGGACCACATCGTCAAGCGTTACCCCGACGGCGCGCTCGCCGTCGACGACTTCAACCTCACCATCGCGGACGGGGAGTTCATCATCCTCGTCGGCCCGTCCGGCTGCGGGAAGTCCACCACCCTGAACATGGTCGCCGGCCTGGAGGACATCACCCAGGGCGAGCTCGTCATCGACGGGCAGGTCGCCAACAACAAGGCGCCCAAGGACCGCGACATCGCCATGGTCTTCCAGTCGTACGCGCTGTACCCGCACATGACCGTCGGCGAGAACATGGGATTCCCGCTGCAACTGGCCAAAGTGGACAAGGCCACGATCAAGCAGAAGGTGGCGCAGGCGGCCGAGATGCTGGAGCTGACCCAGCACCTGGACCGCAAGCCGTCCAACCTCTCCGGTGGGCAGCGGCAGCGGGTGGCGATGGGGCGGGCGATCGTCCGCAGCCCCAAGGCGTTCCTGATGGACGAGCCACTGTCCAATTTGGACGCCAAGCTGCGGGTGCAGATGCGTACCCAGGTGTCCCGGATCCAGAAGACCCTCGGCACCACCACGCTCTACGTCACCCACGACCAGACCGAGGCCATGACGCTCGGGGACCGGGTCGTGGTCATGCGGGGCGGCCTCATCCAGCAGGTCGGCTCGCCCCAGCACCTCTACGACAACCCGGCCAACCTGTTCGTCGCCGGCTTCATCGGCAGCCCGTCGATGAACTTCCTGACCGCCACGATCGAGGGCGACGAGATCATCAGCGCGCTCGGCCGGGCGACCATGCCCGAGGACGTGCGGGCCGAGGTGCAGGGCGGGGCGTCCGGGCGCGAGATCATCCTGGGCATCCGGCCGGAGCACTTCGAGGACGCCCGGCTGGTCGGCGACAAGCCCGGCGGGAGGTTCACCACCCGGATCGACCTGGTCGAGTCGATGGGCTCGGACGTGTACGCGTACTTCAGCGTCACCGGCGAGGCGGCGCACTCCAAGGACCTGGAGGCGCTGGCCGCGGACACCGGCCAGG
>DATDKW010000159.1:0-6759 GCA_036519715.1 Mycobacteriales bacterium
CTGGACGGGCCGGTCGAGGGCCGGGTGCTGCGCTCGGTGCAGCGCTCCGGCCGCTCCGAGGCCGAGGTGCGCCGGGCGCTACGGTCCAACGACGCGGCCCGGGCCGCGTACGTGCGGAACTTCTACCGGGCCGACCCGGCCGACCCGCGGCACTACCACCTGGTGCTCGACACCACCGCCATCCCCTGGAGCGCCGCGGCCGACCTGGTGG
This sequence comes from Mycobacteriales bacterium, assembly GCA_036519715.1. GTDB lineage: Bacteria > Actinomycetota > Actinomycetes > Mycobacteriales > CADCTP01 > CADCTP01. The sequence continues at coordinate 212 of DATDKW010000159.1, forward strand.
TCGCGGCGGCGCGGGCCCGGGGTCTGTGATCTCCACCAATCCAGCAGCACGCGACGAGAGAGGCAGGACATGAGCGAGCCCACCTACGGCTCCGGCCAGTACGACCCGCAGCAGGGCTACGGCGGTCAGCCGTCGTACGGCGGCCAGCAGTACGGGGGGCCGGCCCAGCAGCAGCAGCCGTACCCGACCGGTCAGCAGCCGCAGCAGCCGTACGGCGGCGGTTACGGGCAGCCGGGGCAGCAGCCGGGCGGCTACCAGTCCGGCAGCTACGCGGCGTCGGCGCCGTCCACCCCGAAGCGGCCGCAGGACAAGGTCGCGCAGGCCGCGACGTTCCTGACCTACATCGGCTACGCCTGCGCGGTCTGCGGCGTGCTCGGCTTCATCCTGTACCTGGCCGCGGACAGCCTCAGCACGTCCGCCAAGGTCGCGGCCGCCCTGCTGGCGCTGGCCACCGGCCTGGGCCTGGGCGGTCTGAACTACGCCGCCGGCACCTGGCTGGGCAGCAAGAGCTCGACCAGCGCCTGACCGACGCGACGAGGCCCGCTTCCCCGGCTGGGGGAGCGGGCCTCGGTCGTGCTATGGGATCGGCCGGGGCGTCAGCCGCGGGTGACCTTGCCGGCCTTCAGGCAGGACGTGCACACGGTGACCCGCCGGCGGGTGCCGGGCGAGACCAGCGCGCGGACGGTCTGCACGTTGGGGTTCCACCGGCGCGAGGTGCGGCGGTGGGAGTGGGACACCGACTTGCCGAAGCCGGGCCGCTTGCCGCAGACGTCGCACACGCTGGCCACGGGGGAACTCCTCTGATTCTGGATCGTCTCGTCGTGCACCGGCCCGAGGACCGGGCAACCGCGCCAGTGTAGCCAGCGGCGCCAGGGGCGGCCAAACCGGTCGGCCCCACCCCGTACCCTCGCACGCTGGCGGCTCGGCTTCAACGACGGCGGGAGGTGGCGGCGATCGAGGTGCTCGACCCCTCGGCCGTACGGCGCTGGTGCACCGGGGCCGTCGCGGTGCTGGAGGCGGCCCAGGGCGAGATCGACGACCTGAACGTCTACCCGGTGCCGGACGGGGACACCGGCACCAACCTGCTGCTCACGCTGCGCGCGGCCGACTCGGCGGTGCGCACGGACCCGCCCGGGGACCTGGCCGCGACGCTGGGCTCGATGGCGCAAGGCGCCGTGCTCGGCGCCCGGGGCAACTCCGGCGTCATCATCAGCCAGGTCCTCCGCGGCCTCGCCGACCATCTCTCGGCTCCGCCGGACGCAGCCGGGCCCGCCGGCGCGGGCGCCGGGGCGGATGGTGCGGGCGCCGGGGCGGATGGCGCCGGCGCCGGGCCCGGGGGCCGGGCGCTGGCGGGGGCGTTGGGGCGGGCGGCCGAGCTGGCCTGGAGCGCGGTGGCCGAGCCGGTCGAGGGCACCATGCTGTCGGTAGTCCGGGCCGCGGCCGAGGCCGCGGACGGGGCCGGCGACGACCTGGCCGACGTCGCCCGGGCCGCCGCCCGTGGCGCCGCCCGCGCCCTGGAGCGCACCCCGGACCAGCTGCCGGTGCTGGCCCGGGCCGGCGTGGTCGACGCCGGCGGCCGCGGCCTGTGCCTGCTGCTGGAGGCGCTGGCGACCGTGGTCGGCGGCGACCCGGCCCCGGTCTCCCGCGCCACCCGGGGCCGCTCCCCGCGCGAGGCCGTCCGGGAGACCGGCTCCGACGCGTACGGATACGAGGTGCAATATCTGCTGGACGCGCCCGAGGCCGCCGTCGCCACCCTGCGCGACGAGCTCGGCGGGCTGGGCGACTCGCTGGTCGTGGTCGGCGCCGGCGCCGGGGTCTGGACCGTGCACGTGCACGTCAACGACATCGGCGCGGCGGTGGAGGCCGGGGTCCGGGCCGGCCGGCCGCACCGGATCACCGTGACCCGGTTCGCCGACGAGCCACCGGACGGCCGCCGCCCCGGCACCGCGGTCGTCGCCGTCGCCCCCGGCGCCGGGGTGGCCGAGCTGTTCGCGGCCGAGGGCGTGCTGGTCGCCGACGGCACCGAGGACGCGGTGCTGGACGCGGTGCTCGGCGCCGGCACCGCGGCCGCGGTCGTGCTGGCCGGCCGGGCCGAGCTGACCGCGACCGCCGACGCCGCCGCCCGCCGGGCCCGCGACGCCGGGGTCGAGGTCGCGGTGGTGCCGACCCGCTCGCCGGTGCAGGGCCTGGCCGCGGTGGCCGTGCACGACGAGGACCGCCGCTTCGGCGACGACATCATCGCGATGGCCGAGGCGGCCGCGGCGACCCGCTGGGCCGAGGTCTTCCTCGCCACCCGGGACGCGCTGACCATGGCCGGGCCGTGCCGGGCCGGCGACGTGCTCGGGCTGGTCGACGGCGAGGTGGTCGTGGTCGGCACCGCGCTCGGCCTGGTCGCGGGCGAGCTGCTGAAGCGGATGCTGTCCGGCGGCGGCGAGCTGGTCACCCTGGTGCTCGGCGGCACCGAGGCCGCGCTGGGCGACGAGCTGAGCCGGCGGGTCGCGCGCGAGCACCCCGGGGTCGAGGTGACCGTGCACACGGTGCCGCACCCCGACGTACCGCTGCTGGTCGGGGTGGAGTGATGGCGAGCCTGGACACGCCGCTGGTGGACGTGCTCGGCGGGAAGACCGCGGACGCGCTGGAGAAGGCCCTGCAGCTGGAGACCGTCGGCGACCTGCTCCGGCACTACCCCCGCCGCTACGTGGAGCGCGGTGAGCTGACCGACCTGCGCGACCTCAGCCCGGGCGAGGACGTGACCGTGCTGGCCGAGGTGAGCAAGGTGAGCCGCCGGCCGATGCGGCAGCGCCGCGGCACGATCGTCGAGGCGGTGGTGACCGACGGCCGCGGCAGCCTGACCCTGACGTTCTTCAACCAGCCCTGGCGGGAGAAGGACCTCGTCGTCGGCCGGCGCGGGCTGTTCGCCGGCAAGGTCACCGTGTTCAACAACAAGCGGCAGCTCAACAGCCCTGACTTCCGGATCCTCGGCAGCGAGGACGCGGCCGGTGACATCGAGGAGTTCGCCGGCGCGCTGATCCCGGTCTACCCGGCCGCGGCGGCCGTGCCGACCTGGACCGTCGCCCGCTGCGTCGGGCTGGCGCTGGAGATGCTGGACCCGCCCGCCGACCCGCTGCCGTCGGCGCTGCGGGCCCGGCACAAGCTGGTCGGGCTGGAGACGGCGCTGCGCGGCATCCACCGGCCGGCCGACCAGGCCGCGCTGGCAATGGCCCGGACGCGGCTGAAGTGGGAGGAGGCGCTGCCGCTGCAGGCGCTGCTGGCCCAGCGGCGGCGGGCCGCGGCCGCGCGCCCGGGGCAGGCCCGGCCCCCCCGTACGGGCGGGTTGCTGGCCGCCTTCGACGAGCGGCTGCCGTTCGCGCTGACCGACGGGCAGCGGGCGATCGGCGAGACGCTGGCGGCCGAGCTGGCGTCGTCCCACCCGATGCACCGGCTGCTGCAGGGCGAGGTCGGCTCGGGCAAGACGGTGTGCGCGCTGCGGGCCATGCTGCAGGTGGTCGACGCCGGCGGGCAGGCCGCGCTGCTGGCGCCGACCGAGGTGCTGGCCGCACAGCACGCGCGCTCCCTGGCCGGCCTGCTGGGCCCGCTGGCCCGGGCCGGCGAGCTGGACGGGGCCGAGCACGCCACCCGGCTGGCGCTGCTGACCGGCTCGCTGCCGGCGCCGGTGAAGCGGGCGGCCCGCTCGGCGGCGGCCTCGGGCGAGGCCGGCATCGTCGTCGGCACCCATGCGCTGCTGTCGGAGGGGGTGGAGTTCGCCGACCTCGGGCTGGTGGTGGTGGACGAGCAGCACCGGTTCGGGGTCGAGCAACGGGACGCGCTGCGGGCCAAGGGCGACTACCCCCACGTGCTGGTGATGACCGCGACCCCGATCCCGCGCACCGTCGCCATGACCGTGTACGGCGACCTCGAGGTGTCCTCGCTGCGGGAGCTGCCCGGCGGCCGGTCGCCGATCTCGTCCACGGTGGTGCCGGCGGGGGAGAAGCCGGCCTGGCTGGAGCGGGTCTGGGGCCGGATCCGGGAGGAGGTCGCGGCCGGCCACCAGGCCTACGTGGTCTGCCCGCGGATCGGCGGGACCGATTCCGACGAGGACGCCGACCAGTCCGATGTGGACGGTGAGGGGCGGCGGCCGCCACTGGCGGTGCTGGACGTGGCGCCGGGACTGGCCGAGGGGCCGCTGCACGGGCTGCGGGTCGGGATCCTGCACGGCCGGCTGCCGGCCGAGGAGAAGGACGCGGTGATGCGCGGGTTCGCGGCCGGGCAGGTCGACGTGCTCGTCGCGACCACGGTGGTCGAGGTCGGCGTGGACGTGCCCAACGCGACCGTGATGGCGGTGCTGGACGCGGACCGGTTCGGCATCTCGCAGCTGCACCAGCTGCGCGGCCGGGTCGGGCGGGGGAGCGCGGCCGGCATCTGCCTGCTGGTCACCGACTCCCCGGCCGGGACGCCCGCGCGGGAGCGGCTGGACGCGGTGGCGTCCACAGTGGATGGTTTTCGGCTGGCCGAGCTCGACCTGGAGCAGCGCCGGGAGGGTCAGGTGCTGGGCGAGGCCCAGTCCGGCCGGTCCTCGTTCAAGCTGCTGTCGCTGGTGCGCGATCGCGACCTCATCACCGAGGCCCGGGCCGAGGCCACCGCGCTGGTCGACGCCGACCCCGGCCTGGCCACCCACCCCGGCCTGGCCACCGCCGTCACCGCCCTCATCGAGCGCGAACGCTCCGAGTTCCTCGAGAAGACCTAGTGCCGCAACGCGGCCGGCGCGGCGCTCAGGTCCCGGTCGCGGTGGTAGCCGCGAGCCTCGATCAGCGTGACGGCCTCGGCGGCGAGCCGGAGGTCCTCGGCGTCGGCCACCGTCACCAGTGTCCGGAGGTCGCCGGCATCCTGCGGTCGACCGCCGAGCCCGGATCCGGCTCAACCGCGGGTGGCGGCGGCCCGCTTGTAGAGGCGGGCGACGACGCCTTCGATGCCGGGTTCGGCGATGGTGAGGTCGCGGAGCTCGACCCGGGCGGAGACGGCGGCCACGGCGGCGGCGGCCGAGCCGGACAGGGCCAGGTGCTGGCGCAGCCCACCGGCCTCGACCGAGAGCAGCCGGGTGCCGGGGACGTCGTCCAGGGGCGGGGCGGGCGCGGTCAGGTCGACGGTGAGGACCCGGTCCACCCCGGCCGCGGCCGCCAGCCCGGCCAGGTCGCCGGTGTGCACGACCCGGCCGCCGTCGACCACGACCACCCGGTCCGACAGCCGCTCGATGTCGGACAGGTCGTGGGTGGTGAGCAGGATCGTGGTCCCGGACTCGCGCCGCTCCGCGGCCAGGAACCCGCGCAACGCCTCCTTCGAGACGATGTCCAGCCCGACCGTCGGCTCGTCCAGCAGCAACAGCTGCGGGGAGTGCAGCAGCGCCGCCGTCACCTCACCCCGCATCCGCTGCCCCAGCGACAGCTGCCGGACCGGAGTATCCAGAAAGGACTTCAGGTCCAGCAGGGCCACGCACCGGTCCAGCCGGTCGGCCGCGGCCGCGGGCGCCAGCCGGTGGATCGCGGCCAGCAGCCGGAACGACTCCGCCAGCGGCAGGTCCCACCACAGCTGGCTGCGCTGCCCGAAGACGACGCCGATCCGGCGGGCCAGCTCCCGCCGCTGCCGTACCGGTTCCAGGCCGCAGACCTGCACCCGCCCCGAGGTCGGCACCAAGATCCCGGTCAGCATCTTGATCGTGGTCGACTTCCCGGCCCCGTTGGCCCCGATGTAGCCGACGCACTCGCCCGCGGCCACGGTGAAGCTGATCCCGTCCACGGCCCGCACGACCCGCTTCTCCCGGCGCAGCCGCCCGCTCGACCGCCACACGGTGAAGTGCCGGACCAGGTCCTCGATCTCGACGATGCTCATCCGCCCGCTCCCACGTAGTGCCGGATCCCGGCCCGCCACAGCAGCCCGGCCAGCGTCGCGGCCACCAGCGCGGCCAGCGGCGACGCCCACGGCAGCCAGTCCGGCAGCCCGCTCGGGTCCGGCCGGCCCAGGATGGCCAGCGCCGGCAGGTAGCCGGTGAACGCGGCCGGGACGACGAACGTGAAGAACCGGGCCAGCACCGGGGCCAGTACCGGCGTCGGCCACTGGGACAGGTACGCCGAGCCGTACGTCAGCGCGGCCCCCACCTCGGTCGCCTCCACCAGCCAGAACGTCACCGCCCCGGCGGCCACGAACAGCGCCCCGAACACGACCGTCGCGGCGACCGGCGCGATCGCCAGCATGGCCACCCGGCCCGGCGTCCAGTCGATGTCCAGCCGGGTCAGCACCGCGGCCAGCAGCAGCAGCGACACCGCGACCCGGCCGAGCCGGCGCAGCTGCAGGTCGGCCGCGGCCAGCTGGCCCAGCACCGACAGCGGCCGCAGCAGCACCACGTCGAAGGTGCCGGCCCGGACGTGCTGGATGACCGCGTCGCTCTGCCCGACCAGCAGGTCGGCCAGCGCGAACCCGGTGGAGGCGATCCCGAAGACCAGCACCACCTCGGCGAAGGACAGCCCGGCGATCGTCGGCACCTGCCCGAACACCGC
>DATDKW010000160.1:0-6586 GCA_036519715.1 Mycobacteriales bacterium
GCCCCGAGCTGGTCGCCGGCCAGCAGCGCCGGCAGCCAGCGGTCGCGCTGCTCCGGGGTCCCGTAGTTCAGCAGCGGGAACAGCGTCAGCGCGTGCACGGACACGCCGACCCCGACCGAGGCCCAGCGGGCCCCGATCTCCTCCAGCACCTGCAGGTAGACCTCGTACGGCTGGGCCGCGCCGCCGTACTGCTCCGGGAAGGGGAGCGAGAGCAGGCCGGCCTTGCCCAGGGTGGCGAACACGTCCCGGGGGAACCGCTCGGCCCGCTCGTCCGCGGCCACCCGGGGCAGCAGCTCGGCGTCGCCGATCTCGCGGACCAGCGCCAGCAGGTCGGCGGCCTCCTCGGTCGGCAGCAGCCGGTCGACGGCGGTCATGCCGGCCCCAGCAGGGGCTGAGCGCCGAGCTCGGCCCGGGCGATGCTGCGCAGGTGGACCTCGTCCGGGCCGTCGAACAGGCGCATGGCGCGGTGCCAGGCGTACATGGCCGCGAGCGGGACGTCGTCGGACATGCCGGCGCCGCCGTGCACCTGGATGGCCCGGTCGATGACGTTGGTCGCGGCCCGCGGGCAGGCGACCTTGGCCATCGCGACCAGGTTGCGGGCGGCCTTGTTGCCCTCGGTGTCGATCACCGCGCAGGCGGCGTGGCACAGCAGCCGGGCCTGGTCGATCTCCAGCCGGGACTCGGCCACCTGCTGCTGCAGCATGCCCTGGTCGGCCAGCGGCCGGCCGAACGCGACCCGGGAGTTGGCCCGGGCCACCATGAGGGCGAGCGCCCGCTCGGCCGCGCCCAGCGCCCGCATGCAGTGGTGGATCCGGCCCGGGCCCAGCCGGGCCTGCGCGGCCGCGAACCCGCCGCCCTCCTGGCCCAGGATGTTGCTCACCGGCACCCGCACGCCGTCGAAGCGGACCTCGGCGTGCCCGTGCTGGTCGTGCCGGCCCATCACGGGCAGGTCGCGCACGATCGTCACCCCGGGGGTGTCCACCGGGACCAGCACCATCGACTGCTGCTGGTACGACGCGGCCTCGGGGTCGGTCTTGCCCATCGTGACCAGCACCTTGCAGCGCGGGTCGAGGGCGCCGCTGGTCCACCACTTGCGGCCGGTGATCACGTAGTCGTCGCCGTCCCGGTCGATCCGGGTGGTGATGTTGCGCGCGTCCGAGGACGCGACGTCCGGCTCGGTCATCGCGAACCCGGACCGGATCGTGCCGTCCAGCAGCGGCTCCAGCCACTGCTGCTTCTGCGCCGGCGTGCCCAGCAGGTGGAGCAGCTCCATGTTGCCGGTGTCCGGGGCGGCGCAGTTGATCGCCTCCGGCGCGATCTCCAGGCTCCAGCCGGACAGCTCGGCGATCGGCGCGTACTCGAGCTGGGTCAGGCCGGACTCCGACGGCAGGAACAGGTTCCACAGCTCCCGGCGGCGGGCCTCGGCCTTCAGCTCCTCCACCACCGGCGGCACCGAGTGGTCCTCCGGCCCGACCTTGGCCCGGTACGCGTGGTAGTCGGCCTCGGCCGGCAGGACCTTGTCCCGCATGAAGGCGAGCATCCGGTCGTACAGCTCGGTGGCCCGGGCGGAGGGGGGCGGCAACTCCATGCCTTCAACGTAACGCGGAGCCTCAGATCTTGCGGAAGTCCCAGCTGACCAGTTTCTCCGGGTCGATCCGGAGCCAGGCGTGCCGGCCGTCGGGGGTGAACTCGTCGGTCCCGGCGTACTTGCGGGCGAACAGGCGTTCGGGCTCGGCCAGCTCCGGGTGGGGCTCGGCGCCGCGGGGGACGTCCCCGACCGGGGTCGCCGTGCCGGTGATCTCGACGCCGCGCAGCTCCCCGTACTGCTCGCCGGTGTCGACGACGACCGCGACCCGGGGGTCGCGGGCCAGGTCGGTCCAGCGCTGGCTGCGGATCAGGGAGGTCAGCCAGAGCGCGCCCGCGTGCCAGACGAACCACAGCGGGACCACGTGCGGGCGGCCGTCGGCGCCCAGGGTCGCCACCCGGCAGGTCCGCTCGGCGGCCAGGAACGCGTCGACCTCGTCCGGGGTCATCGCGATCCGGCGGGCCCGCTTCTGCTCCTTCACCGGGCGTCCCGGAGCCGGATCAGGCCCTCCTGCATCACCGTGGCGACCAGGGTGCCGTGCCGGTCGAACAGGTAGCCCCGGCACAGCGCCCGGGCGTTGCCCGCCCACGGCCCCTCCTGCTGGTAGCAGAGCCAGTCGTCGGCCCGGAACGGCGCGTGGAACCAGACCGCGTGGTCGAGGCTGGCCATCTGCAGCCGCGGGTCGCCGAGCACCCGCTGGTGCGGCCGCAGCGCGGTGGACAGCAGTAGCAGGTCGGAGAAGTACGTGGCGGCGCAGGCGTGCAGGGCCGGGTCGTCCGGCAGCCGCTCGGGTGAGCGCATCCAGGTCAGCTGGCGCGGCGGCAGGTTCTCGCCCGGGACCACCCCGGGCGGCCCGTCCGGGAACCGCAGCTCGATCGGGAACCGGGCGAACCAGTCCTCCGGCCGGCCCGGCAGGTCCCCGCTCACCGGCGGCAGCTCGTCCGGGTCGGCCGCGTCCAGCACCGGCAGCTGGTGGTGCAGGCCGTCCTCGTGCACCTGGAAGGAGGCCGACAGGGTGAAGATCGCCTCGCCGCGCTGGATGCCCAGGACCCGGCGGGTGGTGAACGAGCGGCCGTCCCGGATCGGGTCGACCTGGTAGAGGATCGGCCGGGACGGGTCGCCGGGGCGCAGGAAGTAGGCGTGCAGCGAGTGCACGGTCCGGCCGGGGTCGACCGTCCGGGCCGCGGCGACCAGCGCCTGCCCGGCCACCTCGCCGCCGAAGACCCGGGTCTCGGTCACCCCCTCCCGGGAGCGCCCGCGGAACACGAGGTCCTCGATCTGCTCGAGGTCCAGGATCTGCTGCAGTCCGGCGCGCACGGGCATGATCGTGCCCTACACACTGGGTCTTGTGCTCGCCATCGCCCACCGGACGCCCCGGACCGCCGCCGACTGCCAGCGGCTGGCCGACCTCGGCGTGTCCGTCTTCGAGGTCGACCTGCAGTTCCTGGCCGGGGCGCCGGTCGTGTCGCACTTCCTGCCGCCGCTGCCGATCCTGCCCCGGGTCCGGCACGACGGCTGGAAGTTCACGCTGCGGGCCCGGGCCAAGGCCGAGGAGGACCTGGCCGCGGTGGTGGACCGGGTCCCGGCCGGGTCGGCGGTGCTGGTCGACCTCAAGAGCGACGACGTCCGGCACGCCGGGCTGCTCGTCGACCTGCTGCGGGCCTCCGACCGCCCGCCCGCCGGCTGGTACGTCAGCGGCAAGGACCCGGGCGCGCTGGCCGTGATCGCCGCGGCCGGCTACCGGACCTGGCTCTCGGTCGGCACCCGGGGCGAGTTCGTGGCCGCCCTCAACGGGCAGCTGCCGGACGGGCTGGACGGGCTGACCGTGCGGCAGACGTACCTGGACCGGGCCACCACCGGCAAGCTGCTCGGGCACGTGCCGCGGCTGGTGGCGTGGACGGTGAACAAGGTCTACCGGGCCCAGGAGCTGGCCGAGCTGGGCGTCACCGGGATCACCTCCGACAGCGAGGCCGTCCACCGGTACGTGGGATCGCAGCCGTCATAGTCCGGCGATCACCTCGGTCGCCCGGTCCAGGTCGGCCTCGGTGTTGTAGTAGTGCGGCGACAGCCGGACCAGCGGGTGCACCCCGCGCTCCTCGGTGTCGAGCGGGTTGTCCTCCGGCACGGTCAGGCTCACGTTGACGTCCGCCCGGGCCAGCGCGGCCATCACGTCCTCCGACGGGACGCCGTCGACCTTGATCGTGACGATCGCGCCCGTCCGGACACCCTGGTCGTACGCCGTGACCTTGGGCAGCGCCGCGAGCTGGTCGCGCAGCCGGGTGCCCAGGCCGATCGCCCGCTCGCCGATCGCGTCCAGGCCCAGCTCCAGCGCCTGCTCGACCGCGGCCCCGAAGCCGACGATGGCGATCGCGCTGCGCTCCCAGGTCTCGAACCGCCGCGCCCCCGGCTGCCAGGTGAAGCCGCGCTGGCCGTCCCAGGTCGCCGAGCCGATCTCGACCACCGGCGGCTCCAGCCGGTCCAGCGCGTCGGACCGCACGTAGAGGAAGCCGGTGCCGCGCGGGCCGCGCAGGAACTTCCGCCCGGTGCCGGAGAACAGGTCGCAGCCCAGCTCGGCCATGTCGACCGGGAACTGCCCGGCGGCCTGGGTCCCGTCCAGCAGGTAGAGCACGCCGGCGGCCCGGGCTATCCGGCCGACCTCGGCCGCCGGGTTGATCAGCCCGCCGTACGTCGGCACGTAGGTCAGGCCGATCAGCTTCGTCCGCTCGTCGACCAGGCCCTCCAGCGCCGTGGTGTCCACCTGCCCGGACTCGTCGTTGGGCACCACGACCAGCTCGGCCCCGGTCCGCCGGGCGACCTGGAGGTAGGCCAGCACGCTGCTGCCGTACTCGTCGCGGCCGGTGAGGATGCGGTCGCCCGGGCCCAGCGGCACGCCGTAGAAGCCGGCGCTCCAGGCGTGGGTGGAGTTGTCGAACAGCGCGATCTCCTCGCGGCGGGCACCGAGCAGCCGGGCCAGCGCCGCGTACGCGCCCTCGATCGTGTCCGCGGCCCGGGCCGTCGCCTCGTACCCGCCGATGGTGGCCTCCAGCTCCAGCTGGTCGGTCATCGCGGTCAGGGTGCGGCGGGACATGAGGGCGGCGCCGGCGTTGTTCAGGTGGGTCCGGTGGGACGTGCCGGGCGTCTCCGCGCGCAGCTGCTCGATGTCCATCTCGGGGCCCTGCCCGATCTTCGCGTCCCGTATGCGTGTCGCGCTGGCCCCGACGGCCGGGTGCTGGTGAGGTACGTCGGCCCGGGTTCCCCGCCGGAGGCCCCCTTCCTCGGCCTCCGGCCGGGCGCCCGACGCTTCTGCGAGGCTGGGGACATGGTTCTGTCCCGCGGAGGCGCCCCCGGCAACGCGACGGTCGAGCGGGCCAAGGTCGCGGTCGCGGCCATCTTCCTCATCAACGGGCTGTCCTTCGCGTCCTGGGCGGCCCGGGTGCCGGCCATCCGGGACACCCTCGGCCTGACCCCCGGCCGGGTCGGCCTGCTGCTGCTGTCGGTGTCGGTCGGCACCCTGGTCGCGCTGCCGTTCTCCGGCGTGGTCGTCGGGCGGCTCGGCCCGCAGCGCACCATCGTGCTCGCGACCGTGGCCTGCGCGCTGGGCCTCCTGGTGCTGGCCGGCGGGCTGGCGCTGACGTCGATCCCGCTGGTCGTGGCCGGGCTGTTCTGCTTCGGGCTCGGGGTGAGCACCTGCGACGTGGCCATGAACGTGGCCGGCGCCGACGTCGAGCGCAAGCTGGGCCGGACGGTGATGCCGCGCTTTCACGCCGGGTTCAGCCTGGGCACCGTGTTCGGCGCGCTGATCGGGGCCGGCTGCGCCCGGGCCGGGGTGAGCCTGGACCTGCAGCTCGCAGTCACGGTGGTGATCATCCTGGTCGTGGGCCTGGTCGCGGTCCGGACGTTCCTGCCCGCGCCTGCCCCGGAGTCGGCCGGCAACAGCCGGGCGGCGGTGCTGCGGGCCTGGCGGGAGCCGCGCACGCTCGCCGTCGGCGTGCTGGTGCTGGCGTTCGCGCTGTGCGAGGGGATCGCCAACGACTGGCTGGCGCTGTCCCTGGTCGACGGCCTGCACGCGGCCGAGGCGGTCGGCGCGGTCGGGTTCGGCGTGTTCGTGACCGCGATGACCGTGGGCCGGGTGATCGGCGGCTCCTTCGTGGAGCGGTACGGCCGGGTCGCGACGCTGCGGGTGACCGCGTTGCTCGTGGTGGCCGGCGTGCTGGGCGTGGTCACCTCGCCCGGCATCCCGGGCGCGCTGGCCGGCGCCCTGTGCTGGGGGCTGGGCGCGTCGCTGGGGTTCCCGCTGGGGATGAGCGCGGCCGGCGACGAGGAGAGCCGGTCGGCGGCGCGGGTCTCGGTGGTCAGCTCCATCGGCTACACCGCGTTCCTGGGCGGGCCGCCGCTGATCGGCCTGCTGGCCGATCACGTCACCGTGCGGCACGCGATCCTGGTCGCGCTGGTGGCGGCGGTGGTGGGGTTCGCCTTCTCGATCGCGGCCCGGCCGTTGCGCCTTTCCTGAAGGGGCCTTCCCGTGGCGGCCCTGCCGGTCGACGCCCTGGCGGTCGGCCGGTCCGGCCGGCGGCTGTGGGCAACGAGCTATGCGACCGACCGACCGGCTGCTGCGCCACGACACCGCGACCGGCCAGGCCGTGGGCGCCCCGATCCCCGTGAACGGGCCCGGTGGGGTGGTCGTCAGCCCCCGACGGCAAGCGCGTGTACGTGTTCGGCTACAACTCGGCCCAGGTGTCGGTGTTCGACGCGAGACCGGCGAGATCGTCGGCGTGCCCACCAACACGACGACCTGAGCACGGCCGGACCGGCCGGGCTGGGGGCCCGGCCGGCGGGCTCGTCACTCGGCGACGAGGAAGCCGTACGTCACGCCGAGGAGGCCGTCGACGGTGAGCAGGCCGAGCGCGGTGAGGCCCAGCGCCGGCTCCTTCCGCCGCTGCATCTCGAACACCAGGGCCACCGACACGACGGCAATGAGCAGCACGAGCACGAGCAGGATCC
>DATDKW010000161.1:0-3390 GCA_036519715.1 Mycobacteriales bacterium
CGACCACGCCGACGTGCTGGCGAAGATCTCCTCGGTGTTGAAGGGGATCTCGGCGGTGCTGGGTGTGCTGTCGCTGGTGCCGGGGTTGCAGTTCCTGGCTCCGTTCGCGTTGCTGACCGCGGGGGCGGCGCTGGCGATCGACGTGGCCCTGAAGGTCGCCACCGGCAAGGGATCCTGGACCTCCATCGGGATCGATGCGGCCCTGACGTTCCTGCCGGCCGGGAAGATCCTGTCCGGGCTCAAGGGCGCCAAGGCCGCCATCGCCGGGGAGAAGGGGATCGTCGCCGGGGAGAAGGCGCTGGCCGCCGGCGACGACGCGGCCAAGCTGCTCAAGGAGGGCGACGACCTCGGCCGTACCCTGGAGGAGGTCTGGCCGCCGCCGAAGCTCGAGGGCGGCACCCCGATGCCGACCAAGCCGGTGAATCCGCAGTATCAGGGGGAGAACTTGCCCGGCAACAACGTCTGGCCCGGCCAGCAGGTCACCTACCTCGACGAGACCGGCCGGGAGATGTACCGGGTCGTACCGCGCGACGGCAAGCTGCTCGACATCAACGGCAACCCCTTCGACACCGCGGCCGGGGCCAGCGCCCACAGCGGCGCCGGCAAGGCCATCTATGTCATGGACGAGCAGGGCAACGTCTACGCGTCCAACTACCACGGGGTCGGCGAGTTCCACCACTCCAGCTTTCTGGGCGGCAAGCCGGTGTCCGGCGCCGGCGAGCTGGAGGTCCGCAACGGCGAGGTCATCGGAATCACCGACCGCAGCGGGCACTACACGCCGACCCAGGCGATGACCCGGCAGACGGTGGAGCGGCTGCGCCAGCAGGGGATCCCGATCCGGGATGATCAGATCGACATCATCGCTCCGCACTGAGTCGCTCCGCACCGAGGGTGAGCGGATCGGGTCCGGACCGGCAGAGGAGTCAGGCGTGGCAGGCGAGCAGTGGCGGGGCTTCGTCAACGGCGTGCTCTACATGGTCCAGTTCGAGCCCACGCTCGACGACGACCGGGTGGTGGCGGAGCGGGCCGGCCGGCTGGTGGCCCAGCCGCTGTTCGACCGGCCGGTCGGCGACACCGTCGACGGCCTGCGGGCCGCGCTGGCCAGCGGTGAGCAGCTGACCGGCGCGATCCCGCAGCCGCACGACGAGGCCGCCGTCCGCACGTTCCTGGGCCGGCTGGCCGACCGGCTGGAGGCGCTGCGCCCCTGGCCGGCCCAGCCGTACCGGAAGCTGCCGGTGCACAGCCACGCCGACGTCCTGGCCGGGCCCGTAGTGGCGCGGCTCTCGTACGACTGGAAGCAGGCGGCGGACCGGCTCCACCGCGGCATCGAGCGGGCCGACGACCGGGCCGTCCTGGTGCTGCAGCTGGAGACCGGCGACGTGGTCGCGGTCGTCGACGACTGGGACATCACCCCGGCCGGTCACCGCGACGGGCAGTCGGCGCTGGTGTCGGGCAGCGCCCGGCCCCCGGCCGAGGTGATCGACGCGTTCCGGGCCGCGACCGGGTTCACCGCCGAGGAGGTCACCCCGGTCTAGCGGCCACTGCGGGTCTGGCGGCCACCGGGGTCTAGTGGCCGCGGAAGGCCTCCTCCAGCCACCACGCGCCGGTGTCGGCGGTGACCTTGGCGTCGAGGAGGATCGGGGTTGCGCGCGGCCCGGCCAGCCACTCGGTCAGCGGCGCCAGGTCCTCCCGCCGCCGTACGGTGACGCCGGTGCAGCCGAAGCCGCGGGCGATCGCCGCGATGTCGGTGTCCGGGAAGCGTACGGTGGCCAGGTCGAAGCCGTCCGGCCCGAAGTGGTGCACCTCGGCGCCGTAGCCCCCGTCGTCGTAGACCACGATCACCAGCGGCAGCCCTAGCCGGACCGCGGTCTCCAGGTCGGCGATGCTCATCAGCGCGCCGCCGTCGCCCAGCGCCGCCACCGGCAGCCGGTCCGGCCGGGCCAGCGCGGCCCCGATCGCGCTGGCCAGCCCGAGCCCGACCGACTGGAACCCCTGGGTGAAGCAGAAGCCGTGCTGGTCCGGCACGGCCAGGTAGGCGCTCGGGTAGCCCATGAAGTTGCCGGAGTCGACCGCCACCACCCGGTCGGCCGGCAGCAGGTCGTCCAGCGCGATGCTGAGCGTCCGCGGGTCCACAGTGGACTCGGTGCCGTCATCCACAAAGGACACGTCCCGCCACCGCACTTGTGACTCTATCCGTGCCGCCATCGTGGCGTCGCGGTAGCCCGGCGCCTGGTCCAGCTCCGGCAGCACCGCGGCCGCAGTCGCGCCGACGTCGCCCAGCAGGGCCAGGTCGACCGGCCGGTGCGCGCCGAGCGCGTCCGCGTCCAGGTCGACCTGCACGACGGTCGCGTCCGGGCCGATCAGCCGGCCGTGCCGGGTCGTCCACATGTTCAGCGCGCAGCCCCAGGCGACCACGACGTCCGCGTCCCCGATCAGCTCGGCCGCCAGTGGCGACGCGAACCCGCCGGAGACATCCAGCGACCACGGGTCGCCGGCGAACAGTCCCCGGGCGACGGCCGAGGTCGCCAGCAGCGCGCCGCAGCGGGCGGCCACCGCCGCCACCGCCGGCCCGGCCGCCCGGGCTCCGCGCCCGGCCAGGAACACCGGCCGCCGCGCGCCCGCCAGCACCGCGGCCAACTCCGAGATCCCGGCCGCGACCGGCCCGGGCAGCGGGATCACCGGGGTCAGCCCGTCCAGCGAGCCCTGGCACTCCTGGGCCTGCACGTCCAGCGGCAGGTTCAGGACCACCGTGCGTCGCTCCACGACGGCCCGGCGGACGGCCCGGACGGTGTCGGCGACGGCCGAATCGGCCAAGTGCACCCGCTCGGCCACCGCGCCCACCGCGACGGCCAGGCCGGCCTGGTCGATCCGGAAGTTGGACCGGATCGCGGCCGCGCCGGTGTCGGCGGCCAGGACCACCAGCGGCGTCCGGCTCTTGGCCGCCTCGGTGATCCCGGTCAGGGCGTTGGTCAGCCCTGGTCCCTGGTGGACGGTCACCACCCCGAGCCGCCCGCTCACCCGCGCGTACGCATCGGCCATGGTGGCCGCGCCGGCCTCGTGCCGGGCCGCGACGTACGGAGCCCCGGCGGCGACCATGGCGTTGGTGACGTGGAAGTTGCCGCTGCCGACGACCCCGAACACCCGGTCGGCGCCGAGCGCCACCATCGCCCGGCCGACGGCGTCGCTGACCAGCATCAGCGTTCCACCAGGGCCAGCACCCGGGTCGGGCTGCCGGAGCCGCCGACGATCGGCAGCGGCCCGGTGACCAGCACCGCCCCGGTCGGCGGCAGCAGCTGCAGGTTCCGCAGCTGGGTCAGGCCGTACTTGCCCGCGCCGAGCAGGTAGGTGTGGCAGGGGAAGGCGGGCTCGAAGGAGTGGGCCGTGCCGGCG
>DATDKW010000162.1:0-7325 GCA_036519715.1 Mycobacteriales bacterium
TCCTTCTCCACGTGCGACGCGGCCGGGAAGAAGAACACCTCGGTCTTGCAGCGCTCGGGCACGATCTCGCCCGACTCGACCTCGGGCGCGGTCTTCCAGAACTCGGCGCTCTCGATCATCACCAGGTCCCGGACCACCAGCCAGTCCAGGTTGGCCAGGCCGAGGCGCTGCAACCGGCCGTTGGCCGAGCCGATGGCCGGGTTCTGGCCGAGCAGGAAGTAGCCCGAGATCAGCCCGTCGACCATGTCCATCGTGGTCCGGTAGGTGCCGTGGTCGCCGGTGATCCGGGGCAGGTGGTCGAAGCAGAAGTTGTTCTCGGCCGTCGCGGCGTCCCCGAAGTACTCCTTGAGCAGCGAGACCGCGTACGCGTCGGCGTTGCGCCAGAAGCCCTTCTGGCCACCCCCGCGCAGCGAGGTGATCCACTCGTCCAGGCTGCGCTGGCTCGACGCCGACGGCATCGCCAGGTAGCCCGGCAGCAGGTTGAACAGCGTCGGCACGTCGGTCGAGCCCTGGATGCTGGCGTGGCCGCGCATGGCCATGATCCCGCCGCCGGGCCGGCCCATGTTGCCCAGCAGCAGCTGGATGATCGCGGCCGTGCGGATGTACTGCACGCCGACGCTGTGCTGGGTCCAGCCCACCGCGTACACGACCGCGGCGGTGCGCTCCCGGCCGGAGTTGGCCGTCCAGGCCTCGGCCACGTCCAGGAACTGCTCCTGCGGGATGCCGCAGATCCGCTCGACGGCCTCCGGGGTGTAGCGGGCGAAGTGCCGCTTGAGGATCTGGTAGACGCAGCGCGGGTGCTGCAGGGTCGGGTCGGACGGCGGCTCGCCGTGCGACATCGCCGCCCCGCCGGACTCGTGCTGCAGGCCCGCGCCCATCTCCTTGGCCTCGCCGGCGGACTGCTTGCTCTCCGACTCCATGCCCTCGTACATCCAGGAGCCCGGGTCGTACGCGCCCTTCTCGGCGTCGTAGCCGGAGAACAGCCCGTCCAGGTCCTCGGTGTCCCGGTAGTCCTCGGACACGATCGCGCTGGCGTTGGTGTACGGCAGCACGTACTCCCGGAAGTCCTTCTCGTTGCTGAGGATGTAGTTGACCACCCCGCCGAGGAAGGCGATGTCGCTGCCGGCGCGCAGCCCGACGTAGGTGTCGGCCAGCGCGCTGGTGCGGGTGAAGCGCGGGTCGACGTGGATCACCCGGGCGCCGCGGAGCTTGGCCTCCATCACCCACTGGAACCCGACCGGGTGGGCCTCGGCCATGTTCGAGCCCATGATGACGATGCAGTCCGACTCGGCCAGGTCCTCTTGCGTGTTACTCGCGCCGCCGCGCCCGAAGGAGGTCCCCAGACCGGGGACGGTGGAGGAGTGTCATATCCGGGCCTGGTTCTCGATCTGGATCGCCCCGAGCGACGTGAACAGCTTCTTGATCAGGTAGTTCTCTTCGTTGTCCAGGGTCGCGCCGCCGAGGCTGGCGAACCCCAGGGTCCGGTTGACCACGTGGTCGTTGTGGTCGCGGTCCTGCCAGCCCTTGCGCCGGGCCGTCAGCACCCGGTCGGCCACCATCTCCATGGCCGTGTCCAGGTCGAGGTCGGTCCACTCCGTCGCGTACGCCGCGCGGTAGCGGACCTTCTGCTCTCGCTGCGGACCGGTGACGAGCTGGGCCGACGCGCTGCCCTTGGGGCAGAGCCGGCCCCGGCTGATCGGCGAGTCCGGGTCGCCCTCGATCTGGGTGACCTTGCCGTCCTTCACGAAGACCTTCTGCCCGCAGCCGACGGCGCAGTAGGGGCAGACCGACCGCGCGACCGAGTCCGCGGTCCTGGTCCGGGGCTCCAGCGTCTTCGAGCGCCTGCTCTGCGCGGCGGCCCCGCGGCCCAGCGGGTCGGCACCGGTGAGCTGCCGGTAGACCGGCCACCCCTCGAGGAACGTCCTGACCCCCACGGCACCGCCCTTCCCGCGTGACGGCAGCCTAATCCCCGCCCCGGCCATCCTGCCCGTCGAGGAGGCCCGCCTCGTGGGCCAGGATCGCGGCCTGGGTGCGGTTGGTCAGGCCGAGCTTCGTCAGCATCCGGGACACGTACGTCTTGATCGTCGCCTCGCTCATGTGCGCGGTGCGGGCGGCCTCGGCGTTGGACAGCCCCCGGCCGACCAGGACCAGCACCTCGCGCTCGCGCTCCGACAGCGGGGCCAGCCGCCGCCGGGCCGCCGCCTGCCGCTCGCCGTCCCGGCCGCGGACGTACTCGGCCAGCAGCCGGCGGGTCACCGCCGGGGACAGCATCTCCGAGCCCTCGGCCACCGCCCGGACCGCGGCCACGATCTGCCGCGGCGGGGTGTCCTTGAGCAGGAAGCCGGACGCGCCCGCGGCCAGCGCCGCCACCACGTACTGGTCGGTGTGGAAGGTGGTGAGCACGGCCACCTTCGGCGGGTCGGGGCGGGACAGGATCGTGCGGGCCGCGGCCAGGCCGTCGACCCGCGGCATCCGGATGTCGAGCAGGACCACGTCCGGGCGCAGCTCGCCGGCCAGCGCGACCGCCTCGGCGCCGTCGCCGGCCTCGCCGACGACCTCGATGCCGGCCGACTCCAGCACCGTACGCAGCCCGAACCGGACCAGCTCCTCGTCGTCGGCCAGCAGCACCCTGATCATGCCGGCATCACCGCCTCGACCTGGAAGCCGCCGTCGAGCCGGGGTTCGGCCCGCAGGGTGCCACCCACCGTACGGACCCGCTCGCGCAGGCCGATCAGGCCCAGCCCGCCGCTCGGCAGCGCCGTCGGCGGCCGGGTGGCGCGCCGGTTGACCACGCGCACGGCCAGCTCGCCGTCGCGGACCTCCAGGGTGACGGCGACCGAGCCGCCGGGGGCGTGCTTGCCGGCGTTGGTCAGCCCCTCCTGCACCACCCGGTACGCGGTCCGCCCGACGGTCGGGTCCAGCTCCCGGGGCGGCCCGGACCGGGTCAGGGTGACGTCCAGGCCGGCCCGGCGGGCGTCGGAGACCAGCTCGTCCACATCGGACAGACCCGGCTGCGGCGCCAGCGGGGCGTCCTCGTCGCCGCTGTCGGTCAGCAGCCCGATGAGCTGGCGCAGCTCCTCCAGCGAGCGGCGGCCGGCGTCCTGCAGCTGCCCGGCCAGCTGGCGGACCCGGACCGGGTCCTCGGCGGCCATGTCGACCGCGCCGGCCTGCAGCACCATGAGGCTCACGCGGTGCCCGACCACGTCGTGCATCTCCCGGGTGATCCGGGCCCGCTCCTCCAGCACCGCCTCCCGGGCCAGCGTGCGCTGCTCCTGCTCGGCCCGCTCCGCCCGCTCCCGCAGCGCGACCAGCAGCTCGGCCCGGGCCCGGACCCACAACCCCAGCACGGCCGGCAGCACCAGCGCGACCAGCACGATGAGGATGTTGTTGGCGGTCTCGTTGAGGGCGCCGAACTGCCACGGCTGCAGGGAGACCAGCCCGGCCAGGCCCAACGCGACCCACCGGGGGCGGCCCGCCGGGCCGTAGCGGGCCGCGGCGTATGCGGCGACCGGCAGTGCGGCCGAGGCGTCGCCGGTGAGCAGGCCGTGCAGCACGGCCGCGGCCAGGAACCACAACGGGACGCGGCGCCGGGTCACGGCCAGCGCGGCGGCGAGCAGGCCGGCGGCGAGGATGGCGGCCGCGCGCACGTCGTCGTAGCCGGCGTCCGGCAGGGTCACCTCGGCCACCGCGACCAGGGCCAGGACGGCGGCGATGGCCCCGTCCAGTGCCCACGAACGCCTGCGCATGTCCGGCAGCGTAGGTCGGCGGCGGGCGCCGCTCCGTCCCCGAACGGTGATCACGTCGTCCACTTTCGATGACAGGCCGACGACTTCCGGGCACTTCGGCGACCGGGGCCGCGGCGGCACGGTGGTGCCACCACACCCCGAGGAGCGCACATGATCACCGTCACCGGCCTGACCAAGCGGTACGCCGACCGCACCGTCGTCGACGACGTGTCCTTCACCCTGGAGCCCGGCACCGTGACCGGCTTCCTCGGCCCCAACGGCGCCGGCAAGACCACCACCCTGCGGATGATCACCGGCCTGGTGCCGCCGTCGTCCGGCCAGGCCCTGGTCGACGGCCGCCGCTGGGTCGACCTGCCCAACCCGTCGGCGCTGGCCGGCGTCCTGCTCGACGCCGGCGCCGTGCACCCCGGCCGCACCGGCCGTACCCACCTGGCCATCCTGGCCGCGACCCTGGGCGTACCGGTCCGGCGGGTGGACGAGCTGCTGGACCAGGTCGGCCTGGGCCCGGCCGGCCGGCGCCGGATCCGGGGCTACTCGCTGGGCATGCGGCAGCGGCTCGGCATCGCCGCCGCCCTGCTGGCCGACCCGGCCCTGCTCATCCTGGACGAGCCGGCCAACGGCCTGGACCCGGAAGGCATCCGCTGGATGCGCGACCTGCTGCGCGGGCACGCCGGCCGCGGCGGCACCGTGCTGCTGTCCAGCCACCTGCTGGGCGAGGTCGAGCACACCGTCGACCGGCTGGTCGTCATCGGCGCCGGGCGCATCGTCGCCGACGGGCCGATCGGGTCGCTGCTGGCCGGGGACGGCGTCCGGGTCCGGACCCTCGACCCGGCCGGGCTGTCGGCCTCGCTGCAGGCCGCCGGGCTCACCGTCACCGACGCCGACGGCGTGCTGGCCGTGCCCGGCGCGACCGCCGAGCAGGTCGGCCGGATCGCCGCCGCCGGGGGCCACGTGCTCACCGACCTGCGGCGCGCCGACCGCGGGCTCGAAGACCTCTTCTTCCAGCTGACCGCCTGACCCCCTGACTACCGAGGAGCCCGTCATGACCGCCGCCGTCCTGGACCATCCCGTCACCGCCACCACCCTGGTCGACCGCCGGCCGCCGCTGACCCGCCTGGTCGGCCTGGAGATCCGCAAGATCCTGTCCACCCGCTCCGGCCTGGCCCTGGCCGGCACGGCCGCGGTCGCCCCGGCCGCGGTCACCGCCCTGATGCTGGCGCTGGCCGACCCGCCGCCCGGGTCGGCCACCCTGCTGGCCCTGCTGGGCGCGCTGGTCGCCCTGCTCATGGTGGCCATCGGCGTGCTGTCCACGGCGGGCGAGTGGACCCACGGCACCGTGCAGACCACGTTCCTGGCCGTGCCGCGGCGGAGCCGGGTGCTGGCCGCCAAGTACGCCGGGACCGCGCTGCTGGGCGCCGTCGTCGCGACGGTCGTCGTGGCCAGCACGCTCGCCGTCGCCGCGCTCGGCACCGGGCCCGGCTTCTCCTGGGCCGGCACCGGGGTCGCGATCGCGGCCACCATCGGCGCCGGGGCCGCGCTGACCGTGGTCGGGGCCGGGATCGGGGCCGCGGTGGGCAACGCGCCGGCCGCGCTGACCGGGACGTACCTGGTCCTGCTGGTCGCGATCAACATCCTCAACGGGGCCAAGCCGGTCTGGGGCAAGCACGTCGACCCGCTGTCGGCCGTCTTCGACCTGGTCGAGGGCGACGCCGCGGTCCGCCCCATCGCCGTCCTGACCGGCTGGGTCCTGGCCACCGCGGTCGCCGGCGTCCTCGTCACCCGCCGCCGCGCCGTCTCCTGACCTCGGTGTCACGACGCCCCGCCCAGGACCGGGCGGGGCGTCGTGCCGTCCTCAGGACAGGGTGCGCACCCGGCGGGTGGCCTCGGCCCGGGCGGCCAGCTCCGCGTCCGGCGGGTAGCCGACCTCGGCCAGGATCAGCCCGTGGGCCGGGGCGACCGTGACCTCGCTGCTGCGCTCGGTGCGGGCCAGCTGGGCCGCCGGCCACTCCGGCGGCCGCCGCCCCTCGCCCACCGCGAGCAGCGCCCCGACCAGGCTGCGCACCATCGAGTGGCAGAACGCGTCGGCGACGACGGTCGCGGTCAGCACGCCGGCCGCGTCCCGGTCCCAGTCCAGCCGCCGCAGCTCCCGGATCGTGGTCGCGCCCTCCCGCCGCTTGCAGAACGCGGCGAAGTCCCGCTCCCCCAGCAGCAGCCCCGACGCCGCCCGCAGCGCCTCCAGGTCCAGCGGCCGGGGCCAGCTCAGCGTGTCGTACCGGCGCAGCGGGTCGGCCGCGGCCGGATCGTCCACCCCCCGGTACGCGTACCGCCGCCACACCGCCGAGAACCGCGCGTCGAACCCGGCCGGCGCCGGCCGCACCGACCGCACCCGCAGGTCCGCCGGCAGCACCCCGGCCAGCCGCCGCAGCACGTCGGCGCCCGGGCCGGCCGCGTCGGGCGAGCCGTCCCGGCCGCGGCCGAGCGCGGCCCAGGCCGCCGGCGGCAGGTCCGCGTGGGCGACCTGGCCGGCCGCGTGCACCCCCGCGTCCGTCCGCCCGGCCACCGTCAGCCCGACCGGCACCCGCAGGATCCGGGCCAGCGCCTCCTCCAGCTCGCCCTGGACGGTGCGCCGCCCCGGCTGCGCCGCCCACCCGGAGAACCCGCCCCCGTCGTACGCGATGTCGAGCCGGACGCGGACGAGCCCGCCGTCCTCGGAGGGAGCGGCGGGCTCGTCGTCGTACGAGTTCACATCAGGCCTTGCCGGCGGTGTCCCCGTCGTCGTCGGACGGCGTGGCGTCCAGCGCGTCGGCCAGCGAGCCCTCGCCGTCACCCTCGACCTCGGTGAGGTCCTCGGCCTCGGCCTCGGCCTCGGCCGGGATGACCGCGTCCTCGTCGGTGTCGGTCACCGGCTCGGCCTCGGTCGCCTCGACCGCGGCCGCCGTCGTCGCCCCGCCGGCCGCGCCGGTGGCCCGGGTCCGGGCCCGGCGGGACTGGAACCGGGTGCCGCGCGCCCGCTCCGCCTCGCCGACCGCCTCCTGCGCGACGGTCAGACCCTCGACCAGCGCGATGACGGCCATCGGGGCGTTGTCGCCCTTGCGCGGGTTGGCCTTGATGATCCGGGTGTAGCCACCCGGACGAGCGGCGAACCGCGGGCCGATCTCCGCGAACAGGGTGTGCACCACGTCCTTGTCCCGCACCACGGTCATCACCTGCCGCCGGGCGTGCAGGTCGCCCTTCTTGGCGAAGGTGATGAGGCGCTCGGCCAGCGGCCGGAGCCGCTTGGCCTTGGCCTCGGTGGTGGTGATCTGGCCGTGCTGGAACAGCGACGTCGCCAGGTTCGCCAGCATCAGTCGCTGGTGCGCCGGGCTGCCGCCGAGACGGGGCCCCTTGGTGGGCTGAGGCATGACGGAATGTCTCCTAGCGAATGGTCGAGAGGGTTACAGCTGCTCGGTCTCGGCGTAGTCCGAGTCGCCGGCGTTGTCGTAGTCGTCGGTGCCGTACGTGTCGACGACGTTCGACGGGTCGAACCCGGGCGGGCTGTCCTTGAGGGCCAGACCCATCTGGGCGAGCTTCATCTTGACC
>DATDKW010000163.1:0-5475 GCA_036519715.1 Mycobacteriales bacterium
AGCGGCCGGGGCCGACCGCGATGACGGTGCCCTCCTGCGGCTTCTCCTTGGCGGTGTCCGGGATGACGAGGCCGGACGCGGTGGTCGTCTCCGCCTCGTTGGCCTGGACCACGATGCGGTCCTCGAGCGGCTTGATGTTGACCTTGGTGGCGGTCGTCACGAGCTGACTCCCCCTCCTGAAGCTGGGGTTCGTATGTGGGTTCCGGATCGGAACGAGCCGCCCGACCCGTCGTCGCGGGTGCCGGGTCGGTGGGGCGCGCTCTCAGTTGGCACTCTAGCCCGTCGAGTGCCAAACCCTCAAGAAGGCGCGGGGCCTACGCGGTGGGCAGGACCTGGTACGCCTCGGCCAGCCGGCCGAGGGGGAGCCCGGCGGCGGCGGCGTTGGCGCCGTTCCACTCCCGCAGCATCTTCTCCAGCCCTTCGCCCAGGTGAGCGGTCTGGCTCGCGTGCGCCCGGAGCGCCGCCAGCTTGCGGTCGAACACGTCGGTGATGTCGACCCAGTGGTCGGCCTCGGGGCCGCCGGACACCCACACCTCGGGCACCGTCCAGGCCTCCAGCCCCTCCTCGGACAGCAGCTCCGGGTGCGCGAACGGGTTGCGGGCGTCGGGGTAGACCGCGGCCAGGGTGGCCTCGCCGATGGCCAGGTGGTCCGGGTGCGACGGGGCGACCCGCTGGAAGTTGCGGACCGGGGTGGAGGTGAGGATCAGCTGCGGCCGGAACCGGCGGATCTGCCGGGCGATGTCCCGGCGCAGCTCGTGCGTCACGTAGAGCTGGCCGTCGGGGTAGCCGAGGAAGGTGAGGTCGTCGACGCCGACCTCGGCGGCCGCGGCCCGCTGCTCCCGCTCCCGCAGGATCGGCATCTGGTCCCGGGGCGTCTCGTCGAAACCGCCGGCGTCCCCGTACGTGGCGATGCAGTACGCCACCTGCACGCCGGCCGCGGTCCAGGCCGCGATGGTGCCGGAGGAGGCGAAGTCCACGTCGTCGGGGTGTGCGACGACGACCAGCACACGCTCCGGCACCGTCGGCTGTGGGCTGGTCACGGCGCGGATCGTACCGGGCGGTAGGGACTTTGCCAGCGGTTCACTGGTGCCGGAGCACCCCGGTCGGCTAATACCTACCAATGCAGCCGACGACCGCCTCGTCCCGGGGTGTCGCGTCCCGGGCCGCGACCGTGACCGCAGTGGCGGTCGCCGGGACCGGTCTGCTCGTGCTGGCCGGCTGGCTGACCTGGCACGGGCCGGGCGCCCGGGGGCTCAGCGACGTCGTCGCGCTGGTGGCGTCGGCCCTGGCCGCGGTGGCCGCCGGTCTCGCCGCCGGTCGCGCCGCCGGCCGGGTCCGGCGGGCCTGGCTGCTGCTGGCCGCCGGGGCGGCGACCTGGTCGGTGGGCCAGGCGTACTGGTCGGTGCACCAGCTGACCGGTCGCGCACCGGTGCCGGACCGGGTCGCCGGCGCGCTGTTCATCGCGGCCGCGCCGATCGCGCTGGCCGGGTTGCTGCAGCTGCCGGCCCGCCGGCTCGACCGGGCCGGGGCGCTGCGGCTGGGGCTGGACGTGCTCATGGTCGGCACCGCGCTCGGGGTGGCGGCCTGGGCCCTGATCGTGGCCCCGGCGTTGGCCCGGGACGGCGGCGCGGAGCTGACCCGCGCGTTCGGCGTGCCCTACTCGGCCGCCGCCGTGCTCACCCTGGCCGTGGTCGTGCTGGTCGCGGCCCGGGCCGGCGGGCGCTGGCTGGTGCCGGTGCTGCTGGTCTGCGGCGGGCTGGCGCTGTGCGCGGTCGGCCGGCTGACCATGGTCGGCCTGCTGGTCCGCGGCGACTACGCCACCGGCGGCCCGCTGGACCTGTGCTGGATCGCCGGCTTCGGGCTGGTCGCGGTGGCCGCGCTGTGGCCGCCGGCCGAGCGGGCGGCGGGGGTCCGGCTGACCCCGCCCGGCCCGGTCGAGCGCGGGGTCCGGGCCCGGGTGCTGCTGCCGTACCTGCCGGTGGTGGTGGCGCTGATCGCGGCCGCGGCCGCCGGTCCGGGGCTGCGCGGGCCCGGGCTGGTGCTCGGCAGCGTGGCCGTGATCGTGCTGCTGCTGGCCCGGCAGGTGCTCACCGCCCTGGACAACGCCGCGTTCGCCGCCGAGGAGACCCGGATGGCGTACTCGGACCCGCTGACCGGGCTGGGCAACCGGGCCCTGCTCGCGGCCGAGGTGGCCCGGGCCCAGCGGACCGCCCGCGGCGGCGACCGGCTGTCCTTGCTGCTGCTGGACCTGGACGGGTTCAAGGCCGTCAACGACTCGCTCGGGCACGAGGCCGGCGACCGGCTGCTGGTCCGGCTGGCCGAGCGGCTGACCGCCACCGTCGGCCCGGACGACGTGGTCGCCCGGCTCGGCGGGGACGAGTTCGCGGTGCTGGTGGAGGCGGCCACGCCCGGCGCCGGACTCCGGACGGCCCGGCGGCTGCTGGACGCGCTGGGGGCGCCGGTCGAGTTCGCCGGCCGCACCGTCCGGGTCACCGTCAGCATCGGCGTGGTCGAGCAGGTCGGCGGGGACACCGGCGACGTGCTCCGCGACGCCGACGTGGCCATGTACGCGGCCAAGAGCGCCGGCAAGGCCTGCGTACGGCAGTTCGAGCCGGCGATGCGGCGGGCCGTGGTGGCCCGGGCCGAGCTGGAGGCGGACCTGCGGCACGCGCTGGACCGGGGGGAGTTCCGGCTGCGGTTCCAGCCGGTGGTCGACCTGGACACCCGGGAGTTCCGCGGGGCCGAGGCGCTGGTGCGCTGGCAGCACCCGCGCCGGGGGCTGCTGGCGCCGGACTCGTTCGTCCCGCTGGCGACCGAGGTCGGGCTGATCGGCGAGCTGGACCAGTGGGTGCTGGAGGAGGCGTGCCGCGTGGTGGCGGGCTGGCAGTCGCTGCGGCCCGGGTTCACGGTCAGCGTCAACGTCACCGCCGACCGGTTCGCCAGCACCGACCTGGTCGGCGCGGTGGCCGAGGCGCTGGCCGGGACCGGACTGCCGCCGCAGTGCCTGACCGTCGAGCTGACCGAGACCGCGTTGGTCGCGGATGCCGAGGCGACCATCAGCCGGCTCGGCGCGCTGGGCGCGCTCGGGGTGCAGGTCGCGATCGACGACTTCGGCACCGGCTACTCGTCGCTGGCCTACCTGCACCGGCTGCCGGCCAGCATCCTGAAGATCGACAAGTCCTTCGTGGAGGGGCTCGGCACCAACGCCGAGTCGACCGCTCTGGTCCGGGTGATCATGGGGCTGGCCGAGACGTTCGGGCTCCGTACGGTGGCCGAGGGGGTGGAGACGGAGTCGCAGCGGGCGCTGCTGCGGGCGCTGGGCTGCACCACCGCGCAGGGCTACCTGTTCGCGGCGCCGCTGGAGCCGGCCGACCTGGAGGCGATGCTGGCCGGGCCGGCCCGCGGGGTGGGGGCGGCGCGGCTGCGTCCGCCGGACGGCGAGCTCGCTGCCGGCGACCCGCCGGAGCCGCTGCCGGAGGTGCCGGTCGAGCCGGCCGAGGAGCCGGCGGCGCGCGGGGTCGGCGCGGCCCGGCTGCGCCTGCTGCCGGACCCGGACCCCGCGCCCGACTCAGAGCCCGATCCGGACGCCCAGGTCACCCCGGACGCGCCGGCTGGTGCCGGCGGTGTGGGGGCCGAGGTGGCGGAGACCTGACCGGTTCCGGCCGGGCCGGGAGGCGAAACTGCCGGAGAACTTCCTGGTGCCGGTGCGCCCGGGGTTCTTGACTGTCGTTCGGAGGTCGGCGTCCCGGTCGCGGACCTCCGAATCGGGGGTCGGCGATTCCGGTTGCCGATCCAGGAGGGCCGGTTCCCGCTCTCGTCCAGCGGGGACCGGCCCTTCACCCGCTCCCCAGCCGCGGACCGGCCGTGCCCCCGCCGCCATCCCGACCAGGAGCCCTCGAGGTCAGGATGGCGGCGGGACCCGCCTACAGGGGTCCGCGGCAGAGGCGGAGGACCGCGCTGCCGAGGGCGACGCCCTCGTCGCCGAGCGTGCTGCGGTAGCCGTCCAGCACCAGCCGCTCCCGGCCGAGCTCGACCCGGACGCCGCCGGCGGCGATGCGCGCGGTCTGGATCCGGGCCGACAGCCGGGCCCGCTCCGCCACCAGCCGGGCGATGCCGGCGTCGATGGCGTCGATCTGGGTGCGCAGCAGCGGGATCAGCTCCGCCTCGCCGGCGGCGACGGGGGGCGTCAGCATGCTTGTCACTGTGGGGCTCCTGGAGTCATGTGGTCCGGAACCCGCCGCCAGGGACAACACAAAACCCCGGGCAGAAGGCCCGGGGTTCCTGGTTGTCTGGGGTCAGACGACGCTGGATACCGAGGACCGGTACCCATAGAAAAATCGACGCGTCGTGTGCACGGGCGAAACTGTAGCAGGGCATCCGACCCGCCGGAAGCCACGACGAAACTGTCGCTCCTGAGTCGTACGCTTGTTCGGATATGAGCAGCAGCCAGATGGAGATCCCGGCGGCCGGCCCGGCCGCTCCGGAGCCTCGCCGCCCCCGCCCCGTCCGGCTCGCGGTCGACGCCGACACGCTGCTGGAGGACCTCAACCCGGCACAGCGGGCCGCGGTCGAGCACGCCGGCTCCCCGCTGCTCATCGTGGCCGGGGCCGGCTCGGGCAAGACCCGGGTCCTGACCTACCGGATCGCCCACCTGCTGGCCCACCGCGGCGTCCAGCCCGGCGAGATCCTGGCCATCACCTTCACCAACAAGGCGGCCGGCGAGATGAAGGAGCGGGTCTCGTCGCTGGTCGGGCCGCGGGCCCGGGCCATGTGGGTGTCCACGTTCCACTCGATGTGCGTGCGGATCCTGCGGGCCGAGGCCAAGACGCTCGGGCTGAAGACCACGTTCTCCATCTACGACCAGGCCGACTCGCAGCGGCTGATGACGATGGTCTGCCGGGACCTCGACCTCGACCCCAAGCGCTATCCCGCCCGCGGCATGCTGGCCCAGGTCAGCAATCTGAAGAACGAGCTGGTGGACCCGGACGACTGGGCCGCCAAGGCCGGCACCGGGATCGAGAAGGTGCTGGCCGAGGCCTACGCGGCCTACCAGACCCGGCTGCGCCAGGCCCACGCGCTCGACTTCGACGACCTGATCATGACCACGGTCAACCTGCTGCAGGCGTTCCCGGCCGCGGCCGAGCACTGGCGCCGCCGCTTCCGGCACGTGATGGTCGACGAATACCAGGACACCAACCACGCGCAGTACGTGCTGGTCCGGGAGCTCGTGGGTCCGAGCGGGGGCGAGCCGGCCCCCGCCGAGCTGGTCGTCGTGGGCGACGCCGACCAGTCGATCTACGCGTTCCGCGGCGCCAGCATCCGCAACATCCTGGAGTTCGAGCGGGACTACCCGGACGCCACCACGATCCTGCTGGAGCAGAACTACCGCTCGACCCAGACGATCCTGTCCGCGGCCAACGCGGTGATCTCCCGCAACGAGAACCGCAAGCCCAAGAACCTGTGGTCCGACGCCGG
>DATDKW010000164.1:0-10436 GCA_036519715.1 Mycobacteriales bacterium
ACCACTACCAGGAGACGATCGCCTTCTACCGCGACGCCGTCGGCCTGCCTGTCATCGACGAGTTCGCCGGCAGCTACGGGGAGGACGGCACGATCTTCGGCCTTCCGGGAACCGCCGTCCAGATGGAGATCGTTCGGGCCCACCACGGCGGCCCGAGCAGCGGCGCGTTCGACCAGCTCGTCTTCTACCTGGACGACGCACACGCCGTTGCCGTCGCGACCCGACAGCTGCGCGAAAGCGGCTTCCCGCCTGAACCGGCACCGCACGACTACTGGGCGGCCAGCGGCGCCGTCAGCTACCGCGACCCCGACGGGCGGGACGTCGTGTTCGCGCCGTGGGTCTACGGCCGCGACCCCGAGCCTGCCGACCACGACCGGAGCCGGGACGGCTCGACCGTCGACCCGGTCGAACCCCGTCAAACCGTCGGTAACGCCGGTGCCGACCTGCCGGACCCGATGGCGTAGCCGGAACGACGACCCGATCCGGGCGGGAACGTCATCGTCCGGTCCACGGCTGGGGATGTGCGCTGGTGGACCTGGGCCGGATTCCGTGCCAACGCCGTCCTCGCGGCGACGATTGCCGGTGTCGCCGATCCGCTGCAGCGCTTCGACGACCAGTACGTCCGGCTCGGGGATGACCTGACCGTGCAGGGGTGGCGTGACGGCACCGCCGACGCCGCCCAGCGCCTCTGCCTGCCTGAGGTGAGCGAGAAGGCTCCGGTGGGCGTGAACTTCAGCGACGCGCTGCCCAAGCAAGCGCCGAGGCTGCGTCGAACGCCGCCGTGTCGAGGCGGTCATTTGACTTGGCCAGACCTGCTGGGGTGACAGAAGTGCCGTGCTCCACGGTGCTCGAGGATCAGCGGCGGCCGGATCGTTGCCGGCGTGGATCAATTCGTACCACGAACAGCACCATGGATTGGGATGAATCGGGCAGGCCGACCAATGCGTTGGGTGATTCTGGCAGGTCAAAGCGGTGCCCCCAACGGGATTCGAACCAGATGGCTGCCACGGTTGGCTGTCGATCTAAGCGTCTCTGCGGTGACGACCACTCTCGAGCCTCAGGAATCCGCACCGAGCAGCCGACCACAAGGACACGCTCCGGCTGGTCGGCCGGCTCAGGCGCGCTGTCGTTCGTCCGAAGAATCGCTCCTCGACCTCCAGTCGATCAAATCTTCGGTCACTCTCCTGACGACGGTCGCTTGCCTGGCCGAGATACTCCGTCCTGCAGGTCGGCTACTCGGCGGCACATCTGTATATCCGGCACCAAAGTACGGAGTCTGGACCTGGTCGCCCTCGGGAGCCACACCGAAGCTCCCGTTCCGAGTGCGGACCTACCTGCGCGATGGCGCGGCGACGAGCACCATGACGAATGGGCTCGTCCGGATCGGGACAACGTCGGACGGCGAGATCCTCGGACCCCCGGCCACCGACACACCGACAGGCATCGTGGTGCGCCTACGCGACGGGGCGTCGACGTATTACACCTTGTCGGGCGGCCCTTGAACAGAATCCCTGACCGTCGACCCCCACTTCGCCAGGATGTCCTGCTGTCACTTGGCTCGTGCCAGGCGAGGGCGGCTGGTGGACGGGGGTGCACGCCTTCTCCGCCGAGCGCATCTTCGGTCCGGACCGCGCGGCGTTGAAGGACACCGGGTCGACAGCGATGACCGAGCGACGCGACGAGGTGGACTCGATCCGGCGCGCCCTCGTAAGGAGACCGTGAACCGGCGGAAGCGGCTGATCCGGAGACCGGAGGTCGCCGCCGACCCCGATGGAGGGCCAGCCCGGGAGGTGGGCGTTCGGCTGTCCGAGCTGCGACGCGAGGCGGCTGACGGCTGCCCTGCGGAGCTCTGAGCAGCCGCAGGACCCGCCCCCGACGCCGGAGCTGCTCGACCCGCTTCCGGCCACCGGCCCGGACCTCACCCGGGTCTCCGACGAGCGGACACCCGGTTCGAACCCGTGCGTGCCGATTCCGTCGAACACGCAGGTCGCAGGGCCAATCCAACTTCCGGAGTGCCCCCAACGGGATTCGAACCAGATGGTTCCGCCGCTCGGCTCATGGTTCGAAGCGTCTCTCCTGGTGACGATGGCTTGAAGTAACTACATGGCGAGTGGCACAGCCGACCGATTCCGACCCCGTGATCAGTCAGTTCGACGGGCTGGATATCAG
The DNA here is from genome assembly GCA_036519715.1 of Mycobacteriales bacterium. Lineage (GTDB taxonomy): Bacteria > Actinomycetota > Actinomycetes > Mycobacteriales > CADCTP01 > CADCTP01. The sequence continues at coordinate 2,170 of DATDKW010000164.1, forward strand.
TCGCACCCTCCTGCGCGCCGGCGTGGACCGCCAGCGCGTGCCGTATGCCGCGGGACAAGCGGTGCGCGGGCTGTTCCTGGTCGAGTCACCAGCGCAGTGCTGAGTCGAGTGCGGTCAATGCATCCAGCGAGTCTGGTCGTTGGACGCTATTCATCTGGGACCGCGGACCCGTTCCGCACCGAGGTCACGGGATTCGTGACCTATGACGCCGAATTGGCGGCAGCGGCAATCGAATTGGGTCTCCCGGTGGTGGCGCCGGCCTGACCCGGATCGGTCGCCCAGCCTCGGAAGGCTCGTCCGTCGTGACCGCCGACCCAGGATCATGATGAAGTGCTCGCGATGCAGGTAGCTAATCTCAGGCAGTACGGTTCATCCAGGACAGTTCACGGGGGAACGTTGACCCGGCCGGTACGCGTGCCGCACCGTGGAGGAATTATGTCCGTGTTCACGGAAGCAGAGCTCGCCTTCCTGCAGGGAGAGCGGCGCCTGGCCAGGCTGGCCACCGTCGGTCGGGACGGCACTCCGCACATCGCCCCGGTCGGCTGGTCGTTGGACGAGGACGCCACCGTCGGGCGGATCGGCGGGAACGATCTGCGGTCCACCAAGAAGTTCCGGGACGTCGCCCGCACGGGGCGTGCGGCCGTCGTCATCGACGACGTGCTGCCGCCGTTTCGTCCCCGCGGTGTTGAGATCCGCGGTCGCGCCGTCGCTGTGGACGGGCCCGAGGCTCTGATCGTCATCCACCCGGAGCGGATCGTCAGCTGGGGTCTCGAGGGCGCGCCCTTCAGCGCACGCGACGTCGGCTGACGACCGCCGGACGTCCTGCGGTCCGACTCCGCCGCCCTGCCCGAGACGCCCGACTCTGCCGGGAGTAGTGCCGAGAGACGGGATCTCAGCTGGCGCGGCTCAAGCCGATCCCATTCAACAGCACCAACGGAGGTCCGGTTCCGGCCCGGTCGAAGGCCAATCTCGTCACGTCCCAGGAGACGGGACACGGGTCCTGGCTCCTGCCCCGCTGCAGCCGTCGACCGCGGGCACCGCGGCAGGGTCGCACGTCCCGCACGTAGGGCGGCAGAGTCAGCTGGAACCTTGCCGGATCAGCCCGCCGCGGTCGGCGACCCGTTGAGCGCTCGGACAGCGAAGCCGCCCGAGAGTGAGCCGTCCCGGGTGTCATCCGGCAGGCCCGGAGCCGGCATCGAAGACATGCCGGAATCCCGCTGCGAGCTCAGGCCTGGGACTGGGAGATGTTCACCATCCACGGGATCCCGAAGCGGTCGGTGCACATGCCGAACTCGTCGCCCCACACCTGCTTCTCCAGCGGCATGGTGACGGTGCCGCCGTCCGCCAGTTTCTCCCAGTAGTCGCGGAGCGCGTCGGCGTCGTCCCCGCTGAGGCTGACGCTGATCCGGCTGCCCGGGTCGAACCGCATCCCGCTCGGAGTGTCCGCACCCATCAGCGTGAAGCCGTGGTCGTTCTCCAGCAGCCCGTGCATGATCTTGTCCGCGTCCGGTGAGTCGGCCATTCCGAACTCGGCAAACGTGTTCATCGTCAGGGTGCCGCCGAAGACCTGGTGGTAGAACTCGAGCGCCTCCCGGGCGTCGTCGGAGAAGCTGATGTACGGGTTGAGTCGGGACGCCATCGGACTCTCCTCTGCTCGAGGCGGGCATCAGGTCAAGCACCGTAGACCTGACGCCGGGGCCAGGGTAGATCCATTCGGCGCCCGAGCCGCGGTCCACGGCGCGCACGCGGTGTTCATCGACCTCCGGTGTCAGCCGCCGTCGCGCCGGTCGGCCGGGAGGGTCTCCTCGTCCGGCTCCGTCGGCTCGCACACCACGATGAACGGTTCGCAGCTCTGCGGGCACGACGGTGTGACGGTGTCCGGCACGCAGCTCTGCGGGCACTCGGCCGGGGTCGGCTCGCCCTCGCCGGGGTACGGGTGCTCGTCGCCGTCGGGCGGCTCGCCCTCGGGCGGGTACCCGTCCGGACGGCGAGCGGCGGCGAGCTTGGGCGCCCACACCGGCGGTGCACAGCGCGGTGCCGATCGCGACCCGCAGGAAGGGCGCCGGCAGGCGCCAGGCCCCGGTCCTGCTGGCAGCCGCCGGGCCGGCGTGGTCCGGGTCCCAGGGCCCCTGCCCATCCCGATGTGGCCGGCTGCGTCGGCGAGCAGGGCCGACTTGGCGGGGCTGCGGACGGCCTTGCCGATCCGTTCGGCGAGGATCAACGCGGCGGCCACGGCGAGCCCGGCGGCGCCGAGGAGGGGGTGATCGCGAGCAGCGGCACGCAGACGGCGGTCGGCCAGCGACCCGGACGCGAGCCGCAAGACCAGCGCCGCGGCCTCGCCGGCGCCGGTGACGGTTCCGACGACGAGCGCGGAGGCCCCCAGCGAGGCCAGCAGTGGCCCGTACACGGAGCGGGCGCCTTCGTACATCATGTCGGCGGCCAAGCTGACCGTCCCTGGTCCGCCGACGATGCCCTGGCATCGGCCGACGATCGCGCCGACACCTTCACCAGCTACGTCGCCAACCGGTCCGCCGGCCAGGGGAGCGCCGCTGTGCCGAATCTCGCCCGGCCAGGGCGCGGGCCGCGCAGACACACGAACCGAGTGCCGATCGGCCGATCGCCGGCAACAGCGGTCTTACGAGCCGGGATGACGAGACGTTCGACCCTGTTCGTGAACAGGACGCCTGCCTTATACCTGGACGGTGGCGGAGGTGGTCGTCATGGCCAACACACAAGTTCCGGCCGCGGATCGGCTTCCGGCGGCTCAGCGAGGTCAGGACCAATACCCACGTCAGGTGCGGCGAGCACCGAACCGCAGCGAGCGGCGACACATCTCACCGTTCTCGCGGCACTTCCTGCAGATGTTCGCGGCCATGGTCGTCGGCATGATCGCCACCGGAGCCATCTTCCTCACTGTTGTCGGGCTGAAGACGTGGGGTGAGGTGACCGTCCGATACCCGACGCAGTCGTTGCTGGCGATGGCGGCAGGTATGACCATCTCGATGGTGGCCTGGATGCTCTATCGAGGTATGGGGTGGAGGAACTCCTACGAGATGGCGGCGGCGATGCTCGTCCCGGCGATCCCGTTCCTGTGCCTCGTCTGGTTCAACGTGACCGAGAGCGCATTGTGCGGCGGGTATTGCGCCTCCACAGTGGTGGCCATGCTGGCGCTCATGTACTACCGCCGCAGCGCGTATTCCATGGAGATCAGCAGGCGCCCCGGCTGATCGGCGCCTCGGCCATCGCCGGCGAGTACGACAGTACGACGTCCGTCTGGTGCCGATGGCCCAAGTCCGATGGGTCACCGACGTTCGCGAACGTGCCTTCGACATCGCACTCCCGGCGACTTGTTCCGGGAACATCACTGACCGGGACGCCGATGGCGGCGGCGCCGACTCCGAGCAAGGCGCAGACCCCCAACGGTCCGCAGGACGGACCAGCGCGCCCGGAAGATCATGACGGCGGCGGCCACAGCGATGACGAGGGCGACCGGCCGGATGGAGTCCAGTTGGGGAGGTCCAGGTGGACCGGGGCCCCCGTGGTACGTGTGTGCGCCGGCACGGGGGAACGTCAATGCGGGCATATGACTGACCGGTGAGGAGCTCCGATGAGCGGCAGTGGACAGCACCGTCGGGAGATCGTCGTCGGACTGGTGGCGACCCCGCCGGACTACCCGGCCCGGGTGGCTGCGCGGCTCACCGCCGAGCTGGCCGGCCGGCTCGCCCAGCGGGTGGACGCGGACGTGCGGTGGACCGTCCGGGAAGGCTGGGGTCAGGTGGCGCCGCGCCGCGACGGCGGCGTCGAGGCGCTGCTGGACGATCTTGCCAGCCGGCGCGACGACGACCGGTGGGACGTCGCGATCTGCCTGACGGACCTGCCCCTGCACACCGAGCGGGTACCGCTGGTCGCGCAGACCTCCGCCCGGCGCCGAGTCGCGATGGTGTCCTTGCCCGCGCTGGGACTGCGCCAGCTACGAACGGTCCGCGCGGTCGTCCCGGATCTGGTGGGCCAGCTGCTCACCGACACTTCCGACGAGCGGGTGCCGCCGGCCGGCCGGGCACCGACCGAGCTGGCCAGCCGGGTTCCCGCCATCCGCCGGGTGGTCGGCGAGGGCGACCCCGGGGAACTGGGCTACGTCGCCTCGCGGTTGATCGGCCGGGTGCGGCTGCTGGCCGGGATGGTGCGGGCCAACCGCCCGGGGCGGGCCCTGCTGGGCCTGTCCAAGCTGCTGGTCGGCGCGTTCGGCACGGCCGCGTTCGCGCTCACCACGGACACCATTTGGCAGATGGGCGATGCACTCGGCGGACTCCGGCTCGCCGTGATCATGCTGCTCGGGCTGACCGCCCTGGTGGCCTGGCTGATCATCGCGCACGACCTGTGGGAGAAACCGGGCCCGCAGACATCGGTTGAGCTGGCCCGGATGTTCAACCTCGGTACGATCCTCACCCTCACCCTGGCCACCGCGGTGTCCTACCTGGTGCTGTTGGCCGGAACGGTGCTCGCCGGGGCGCTGCTGATCGACCCATCCGTGCTGGAACAGACTCTGCGGCGGCCGGTCCATGTCACCGACTACCTGACGCTCGCCTGGATCATCAGCTCCCTGGCCACCGTCGGCGGCGCGATCGGCTCCGGGCTGGAGGACGAGGAAACGGTACGGGCCGCCGCATACGGCTACCATCCCGAACCCGACGGCTGGCGCGACGAGAAGGACGGGTAGCCCACCGCAAGCGGGGACGGGGCACGTGCCCGGAGTCGCGACCGAACCGCCGGCGTCGATCCTTAGATGGCGCCTCTGCGCCAGCCAGTCCTCCGCGCCCTGTAGCTCGCGCAGTTCGTGACAGGCGTCAGTGGCCAGACGCGCCGCTTCGTCCGCCTGGTCGGATCCGGTCGGGTCTTCTTCGCCGTCGACCACCGGACATCGCGGTGCGTAGCCACCTGCCGGGTGGGGCGGCGTCGAACGCCGCCCCGCCGGAGCTGTCCTCCGTTTCGACTCCACCTGCTGGGGTGAGCGCTGAGCCTGCTCTGCAATGCTGGAGTCACATCAGGCTCAGCGGTGTTGCCTTGGGATCAGTTCGTCCCACGCCCCGCTCCAGAGAACGGGCCAAAAGCGGGCGACGGTTGTCACGTTCGGCTACATAGCAAGGTCAAGCGTGGTGCCCCCAACGGGATTCGAACCAGATGGTTGCGTCGCCTCGGACCTCACCCTCGTGGTCGAAGGACCCGCCCGGCGGACGGCGCCCTGAAGTAGCTGGCGGCCGCTGTTGCGACAGCAGTTGGACTTACTGGGATCCGGAATCTTCCCGATGCGCGGCCCGGCCGCGATGCCGACCATCAAGCCATGTCACCCGATCTGTCGAATCACCGACACCGACCGGCCGGAGCCCTTCTCCTGCTCGCCGCGGCCCTGATCGCGATCACCGTGCCGGCCGCCGCTCCCGCCGGAGCGGCTCCGACCGTGCCGGCCGCCGCTCCCGCCGGAGCGTCCCCGACCGTCCCGGCCCATCGGACCCATCTGCTGACCGCGGGGCTCCGTGGCGCCCTGGGCAGCACGGTAGGTCCCGACGGCGCTCTCTATGTCGTCGAGGGCGCGGCCGGGCGGATCTCCCGGGTCGACGCGAGGACCGGTCGCACAACGACGTTCGCGAGCGGTCTGCCCAGGCGGATCCTTGACACCGGGGGAGCGATGGACGTCGCGTTCGTCCATCACCGCCCGTACGTGCTGGTCACCCTGGTCGGCCCCGACGTTGGCGGAAGTGACATCGACGGGATCTACCGGGTCGACGGACCGAACCGGGTCACGGTCGTCGCCGACATCGGCGCGTGGTCGCTGGCCCATCCGCCGGTCCCGGAGTTCTTCGTCCCGACCGGGGTCCAGTACGCCCTCGAGCCCCATCGGGGCGGCTTCCTCGTCACCGACGGCCACCACAACCGCCTGCTTCGGGTCGAGGTCGACGGGGACATCACGGAACTGGCGGCGTTCCCGAACGTGGTCCCGACCGGCATCACGACCGGCGACAGGTCCGTGTACCTGGCCCAGGCGGGTCCGGTGCCGCACGCTCCCAGCGACGGCAAGGTGCTCAGAGTGGAGCCCCGGTCGCGCCGGGCCAGCGAGGTGGCGTCCGGCGCACCGCTGCTCGTGGACGTCGAGTTCGGCCGCGACCACCGGCTTTACGCGCTCTCCCAGGGCCACTTCACCCCCGGCAATCCTGAGGGTTCTCCCGCCGACCCGGCTACCGGCACGCTGGTTCGGGTCAACCGCGACGGCACGATGACGCCCGTCGCGGGCGGGCTCGACCGGCCGACGTCGCTCGAGTTCATCCGCGACACCGCCTACGTCGTCACGCTCACCGGGGAGATCTGGACGATCGACTGCCGTTGACCCGGCGATCTTCGATCCGGTCGTAGCTCCCAGACTGGTAAAGTCCGGCCAACCTCCTGCCAGACAGAGGTTCGCGCCGATGGCCGATGCTCGTCGTCCCGACGGTCGCGCGCGGGCCGCGGTCGGAGCAGTCCCGGCCGGCGCGGAGCTGCCGGCCTGGATCGGGCGCCCACCGGCGTATCTCACCGGGCTGGTCGGACGAGAGCAGGAGGCAGCGCGCCTCCGAGCGCTCGTGCTGGATCGGGGTGCCCGGCTGGTCACGCTCACCGGACCCGGTGGAGTAGGCAAGACCCGGCTCGCGATCCAGGTCGCGAAGGATCTCAACGCCGGCTTCGACGAGGTCGCGTTCGTCGAATTCGCGCCCGTCCGAGACCACGACCGGGTCGCGGCCAGGATCGCCGAAGCCCTCGGGGTAGTGGAGTCCCCCGGTCAGTCTCCCGCCGACGCAATGGTACGCGTCCTCGGCCCACGGAAGCTCCTCCTGCTCCTCGACAACTTCGAGCACGTCCTCGCCGCGGGTCCGGTTTTGGTCGATCTGATGGTCGGCTGCCCGGACGTCACACTGCTGGTCACCAGCCGGACGCTGCTTCGTGTCTCCGGCGAGCATGTCCTCGCGGTGCCGCCCCTCGCTCTCCCGGATCCCGGCCGGTCGCTGCCGGCGAGCGCGCTGGTCGAGTACGAGGCCGTACGCCTCCTGGTCGAGCGGTCCGCAGCGGTGAGCCCGACCTTCGTCCTGACCGACGAGAACGCCGCCACAGTGGCGCAGATCTGCCAGGGCCTGGACGGCCTGCCATTGGCGATCGAACTGGCGGCGGCCCGGATGACCGTGCTTTCCCCGCAGGCGCTGCTCGCCCGGCTCGACCGCCGCCTCGCCCTGCTCACCGACGGCGCGCAGGACGTCCCGGAACGGCTGCGGACCATGCGCGCCGGGATTGCGTGGAGTTACGACCTCCTTTCCGGCCCCCAGCAGTCCCTCTTCCGGCGACTGGCGGTCTTCGCCGGTGGGTTCGGGTTGTCGGCCGCGGAATTCATCTATCCCAGTGAGCGACCCCCTGCACTCGACACGGTCGCCGCTTTGGTCGACCAGAGCCTTCTGCAGCGGATTACCACGGACGGCGTCGAACCGCGCTTCGCGATGCTGGAGACAATCGGCGAATTCGCCATGGAACGGCTCGTGGACAGCGGCGAGGAGACGGAGGCGAGCCGGAGCCATGCCGCATACTTCCGTCAGCTCGCCGAAAGCGCGGAGTCGGGACTGCGGGGGCCCGACCAGCAAGAGTGGCGGGACAAGCTGGAAGCCGACCTCGACAACCTGCGAGCCGCGCTGGCCTGGGGCACGAGCGCTTCCGCGGAGGATGAGGACGCCGCGCACGGCCTGCGGCTGGCCGGCGCGCTCTGGTATTTCTGGTTCCAACGGGGACTGCCTGGAGAGGGACGGCGGTGGCTCGCCCGCGCGCTCGCCCGGGCGCGCACCGCCGGAGCTGATCGGGCCCAGGCGCTTCTCGGCGCGGGCACGCTGGCCTGGAGGCAGGGCGACTTCTCGGACGCACGGGTGCATCTGGACGAGAGCGTCGCGCTGTGGCGGGACACCGCCGACCGGCGCGGCCAAGCCGAGGCCTTGCACGTCCTGGGACATGTCGAGTTCGACCAGCGGGACTATGCGGCGGCCCAGGCGCTCTTCGAGGAGAGCCTGGCGGCCTACCAACTGGCGGCGGACACGCCGGGGAGCCTGCCGCTGATGGCAGACCTCGGGTTGGTTGCCTACCACCGGGGGGACTACGCCCAGGCTGGCGTGGTGTTCGAGGAAAGCCTGGCGCAGTTCCGCCGGCACGGACTCAAGGATCGGATCGCCGGCGCGCTCAACCTGTCCGGGGACCTGGCCCGGCTC
>DATDKW010000165.1:0-9194 GCA_036519715.1 Mycobacteriales bacterium
CGAGCGGGCCCGCTGGGCCGACTACCAGGAGGCGTACCGGATCGCGCTGGAGCGCTGCTCCACCGACGCCGCGCCCTGGTACGCGATCCCGGCCGACCGCAAGTGGTATCGGAACTGGGCCATCGGCCGGCTGCTGCTGGAAACCGTCCGCGACCTCGACCCGCAGTATCCCCAGCCGCCGATGGACATCCCCGCGCTGCGGAAGGCGCTGGCCCCGCCGAACTGATGCGCGTCCACCTCGACACCGACTTCGGCGGCGACACCGACGACGCCTGCGCGCTGGCCTACCTGCTCGGCTGCGCCGACGCCGAGCTGACCGGGGTGACCACGGTGGCCGACCGGGACGGCAGCCGGGCCGCGTACGCCCGGCACCTGCTCGGGCTGGCCGGCCGGGACGACGTGCCGGTCGCGGCCGGCGCGGCCCGCTCGCTCACCACCGGCGAGACGGCCGAGCCCGAGCACGCCGACTGGCCCCGCTGCCCGCCCGCGCCGCAGCCGCCCGGCGCCGCCCTCGACCTGCTGGACCGGTCGGTCGCCGCGGGCGCGACCGTCATCGGCATCGGCCCGTTCACCACCCTGGCCCTCTACGACACGCTGAGCCCGGGCCGGCTGCGGGCGCCGGTGCTCATGGCCGGCCACGCGGGCGCCCCCGCGCCGGGCCTGCCGTCGTGGGGCCCGGAGTTCGACTTCAACAACCAGTGGGACCGGCGGGCGTACGAGATCATGCTGGCCACCGGGCCGACCCTGGTCACCCTGGCGGCCACGCTGACCACCTGGGCCCGGGCCGCCGACCTGCCCCGGCTGCGGGCGGCGGGACCCGTCGGGGCCCTGCTCGCCGGCCAGCTCGCCGCCCACCGGGAACGCAACGGGATGCCGCCGGGGGCCGCGCTGCCGGCCGACTTCCTGAACTTCCAGTACGACCCAGCGGCCTGCGCGGTCGCCCTCGGCCGCGCGCTGGCGACCACCGAGGCCACCGCGGTCCGGCTGCGTCCCGACGGCGGCCTGGACCGGGATCCGGGCGGTCACCCGGTCCGGCTGGTCACCTCGGTGGACGGTCCGGCCTTCGCGGCCGAGTGGCTGGCCGCGGTCGCGCCGCTGAGCGTCCCGGGATCAGCCCGCGGGGGTCGGTGACCCGTCACCGGCCGCCGTGACCTCGGTCGAGACCCCCAGCACGCGCACGCCCGGGGTCTCGGCCGCGGCCAGCGCGTCGGCCAGCACGTCCCCGGCGGCCGCGGCCGCCGCGGCCACGGTCTCGGCGTCGACGGTCATCCGGACCTCGATCCGCCCCCCGGTGAGGCTGCCGCCGACCTGCGGCTCGCCCGCGCCCGCGTCCAGCAGCGCGTCCACCAGGGCGTCGGTCCAGCGGTCGATCACGTGCAGCCCAGCACTGGCCAGCCGGACCGTCGCGGTGACCGGGTGCGGCACCCGGTCGGCGTCGCGCCGGGCCCAGGCCAGCACGGCCCGGCGGACCGGGTCCGGCAGCAGCAGCACCTGCGGCTCGGCCTCGACCCAGCCCGGGTGCTTGGTCCGCCGGGCCTGGGCCTCGTGGTCGGCGTCGATCGGGTTGGTCAGGTCCAGCCCGCCGCCGCCGGCGCCCTTGATCGCGACCCAGTAGAGGTAGTCCTCGCCGTCCTCGCGCAGTCGGAAGACGATCTCGACCGCCATCCGCTCCCGGTCCAGGGTGGCGACGCACTCGTCCGCCCGGTCGTTGAGCATCGCCATCCACCGGTCGGCCTCGGCCGAGGCCCCGGGCAGCACCCGGCCCCGGGACAGCTCCAGCACCAGCCCCTCGGGGATGCTGGCCGGCCTGGTCACGGCGCCAGCAGGGCGACCGGGTAGCGGGCCAGCAGCTCGGCCGGCCGGACCTCGCCCTCGTACGACCGGCCGGTCAGCACGTCGGTCACCGCGGGCAGCGTGAGCGTGGTGACGCCCCAGCCGCCGGCCGCGGCCAGCCCGACCGGCAGCCGCGTCCCGACCGTGATCGCCCCGCCCCGGTCGTACGCGACCGCGTGGTCGGCGGCCGGCCCGGAGGCCCGAAGCGGCTCGTACGAGGTGAACAGCTCCGGCCGGTCCCGGCGCAGCCGCAGCGCCCGGGACACCACGAGCAGCTTGGCCGCCCCGTCGGCGTCGTCCCAGGCCGGCGTCCAGCCCTGGTCGAGCCGCTCCAGCAGCCGCGACCGCAGCGCGAAGTCGACCGGCCGCCGGTTGTCCGGGTCCACGTTGGACAGGTCCCACAGCTCGGCGCCCTGGTACGTGTCCGGCACGCCCGGCATGGTCAGCTGCAGCAGCGTCGCGGTCAGCGCGTTGGACCGGCCCGGCCCGGTGATCCGGTCCACGAACGCGGCCATGTCGTCGTGCAGCGGGCCCGGCGCCAGCACCGCGTCGGCGGCCGCGTGCATGGCCTGCTCGAACGCCGGCGACGGGTCGTCCCACGAGGTCACCGTGCGGGCCTCCCGCATCGCCTTCTCCAGGAACCCGTGCAGCCGCTCGCCGGTCAGCGGCCAGGCCCCGACGGCGCTCTGCCAGAGCAGGTGCCCGAGCGCGCCGTCCGGGGTGGGGGCCAGCGACGACCACCGGTCCACCGCGGCGGCCCACTCGGACGGGATCTCGGCCAGCACCGCCAGCCGGGCCCGCAGGTCGCCGGACCGCTTGGTGTCGTGGGTGGACAGCGCGGTCATCCCGGCCGGGTGCCGGTCCTGCCGGTGGGCCAGCGCTGCGTGAAAGCCGTCCAGCGGCAGCCCGAACCGGTCCGGGTCGCCGCCGACCTCGTTGAGGGCCAGGAACCGGGTCCAGCGGTAGTACGCGGTGTCCTCGACCCCCTTGGCCATCACGGCGCCCGAGGTCTGCTGGAACCGGATCGCCAGCGGCTGGTCCGGGTCGCGCAGCCGCTCCGACAGCACGTCGAAGTCCAGGTCCGGGCGCCGCCGCCGGGCCTCCGCCAGCGCCGCGTCCAGGTACGCCACCCCGTCGGGCAGGTAGGACCGGTAGACCGGGAAGCAGGCCAGCAGCTCGGCCAGCGCCGCCGCCGCGTCCGGGACGTCGGGGGCGAGGAAGGCCAGCCGGGCCACCTCGGCCGCCAGCATCCCGGTGGCCACGTCCAGCTTGCAGTCGTGCATCAGGTCGGGCCACGACGTCTCCACCCCGGTCAGCCGGGTGTCGAGCGCGGTGAACGCGGCCTCGCCGGCCGGGTCGACGAGGACCCCGTCGACCTCGGCCATCGCGTCGTACCCGCTGGTGCCGGCGACCGGCCAGTCCGGCAGCTCCTCGCCGGGCTCCAGGATCTTCTCCACCACGGACCACAGGCCGTTGCTGGCCTGCCAGAGCCGCTCCAGGTAGCCGGCCGGGTCGGTGAGCCCGTCCGGGTGGTCGATCCGCAGCCCGGTGACCTGGCCGTGCGCGGCCCAGCGCAGCACCTCGGCGTGGGTGGCGTCGAAGACCGACGGCTCCTCCACCCGCAGCCCGGCCAGGTCGCTGATCGCGAAGAACCGGCGGTAGTTCTGGTCGGTCGACGCCCGCCGCCAGGACACCAGCTCGTAGTGCTGGTGCTCGTGCGCCTTGACCGGGTCCTCCAGCGTCTCGGTGCCGGCGGCGAGCGGGAAGTGCTTGTCGAAGTAGTGCAGCTCGCCGCCGACCAGGCGCAGGTCGTTCAGCGCGCCCGGGTCGTCGCCGAGCACCGGCAGCAGCACCCGGCCGCGGGACCAGTCGATGTCGAACCACCGGCCGTACGCGGACTGCGGGCCCAGCTTGAGCACGTCCCACCAGGCCGGGTTCTCCTGCGGCACGGCGACGCCCATGTGGTTGGGCACCAGGTCCAGCACCAGCTCCAGCCCGTGCTCGGCCAGCGCCGCCGCCAGCGCCAGCCGGCCCTCCTCGCCGCCGCGCTGCGGGTCGGCGCTGCGGTGGTCGGTGACGTCGTAGCCGTGCATCGAGCCGGTGGTGGCGGTCAGCAGCGGGGACGCGTACAGGTGGGTGACGCCGAGCCGGGCCAGGTAGCCGGCCAGCCCGGCCGTGGCGTGCAGGTCGAACTCGGGCGACACCTGCACCCGGTACGTCGAGACCGGGTCGGCCACCTCAGGCCACCCGCTGCAGGACGGCGAGCGAGCGGGCCTCCACGGTGAGCATGGTCTGGGCCGCGGCCGGGGCCGGCTCGGCCAGCTGCGGTGTCGCGGTGTCCAGCACGATCTCCCACTTGGCGCCGTACTCGGAGGCCGGCAGCGTGAAGTCGATCGACCCGTCGTGGGCGTTGAAGATCATGATGAACGAGTCGTCGGTGATCCGCTCGCCCCGCTGGTTGCGGTCGGGGATGCCGTCGCCGTTGAGGAAGACCGCGACCGACTTGCCGAAGCCGGCCTCCCAGTCCTCCTCGGTCATCTCCCGGGCGTCCGGGGTGAACCAGGCGATGTCCGGCAGCGGCTCGCCGGCGCCGCGGCGGACCGGGCGGCCGTTGAAGAACCGGCGCCGCCGGAACACCGGGTGGTCGTGGCGCAGCTGCGAGACCTGGGAGGTGAACCGGACCAGGTCCTCGTCCAGGTTGGACCAGTCCATCCAGGTGATGTCGTTGTCCTGGCAGTAGGCGTTGTTGTTGCCCTGCTGGGTGCGCCCGGCCTCGTCGCCGTGCAGCAGCATCGGCACGCCCTGGGACAGGAACAGGGTGGCGATGAAGTTGCGGCGCTGCTGGGCCCGCAGCTCCAGGACCTCCAGGTCGTCGGTCTCGCCCTCGACCCCGCAGTTCCAGGACCGGTTGTGGCTCTCGCCGTCCCGGTTGCCCTCGCCGTTGGCCTCGTTGTGCTTCTCGTTGTACGACACCAGGTCGCGCAAGGTGAAGCCGTCGTGGGCGGTGACGAAGTTGATCGACGCCACCGGGCGGCGGGAGGAGTGCTCGTACAGGTCGGGGGAGCCGGTGATCCGGCCGGCGAACTCGCCCAGCGTGGCCGGCTCGCCCCGCCAGAAGTCGCGGACGGTGTCGCGGTACTTGCCGTTCCACTCGGTCCACTGGGGCGGGAAGTTGCCGACCTGGTAGCCGCCGGGGCCGACGTCCCAGGGCTCGGCGATGAGCTTGACCTGCGAGACCGTCGGGTCCTGCTGGACCAGGTCGAAGAACGCGCTCAGCCGGTCGACGTCGTAGAACTCGCGGGCCAAGGTCGAGGCCAGGTCGAAGCGGAAGCCGTCGACGTGCATCTCCAGGACCCAGTAGCGCAGCGAGTCCATGATCAGCTGCAGCGTGTGCGGGTGCCGGACGTTGAGCGTGTTCCCGGTGCCGGTGTAGTCCATGTAGTACTCGGGCTGGCCGTCGACCAGCCGGTAGTAGGCCTGGTTGTCGATCCCGCGCATGGACAGCGTCGGCCCGAGGTGGTTGCCCTCCGCGGTGTGGTTGTAGACCACGTCCAGGATGACCTCGATGCCGGCCTCGTGCAGGTCCCGCACCATGGCCTTGAACTCCTGCACCTGCTGCCCGGCCGTGCCGGAGGAGGCGTACGCGGCGTCCGGGGCGAAGAACCCGATCGTGTTGTAGCCCCAGTAGTTGCGCAGCCCGCGCTGCCGCAGTCCGTGGTCGTGGATGAACTGGTGCACCGGCATCAGCTCGACCGCGGTCACGCCCAGCTTCTGCAGGTGCTCGATCATCGACGGGTGGGACAGCCCCGCGTACGTCCCGCGCATCTCCAGCGGGATGTCCTTGTTGAGGAACGTCAGGCCCTTGACGTGGGCCTCGTAGATGACCGTCTCGTTGTACGGGCGGCCCGGCGGCCGGTCGGTGCCCCAGTTGAAGTAGGGGTTCACCACCACGGCCTTGGGCAGGAACGGCGCCGAGTCGTCGTCGTTGGGCCGGTCGTGGTGGTTGAAGTCGTACGCGAACAGCGACGGGTGCCAGTCGACCTTGCCGTCGATCGCCTTCGCGTACGGGTCGAGCAGCAGCTTGCGGGGGTTGCAGCGCAGGCCGGCGCCGGGATCGTACGAACCGTGCACGCGGTAGCCGTAACGCTGGCCGGGGCCGACGTTGGGCAGGTAGCCGTGCCAGACGAAGCCGTCGACCTCGGGCAGGTCGATCTTCGTCTCCCGCCCGGAGTCGTCGAACAGGCACAGCTCGACCTTCCGCGCGACCTCGGAGAACAGCGAGAAGTTGGTGCCCATCCCGTCGTACGTCGCGCCCAGTGGGTACGACGACCCGGGCCACACCTGCATCTGCTCCTCCATCATCCCGACTCCCGAGTGTTGCCCGGGAAGAACGAACCTAACGCACCCGTACGGGCCGCCCGGGATCCAAACCCGGCCCGCGCCGGTTCAATCCCGGTCGGGCGCGTGTCTCGAGTCACGCCCGCTCGTCTGACAACTGTCACGGCCGGTTCCCGACGCCCGTGACTGCTGTCCGGGGCCGGATCCCGCGACGCTTGCGGCATGCCTGAGACGACCTTGGCCGCCGGAGTGCGGATCCGCGACCTGACCAAGTCCTACGGCCCCGTCCGCGCGGTCGCGGGCGTCGACCTCGACATCGTCGCGGGGGAGACGGTCGCGCTGCTCGGCCCCACCGGGGCCGGCAAGTCCACCACCCTCGACATGCTCCTCGGGCTGACCCGCCCGGACGCCGGCTCGGTCGCGGTCTTCGGCCGGACGCCGGAGCAGGCCGTCCGGGACGGGCTGGTCGGCGCGATGCTGCAGAGCGGCGGGCTGATCTCCGAGGTCTCCGTGCGGGAGCTGCTGGAGCTGGCCGCCTCGCTCTACCCGCGGCCGATGGCGGTCGCCGACGTGCTGGCCCGGGCCGACCTCACCGAGCTGGCCGGGCGGCGGACCACCAAGCTGTCCGGCGGGCAGGCCCAGCGGGTCCGGTTCGCGCTGGCGCTGGTGGCCGACCCCGAGCTGTTGGTGCTGGACGAGCCGACCGCGGCCATGGACGTGGAGAGCCGGCGCCGGTTCTGGGCCTCGATGCGGGAGCTGACCGCGGCCGGGCGGACGGTCCTGTTCGCCACCCACTACCTGGAGGAGGCCGACCAGTACGCCGACCGCGTCGTCCTCATGGCCGGCGGCGCGGTCGTCGCCGACGGGCCGGCCACCGCGATCAAGGCCGTGGTCGGCGGCCGCACCGTCCGGGCCACCCTGCCCGGCGCCCGCGCCGCCGACCTGGAGGCGCTGCCGGGCGTCACCGCGGTCGAGATCCACGGCGACGGCATCCGGCTGACCTGCACCGACTCCGACGCCGCGCTGCGCGCACTGCTCGCGGCCCAACCCGCGGCGAAGGACATCGAGGTCGGCGGGGCCGACCTCGAGGACGCCTTCGTCGCCCTCACCTCGGGAGCCACGGCATGAACGCCACCTACCTGCGGACCGAGGTCCGCCGCACGCTGCGCGCCCCGCGCTACTTCATCTTCGTCATCGGCATGCCGCTCGGCCTCTTCCTCCTCTTCGCCTCCCTGTACGGGCAGGGCACCCAGGACGGGATCAGCGGCACGGCCTGGCTGATGGTGAGCATGTCGGTGTTCGGCGCGATGGGGGCCGCGGTCTCCATCGGCGGCCGGATCGCCGGCGAGCGGCAGGCCGGCTGGACCCGGCAGCTGCGGCTGACCCCGATGCCCGGCTGGACGTACGTGGCCGCCAAGGCCGTCACCGCACTGCTGGTCGCCGTCCCTGCCCTCGTCCTCGTGTACGCCGTGGGCGCGCTGGCCGAGGGCGTCCGGCTGCCCGCGTCGACCTGGGCCGAGGCGGCGGGCTGGTCGCTGCTGGCGCTGGCGCCGTTCGTGGCGCTGGGGATCTGGCTCGGGCACCGGCTGACCAACGACGTGCTCGGGCCGCTGTCCGGGGCGCTGTTCACCGTGCTGGGGATCCTGGGCGGGGTGTGGTTCCCGGTCGACCAGCTGCCCTCGGCGCTGGCCGGCGTGGCCCGGGCGCTCCCGTCGTACTGGCTGGCCCAAGCCGGGCGGGAGCCGCTGGCCGGCACCTGGATCGGCTGGCACGGGTTGTCCGTCCTGGCCGTCTGGACGGCCGGGTTCACGCTGCTGGCGGCGCGCGCCTACCGGCGCGACACGGCCCGGAACTAGGGTTTCTCCGTGGCGACCGCGGGTTCGGGACCCGGCTGGGGCTTCGGCTTCCGGCCGGACTCCAGCATCGCGCTGGGCCCGATCGGCCGGCGCCTGAACGGGCCGGGGCGCTGGCGGTTCTTCTCCGGGGTCTGGCTGCTCTATCTGCTGCCCGGGTTCACCAGCGCCTGGACCGAGCACACCGGGGCCGACCGGGTGCTGCGGCTGTTCCTGCTGCTGGCGTTCTGCTACGTCTACGTCGACCTGGTCGCGCGGGCGCTGGTCAACCGCCGGCCCGGGCTGCGGTGGCTGGCCCCGGCGCTGCTGGCGCTGCTGTCGCTGGCGCTGCTGGCCCTGGTCGGTGCGGACGCGCTCGGCACGGTCGTCTACGTCACCGTGACCGTGGTCGTGCTGCACCCGTTCCGGGTCGGGCTGCCGATCGCGGCGGCCGGCACGCTGCTGGTCGGGCTGTCCTCCTCGATCGTGCCGTCCTGGACGAGCACCGACACCTGGTCGGTGGCGGGGTCGGTGGCGCTCGGGTCGGTGGCCGCCTTCGGGTTCCAGGCGCTGATCCGGCGGACCTGGGAGCTGCGGGCGGCCCAGCAGGAGGTGTCCCGGTTGGCGGCCGACCGGGAGCGGATGCGGATCGCCCGGGACCTGCACGACCTGCTCGGCCACTCGCTCACCGCGGCCGCGGTGAAGGCGCAGCTGGCCGGCCGGCTGGTGGGCCGGGACGACGAGCGGGCGGCGGCCGAGATCGGCGACGTCGAGCGGCTGACCCGGCAGGTGCTGGCGGACGTCCGGGCCGCGGTCGCGGGCTACCGGGAGGTGTCGCTGGCGGTCGAGCTGGCCACCGCCCGGGAGGTGCTGACCGCGGCCGGGATGAGCGCCGACCTGCCCGGGGCCGTGGACGAGGTGCCGGCCGGGCTGCGGGAGCTGTTCGGCTGGGCCGTACGGGAGGGGGTCACCAACGCGGTCCGCCACTCCGGCGCGCACCGGGTCCGGATCGCCGTGACCCCGGCGTCGATCGAGATCACCGACGACGGACGCGGCGTGCCGGCCGGGGCCGCGCCCGGCAGTGGCCTGACCGGCCTGGCCGAGCGGGCCGCCACCGTCGGCGGCCGCCTCGACGCCGGCCCGCTGCCGGGCGGCGGCTACCGGCTGCGGCTCAGCGTGCCGGCGGGCGCG
>DATDKW010000166.1:0-3124 GCA_036519715.1 Mycobacteriales bacterium
CCGGTCCGACGGCGTCGACGGCCGGGTGTCGATCGAGGTCGACCCGCGGCTGGCCCACGACAGCGCCCGGACCGTGGCCGAGGCCAAGGCGCTGTGGTGGCTGGTCGACCGGCCCAACCTGTTCATCAAGATCCCGGCCACCGCCGAGGGCCTGCCCGCGATCACCGAGACGCTCGCGGCCGGGATCAGCGTCAACGTCACGCTGATCTTCTCCCTGCAGCGCTACGACGAGGTCATGGACGCCTTCCTGGCCGGCCTGGAGCAGGCCAAGGCCAACGGGCACGACCTGGCCACGCTCGGCTCGGTCGCCTCGTTCTTCGTCTCCCGCAACGACACCGAGACCGACAAGCGGCTGGACAAGCTGGGCAGCGAGGAGGCCAAGGCGCTGCGGGGCTCGGCCGCCATCGCCAACGCCCGGCTGGCCTACCAGCACTACGAGAAGGTGTTCGGCGGCGACCGCTGGAAGGCGCTGGAGTCGGCGGGCGCGAAGCCGCAGCGGCCGCTGTGGGCGTCCACCGGCGTCAAGGACCCGGCGTACGAGGACACCCGGTACGTGGTCGAGCTGGTCGCCCCGGGCGTGGTCAACACGATGCCGGAGGCGACGCTGGACGCGGTCGCCGACCACGGCCAGATCCGCGGCGACACCATCACCCCGATGTACGGGGAGGCCCAGCAGACGCTGGACCGGCTGTCCGCGCTCGGCGTCGAGTACGACGACGTGGTCCAGACGCTCGAGGACGAGGGCGTGAAGAAGTTCGAGGACGCCTGGCACGAGCTGACCGAGCAGGTCACCGCGTCGCTGAAGGACGCCGGGGCCGAGGTCTCCGAGGACGGCTCGACCAAGCCCGCGGGTCAGGGCCCGGCCGCGGCGGACCGGGATGGCTCGGGGCGATGACCGAGCTCATCGTCACCGCCGCCGACCGCGGCCTGGCCGAGGCCGTCGCCTCGCTGCGGGAGCGGGCTGCCGGTGAGCGGGTGGCCGAGCGGCTGTCCGGCCTGGACGCCACGCTGTGGGGTCCGGACGCCGAGTCCGAGGCCCGGGTCCGGCTGGGCTGGGTCGACCTGGCCGAGACGTCCCGGGACCTGGTCGGCCGGCTGGCCGCGCTGCGCCAGGAGCTGACCGCCGACGGCATCGACCGGGTCGTGCTGGCCGGCATGGGCGGCTCCTCGCTCGCACCCGAGGTGATCTGCCGGACCGCGGACAAGCCCCTGGTGGTGCTGGACACCACCGACCCGGGCCAGGTCGCGGCCGCGCTGTCGGAGAACATGGACCGGACCGTGGTCGTGGTCAGCTCCAAGTCCGGCGGCACGGTCGAGACCGACAGCCACCGCCGGGCGGCCTGGGCCGCGTTCGAGGCGGCCGGGGTGTCCGACATCGGCCGGCACTTCGTCGCCGTCACCGACCCGGGCTCGTCGCTGGAGAAGACCGCGACCGAGGACGGCTTCCGGGCCGTCTTCCTGGCCAACCCGGACGTGGGCGGCCGCTACAGCGCGCTGACCGCGTTCGGCCTGGTGCCGGCCGCGCTGGCCGGGGTGGACGTCACCACCCTGCTGGACGAGGCCGCGGTGGTGCGCCCGGCGCTGGCCGGCGACACCGGCAACCCCGGCCTGGAGCTGGGCCTCGCGCTCGGCGCGGGCTTCTCGGTCGGCCGGGACAAGGTCGTGCTGGCCGACACCGGCTCCGGCATCGTCGGCTTCGGCGACTGGGCCGAGCAGCTGATCGCCGAGTCCACCGGCAAGCTCGGCAAGGGCCTGCTGCCGGTGGTCGTCGAGGGCATCTCCGCCCCCGGCGCCACCGGCCCGGACGTCGCCCTGGTGACGATCGGCCCGGCCGGGGACGCCCCCGACCCCGTCGCCGAGGTCCGGGGCCCGCTCGGCGCCCAGTTCCTGGCCTGGGAGTACGCGGTCGCGGTGGCCGGCTGGGCGATCGGGATCAACCCGTTCGACCAGCCCAACGTGCAGGAGTCCAAGGACAACACCGGCCGGATCCTGGAGTCGGGCCTGAAGTCCGAGGAGCCGGCCTTCACCGAGGGCGCGATCGAGGTGTACGGGTCCGCCGACCTGCTCGGCGGGGCCGACACGCTGGCCGCGGCGCTGCAGGCGCTGGTGACGGCCATCCCGGACCGGGGCTACCTGGCGATCATGGCCTACCTGGACCGGGAGAAGGACGCCTCCGCCGCCGACCTGCGCGGCGAGCTGGCCCGCTCCAGCGGCAAGGCCGTCACCTTCGGCTGGGCCCCCCGGTTCCTGCACTCGACCGGGCAGTACCACAAGGGCGGACCGCAGGTCGGGGTGTTCCTGCAGCTCACCGCCACCCCGGACGGGCAGCTGGACGTTCCCGGCCGCCCGTACGACTTCGCCACCCTGCAGGCCGCGCAGGCCGGCGGGGACCGGCAGGCGCTGACCGGCCGGGACCGCCCGCTGCTGCACCTGCACCTGACCGACCGGGCTGCCGGTCTGGGTCAATTGCTGGAGGCCGTACCGTGAGCGACCCGCTGATCGAGGAAGCACCGCGGCCCAACCCGCTGCGGGACCCCCGGGACCGTCGGCTGCCCCGGGTGCCGGAGCCGTGCGCGCTGGTGGTCTTCGGGATCACCGGCGACCTGGCCCGCAAGAAGCTGCTCCCGGCCGTGTACGACCTGCACAGCCGGGGCCTGCTGCCCACCGACTTCGTGCTGGTCGGGTTCGCCCGCCGGGACTGGAGCGACGGCGACTTCGAGGACATGGCCCGCGACGCCGCCCGCACCGGCGCCCGGACGCCGTGGCGGGAGGAGCTGTGGTCCCGGCTGGCGGCCAACATCCGGTTCGTACCGGGGTCGTTCGACGACGACAACGCCTTCGACGAGCTGTCCCGGGTGCTGGACGAGATGCGCGACTCGCACGGGATCAAGGGCAACGCCGCGTTCTACCTGTCCATCCCGCCGTCGGCGTTCCCGGTCGTGCTCAAGCAGCTGCAGCGGACCGGGATGGCCGACAACGGCAGGTCCGGCGGCTGGCGCCGGGTCGTGGTGGAGAAGCCGTTCGGCACCGACCTGGAGTCCTCCCGGGAGCTCAACGACCTGGTCGACGACGTCTTCACGGCCCAGGACGTGTTCCGCATCGACCACTACCTGGGCAAGGAGAC
>DATDKW010000167.1:0-5193 GCA_036519715.1 Mycobacteriales bacterium
GGTCATTCGGGAGGTCCCGACCGCGGCTCAGCTTCCAGGCTGACCCGGATCAGTTGTGATGCCCACGCCGACCACCTGCTGAGCGAGCTGCTGTGGCACTCGCCGCCGCAGGCGCATCACGTCGCTGTTGAGCGCCACACATCGCGAAGTGGGATCCGGCCTCCGAGGCGGAGCAGTGCCCCGCTGTAGACACGGCCGGCGATGCGGACCAGGGCCCAGATCACGACTGCCATGAGGAGCGCTGAGCTGATGACTTGCCAGGTCGGCACGGCGCCCAGCGCGAGGCGGTAGGTCATCACCATCGGTGCGGTGGCGGGGAAGTAGGACAGCACAACCGTTGCTGGTGCGTCCGGGTTGTCCTGGGTGTAGAGCACCGCGAGATAGCTGAGTATGAGAAGTCCGGTTACCGGCGCGATGGCGGACTGGGCGTCCTCGATGCGTGAGGTGGTTGCACCGAGGGCGGCGTAGACGACGCTGTAGAGCAGGTAGCCGAGGACGAACCAGACGACCGTCCAGGCCAGGACATCACCGGAGATGTTCGGTGCGTCGGCCTGATTCGTGACCTGGACGGTGATCCCGGCCGTGACGGCGATGAGCGCGAACTGGGTGAGCCCGACCGCGCCGATGCCGAGGACCTTGCCGGCCAGCACCTGGCGTGCGGGCATGCGGGCAAGCAGGACCTCGGCGACGCGGTTCGACTTCTCCTGCACGACGCCGGTGAGGACGAACCCGGCGTAGAAGCTGATCATCATGAACAGCGCTCCGACGGCGATGAAGCCAACCGTGTTGGCGTCCTCGTCGGCGTTGCCGGCGGTGCCGATCGAGCGGCTGGTCAGCGTCACCGGGACGAGCAGTCGTGCCACCTCCTCGGCAGAGATCCCGAGCCGGTCGGCTTGCTCGCGGATGTGGACTGCCTGAACGGCGTTGGCGATGGCCGCGGTGAGTGTGCTGTCGGGAGTTCCGCGCCACTCGAGCCGGTTGCCGTCTATGAGCAGCACGTCGACCTCGCGGTCGCGGACGGCGTGTTCGCCCTCGGCCACCGTCCTATAGCGGCGTGTGTCAATCTCCTGGTCGGCCGCGTTCGCCTGCGCCGTCAGCGCCGTCGCGGTGCCCAGGGGTACGGCGCCGGCCAGCCCGACGTGATGGGTCTTCGTCTGTCCGGCAAAGGAGGGCAGCACGATGACAGCGATGATGAGAAGCACGGACGCCACGGTGGAGATGCGGTAGGAGCGGCTGCCGCCGCGCTCGCGGATCTCGCGCAGCGCGACGATCCAGATCCGCCGCCAGCCGTCGAGGAACTCAGCTCGCAACACGCCGCACCTCCGGAACTGTCACGGCCCGCTCTCCGGCAACCGCGGCGCGGAACAGCTCGGAGAGCGTGGGTGGTTCATAGGTGAAGCGCCGGATGTCGCCGGACAGCCCGGCGAGCAGCGCCACCGGCTCGGTCGTACGTGGGACGCGGAGCCGAACCCGGTTGCCGTCGTAGGCGACGACTTCGGCCCGCGGGACGTGCAGCAGCCGCCCCGGGTCGCGCTCGACGGTGACCTCGATATAGCGGTCAGGAGCGGCGTCGCGGATTGGCCCCAGAGCACCGGCGAGAACAACATGCCCGGAGTCGATGACGACGACGTCCTCGCAGAGGTGCTCGACGAGGTCGAGCTGATGGCTGGAAAACAGCACTGCCGCGCCATTCCGGGCGATTTCGACCAGCAGCGTGGACATCGAGTCCATCGCGAACGGGTCGAGCCCAGAGAACGGCTCGTCGAGCACCAACAGGTCTGGAGCGTGGACCAGGGCGGCCGCGAGTTGTACCCGCTGCTGGTTACCGTGCGACAGATCATCGAGACGAGACTTCGCCCGGTCCGCGAGGCCGAGTGCTTCCAGCCACTGACCAGCCTCTCGGGCCGCCGCCGCGGGGGACAGCCCGGACAGCCGGCCGAGGAACACGAGCTGGTCTGCGACCCGCATCTTGGGGTAGAGGCCGCGCTCCTCCGGCATGTAGCCGAACCGGCGTCGATCGGCGATGGAGATCGGCTGCCCGCGCCAGGTCATGCTTCCGCCGTCAGCCGTGACCAGGCCCATTATCGCTCGCATCGCCGTCGTCTTGCCGGCGCCGTTCGGTCCGACGAAGCCGGTCAGCCGGCCCGGGCGCACTTGAAAGCTGCACTCGATGAGCGCCGACACGTCGCCGTACCGCTTCGAAACGTCCAGCAACTCGAGCACGGTCACCTCCAGGCTCAGATTCAGGATCGAGGCACGCTCAGTCATGGGCCAGGGTCCTAAGTCGTCACCGGTCGAGGACGAAGGGGCCGCGGGCAAGGCGGCCCGGACGTCGTCGGCGAGCCGAGCCGGTCGCGCCCGCTCTTGTCACCCGACCGCCGCCCACCGGCTGGACAGGCCGTACTGGCCGACGACGTCATTCTCGGGGTCATCGCCGGAGCGACGTTCATCGCGGTCGCCAGCTCCGCGATCGACGAGATTGACCGCGACGGTCATCGTGGCGTAGTCGCCGTCGAAAGAGCGGTCCCCGTAAGGTCCGATCGGTCAGAGCTACCCAAGCGCGGCCGCGTGCGAGCCGCTCAGGTGCACGGCGGCGACGCCGGGCACGGTGCGGGCAGTCGCGACGGCGGCGCGGCCGTCGTCGCCGTCGGTGGAGCCCACCAGCAGGACGGCGCCGTCGGTCACCTGGACGTCCCAGCTGCCCAGAGTCTCGCCGCTGCCGGCGAGGCGGTCGAGGATCTCCGCCCGGATGGCGTCGTCGTCGCGGACCAGCGTGCGCAGCAGGTCTCGGCGGCTGACGATGCCGACGACGGTGGCTCCATCGACGATCGGGATGCTGCGGATGTCGGCGTCGAGCATGGTCTCGGCGAGGTCGGCGGCGTCCGCGGACGGTCCGAGAGCCACCACCGGGGTGGTCATGACCTCGCCGACGGTCTGCGGTCCGGGCGGCTCGTCCTCGACCGGCCGGAGCTGGGAGCGGGGGTCGTGGCCGAACCGGTCGACGACGAGGTCGCCTTCGCTGACGATGCCGACGAGCTCGCCGCCGTGGTCAAGGACCGGCGCGGCGGTGATGCGGTGTTCAAGCAGCAGCGTGGCGGCGTCGCGGACGCTGGTGTCCGGTCGGACGGTGATGACCGGGGTGGTCATGATCTGTCGTGCCTGCATCGTGGGCCTCCTTCAAGCGTTGCGTCAGCAGGAGAGCGTCCACATCGGAACGATCGCGGACCGGCCAGGTGTCTGGCAGGGCACAAGGTCCCGTCGGGTGCGTGCCGTCGGTCACCGTCCGAACGCGACAGAGTCGTCGCGGGCGCATCTGCGGCGACTCTGCCGTGTCCCTCGGTAATGGATCAGAAGAATGGAGCGGCGGTGGTTTCCCGCCGTACCTCCTCCACCGTCCGGTGGATCTGCGGACGCGGCTGCGGCTCGGTATGGACCACGGTGACCGGGCAGCGGCCGTGCAGCACACACTGCATGCTCACCGAGCCCAGCACGAGGCCGCGGAACCCGCCGTGTCCGCGGGAGCCCACGACCAGCAGGTCGCTGTCGGCCGACCGGTCCACCAAAGCCTGGGGCGCCGGCGTCGCCGTCACGACCGGGTCGACGTTGAGACCCTCGGTGCCGGCGGCGGCGAGAATCTTGTCGAGCTCCTGCCGGGCCCGCTGCAGCGTGTCCTCCTCCGGATGGGTCCGCACCATGTACGGGTCGATCCACCTGTAGTCGGGCAGCTCGACGGCCATGACGGCCATCAGCGTCGCATCCCGCATGCGGGCCTCGCGAACCGCGAACTCCAGCGCTGCGTGGGCCGCGGGCGAGCCGTCGATGCCGACCAGGACCCGGGGTCGCCGGCCGGTCGTTGTCTCGGTCATCGCGGTCTCCTTTCCTCCAACCTGACTGTCCGCCACATCGGCCGCCGCCGACAGGGACCTTGGTCTCGATTCGAGCCGCCGGTGGGCCCACGGTCGCAGCACGTCGGCGAGGGCGCCCCGGGCTGTCGGCGACGGCAGTGACTGCCGCGGCCGGCCGAGCCGAGGAAGACCTGGGGGCCGCCCGGCAGCTCGAGTTCGACCCGCAGCCGGGACCGCTCGCAGCCAGCGCGCCGAGGCACCCTCGTGCCGGATCCGGTCGGCGAGCTCGACCCCGAGCTGCACCGGTATCACGTCCTCGGCGAACGGTGTCCAGACCGTGCGCCGGCGGCCGAGCTCGTCGTAGAGCCGGTCCTCCTCGTCCGAGCGTGCACCGGTCCGGCGGCGACGACGACGGCCGCGAGGTCGGGGTGCCCGAGCGCGGTGACCGCGACGAGCCGGGCGCACCTCAGAAGAACACCGACTGCTCTGACTGCTGATCTTTCAGCGGCCGTGTCATGCCGGGCACGAGGTCAGCACGGCGAGTTCACCAGCGCGCCACCGGTCGTTCCCCACAGACCCACGACGGTCAGCACCAGCGATAGACCGGCGACCACCATGAGGAGCGGACCGACCGCCGGCTCCCGGCCGACCAGCATCCCGGCCGCGGCGAGGAACCCGGTGCCGGACGCCGTCAAGGCGATGGCAAGCAGCATGGCGACCCGCCGAGCTCGAGGTGACGACCAGACCACCGACAAATTCTCAGCTACTTCACCCTTCTGATGATGCTCGGCAACAGGATCTCCGGCAGAGCAGTTGGTCCCGATCCGCCGGTCTGCTCCGGTTCTACCGGTGGGCAGGCGGGTCCGGCAGCGGCGACCCGAACGGAACAACCCCCTGTCGGGGAGCCGCCGGCCCATTCTCGGCATCGCGCCGTACGCCGTGTCGCGGTTCGCATCCGCCGAAGCCGATCAGGTGTGATGAGCCCTCCATCGGTCGCGGAACTCACGCAGTTCGGTCCCTATCTCGTCCAACACCATACAGATAATCGGGATAAAGAACACCGCCAACACTATGGCTGTGAGCATCGTCGCTCGCCGTCCTCTCCGTTCTTCACATCTATTTGGCCATGTTCGGTCGAGGCTGCGCGAGGGACAATCGTCACCGACTCGTGGGGACCTACTTCCCTCTCCATGCACCTCCGTTCGGCCGAACGGCCTGAGGTCGACGTCGCATTTCGACGACAGCCGATGTTGTCTGCGCTGCGGATCAAGTTGAGAATTAGAGAACAGGAGTGGATCAGGACCGACTTCCACTCCTAGTGGCGTGTCTCTGACGTGGTCTGTGTGTT
>DATDKW010000168.1:0-2653 GCA_036519715.1 Mycobacteriales bacterium
GCCGACATCATGCGCACCCGGTCGATCGTCCGCCCGCTGGACGGCACTCTCTCCGTCTCGTAGCGAGACCGCCGGACCAGCCGGCCTAGACGGTATGACGTGACCGGCTCGGGCTGAGGCGGTTGCGGGCCGGGGCCTCACTCACACAATCGCGTGGGTTGCCGAGCGGGGGCCGCCTGCTCGGCCTATCCGACATGTGTGGGAGGCCCCGGTGCGTGTTGAGCGTACGAGTGTTGGGCTCGATGTCCATGCCCGATCGGTTGCCGCAGCGGCGATTGACGGTGAGACCGGGGAGCTCGTTCAGGCGAGGCTGAGGCCGGCGAACGATCAGATCCGGTCCTGGATCGGGCAGCTGAACGGCCCGGTCGCGGTCGCCTCTGAGGCGGGGCCGACCGGGTTCGGCCTCTACCGCTTGTTGACCGCCGCAGGGATCCGGTGCGTAGTCGCTGCGCCGTCGAAACTGCAGCGGCCCTCGGGCGACCGGGTCAAGACCGACGCCAAGGACGCCGTCCAGCTGGCCCGGTTGCTGCGCCTTGGGGAGATCACGCCCGTCACCGTGCCCAGCGTCGATCAGGAGTCCGCACGGGATCTGGTGCGAGCCCGCGAGGACTGTCGTGGTGATCTCATGCGTGCTCGGCACCGGCTCTCGAAGCTGCTGCTGCGCCAGGGCATCGTTTACTCCGGCGGGCAGGCCTGGACCGGAGTTCATGACCGGTGGCTGCGCCAGCAGCACTTCGAACATCCCTCGACGCGGATGACGTTCGAGTCCGACTACGACGCGGTCTTGTCTGTCACCAGCCGCCGTAACCGCCTGGACGCTGCGATCACGGCCATGGCCGACGACAGCGAGTTCACGTCCGTCACCCGTCGCCTGGGTTGTCTGCGCGGGGTGTCGACACTGACCGCGTTCGCCTTGGCCGTCGAGATCGGCGACTGGCACCGGTTCACCGGCAACAGCATCGGCTCGTTCGTCGGCCTGGTCCCCTGCGAACACTCCTCTGGCGCATCGCGAGTCCAAGGCTCGATCACCAAGACCGGCAACGGCCACGCTCGCCGCCTGCTGGTCGAAGCTGCCTGGCACCACCGCGCCCGCTACGCACCAGGCAAGACCATGCATGACCGCTGGCAGCTCGCCCCACCGGCCGCCCGGGACCGCGGCGATGCCGGCAACCGGCGCCTGCACACCCGCTGGGTCCAGTTCAACCTGCGCCGCAAGCGGCCGGTCATCGCCAACGTCGCCATCGCCCGCGAACTCGCCGGCTGGTGCTGGTCCTTGGCCGTCATGGACTGACCGGCCACCCAAGACCGCTTCGTCCACACCGCGGCGGTGGCAGCGCGTGGAGCGACCCGCGAGACAGCTATGAGCAACCGACCACCGGCCGGCCACGCTCGACCCTAGACATGCGGTGCAGCTCCTGCCGAACAGCCCGTCATGCGGTAACCAACCCGCGCATATCAGCCTGACCGCGCGTCGCCAACGACACGCTCACCGCCACGGCAACGACGAAGCAGAGGCGCCTGCCCGGAGCAATCCGGACAGGCGCCTCACCCTGCCCCTTGACAAGAACCCACTACATATCAGCTGTACTGCCCGGACAGGTTGGTGCAGGGCGACACGTTCGTAGGCTTCGGCTTGGGTGCTTGATCGGGAGGACCTCCGGGTTTGGTGTGGAGCTGTCTAGGAACCGCACCGTGACCCGGAGGTCCTCGTGCCGCACCGTAACGCGCCCCTGTCGGAACTTGGCCGGCTGCGGCTGGCCAGGTGTGTCGTGGAGGACGGCTGGCCGGTAGCTCAGGCGGCGGAACGGTTTCAGGTGTCGCGTCCGACCGCGACCCGGTGGGCGAGCCGGTATCGGCAGTTCGGTGCGGCCGGGATGGCCGACCGGTCCTCGCGGCCGAGGACCTCGCCGCGGCGGACACCGCAGCCGGTGGTCCGCGCGGTCGTGCACCTGCGGTGGACCCAGCGGCTCGGGCCGGTGGCGATCGCCGCCCGGGTCGGTCTGGCTCCCTCGACGGTCCATCGAGTGCTGGTGCGGTGCCGGATCAACCGGCTCTGGCACGTCGACCGGATCACCGGCGAACCGGTTCGTCGCTATGAGATGACCCGCCCCGGCGAGCTGGTCCACCTCGACATCAAGAAGCTCGGCAACATCCCTGACGGCGGCGGCTGGCGCATCCACGGCCGCGCTCAGGGCAACCGCAACAGTCAGGCCCACCGCGACCCAGGCCGACCCCGCAAGGTCGGCGGTCGGGCGAACCTGGGTTACTGCTACGTCCACTCCGCCATCGACGGCTACACCCGCCTGGCCTACAGCGAAGCCCTCGATGACGAGACCGCCGCCACCGCCCTAGCGTTCTGGACCCGCGCCCGGACCTTCTTCGCCGGCCACGGCATCACCGTCGAACGGATCCTGACCGACAACGGCTCCGCCTACCGCTCCCACGCCTGGCGCGACGCCCACCACCAACTCGGCATCCGGCACTCCCGCACCCGAGTCCGCCGACCCCAGACCAATGGCAAGGTGTGTGAAGACTTGCCGGCGGCGCGGTGCTGGTCCGGTCTGACTCCGGCCAAGGTGTGACCGTTGGTGTCCTGCGTTCGATGTGTCGACCGGTGCCGGCGCCGCGCCGTGGTGCGCGCCGGCCGGACAGA
>DATDKW010000169.1:0-35417 GCA_036519715.1 Mycobacteriales bacterium
GGCGGCCCGCCGCTGAGCGGGCCGCCGCCGGACAGGGTCAGTGGCGGGGGAGGGTGAAGCCGGTGAAGCCGGTCTGGAAGCCGCTGAACGGCGGCCGGTTGCCGTTGACGGCGATCCAGTCACCGTGCGGGCGCATCCGCGGCAGCTCGGTGCCGACGTTCTCCAGCGTGATCCCGCCGTGGAACAGCGTGCGCGTGGTGGCCTGCAGGGTCGCGTCGATGGTGGCGTCCGGCCCGAGCGTGTCGGAACCGGTGGCCAGGATCGACCGGGCCGCGAACAGCCAGTCGACCGCCTCCCCGGCGAAGCCCGGCGCCGGCGTCGTGACGTACGGGGAGTCCTCCCCGGTGCCCTGGAAGTACAGCGGGGCATAGCCGGTCAGCAGCAGCACGCAGCCGCCGGCCGGGATCCGGCCGTGCCGGCGCTCCCACCGCTGCAGGTCGGCCCGGGTGACGACGAAGTCGGGCCCGCCGGTGCGGATCCGGCCCCGGACGTCGATCACGGCCAGCGGCATCAGCGTGAAGTCCTCGCCGAGCTGGTCCAGCCGCTTGCCGCCGATGATGAAGTGCACCGGCGCCGAGATGTGGCTGGCCGTGTGGGTGCCCAGGTTGGTGATCTGCTCCAGCAGGAACCCGCCGTCGTCGTGCGCCGGCGTCCGGGTGTCGGTGAAGACCTCCCAGGTGAAGGCCGGGTCGCCCGGGAACAGCGGCACGCCGTCCCGCAGCGACAGCGTCAGCGGCACCCGGGCCGCCGTGCGCGGGTCGACCCGCTCGTAGCCGGCCGGGATGCGCCGGTGACCAGGCTTGCCCGCCCGCTTGCCCGCCGCCGGAGCGGCCGGTGCCGCCGACGCCGTCCCGGCCGGCAGCGCCGCCGCCCCGGCCGCGGCCAGCCCGGCCGCGATCACCGCCCGGCGCTTCAGCAGATGCCCCGTCCCGACCCGTACGGTTCCGTGCTCCTCGGCCATCGCCCGTCCCTCCGGTCCCCGGTTGTCTTGCGCGATGATGGCGCATATCGCCCGTCCGCGCCGTCAGCAGGTCCGAATCCGGTTGTCGCCTCCCATGACGGCGGTCCGGCCCATCCGGCCCGGACCGGGCCGGATGTCCGCCGGCTCAGGGCTGCCGGGCGGGGGAGTCGACGTCGGCCAGGATCGCCCGCAGGGCGGCCACGTGGCCGTCGAAGGCGGCGCGGCCGCGGTCGGTCAGCCGGGCCCGGACGCGCCGGCGCCGGTCGCTGACCAGCCGCTCGATCTGCAGGTAGCCGGCGTCCTCGAGGGTGGACAGCTGCTTGGACAGCGCCGAGTCCGACAGCCCGAGCTGGTCGCGGACGAAGGCGAACTCGACCCAGTCGGCGGCGGCCAGCATCGCCACGATCGACAGCCGGGTGCTGGGGTGGATCAGCTCGTCGAAGCGGGGCTCGGTCATGCCGGCCGGGCCCGCATCGCCCGGCGCCGGACGCCGGCCAGCAGCTGGGGGCCGCCGAGGACGATGATCGCGGCGGCGAAGACGCTGGCCACGATGGCCGGGTGCCGGGTCCCGTCGGCGTTGACGGCCAGGGCGGCGCCGATGGTCAGGATCACCATGGCGATCAGCCCGCTGATGACCAGGCGCGGCACCTGCCGGCCGGCCACGTCCGCGCTGACGCTGAGCGCGCCCGTCCGGTGCCGCCCGCTGATCACCCGGGGGGCGATCGAGGCGTGTGCGGCGCCGAAGGCGATCGTGGCGACCGCGCTCACCCACGGGTTGCCCAGGTCGCTGAGCACGCCGAGGGCGATCCAGCCGGCGCCCATGCCCCACCAGTACCAACCGGGCAGGTCGATCTCGGCGATCACCCGGCGGCGTCCCTGCTCCACCGCGTCCAGCGCGGCCCGGGCTTCCTCGCCCGTCAGGTGGTGTTCCATCGTCGGTCCCCCCGGTTGTGACTTTCCTCGTTGGAAAGTGACGCTAGAGTTTCCTACTAGGAAAGTCAACGGGTTCGGTGAACCGGGGGAGGCGGTGTGCCGTGAGCACCAGTAGCGACGACTTCGTCCCGACAGCCGCCGTCTCGGGGTCCGTCCCGTCCGATCGGGGCGTACATGAGAAGTGAGAGGGTGTCCCAGCCATGGCACTGAAGTCCCCAGGTGACTCGCGTGTTCACGTCCGCGCCGGCGCCGGCGTCCGCCCGGCGGTGGGCTGGCAGGTGCTCAGCGCCCTGTTCCTGCTGGCCATGGCCGGGATCCACCTCTACCTGGTGCTCGACGAGGTCGGCGGCACGCTGGGCATGCTGTTCGTGCTCAACGCGATCGGCGGGCTGGTGCTGGCGATCGCCGTCGTGGTCCTGCGGGGCCAGCTCCTGCTCCTGGCCGCCGCGCTGAGCACGCTGTTCATGGCCGGCACGCTGCTCGGGCTGATCCTGGCCCTGACCGTCGGGCTGTTCGGCATCCACGAGGTGCTCAGCTACCAGCTGGTGCCGACCACCCTGGTGGTGGAGTCGATCGGCACGGTCGTGCTGGCGATCACCACCGTCCTGCTGTCCCGGTCGCTGCGCGGCACCCGTCGGCGGGCCTGAACCCTGGGTTCGCCCGCGCCGGTCCGGGGTGCGACGATCGGGTGCCGGGGCAGCCGCCCACGGTGGGCATGCCGATCGGGTGAGGTCGACCCGGACCGCGCCGGGCCGGACGCGATCGGGGTGGCGGGATGCGGGTGGAGGACGGGCGGACGGCCGAGCCGGACCCCGGCTCCGCGCCGGCATCGTCCGGCACCTTCAGCGCGGCCATGGCCGAGATGGCGCAGTCCCTGCGGCGCTACCACAGCAGCGTCGAGGAGACCCTGACCGTCGTCGGCGAGGCCGCGCTGGCCAACATCCCGCGTACGTCCAGCGCCGGGATCTCCCTGGAGGCCCGGCGCGGCCTGCTGGAGACCCGGTCGGCCACCGACGAGCTGCCGGCCCGGGTGGCCGAGGTCCAGTCGGACACCGGCGAGGGCCCGTGCCTGGAGTCGATCCAGCGCCGCGCCCCGGTCCGGATGGACGACTCCGCCGCCGAGCAGCGGTGGTCGGCGTTCACCGGGCGGATCGCGGACGAGCCGTTCGCCAGCATGCTGTCGGTGCCGTTGCTGGTCGGCGGCGAGGCCATCGGCTCGCTCAGCCTCTACTCCGGCGAGCCGGGCGTGTTCGACGCCGACGCCGAGGAGATGGGCTTCGTGCTGGCCCAGCACGCCGCGGTGGCCATCGCCGGAGCCCGCGAGGAGGAGGGCCTGCTCCAGGCCCTGGACCACCGCGATCTCATCGGCCAGGCCAAGGGCATTCTCATGGAGCGGCACAAGGTGACCGCCGACGAGGCCTTCCGGCTGCTGGTCCGGGCGTCGCAGACGCTCAACGTCAAGCTGCGCGAGCTGGCCGCGGAGCTGGCCGCCACCGGGGGAATCGGCCGGCGCTGACGGGTCAGTCGTCGCGCTCGTCGCGCTCGTGGTGCTCGTGGTGCTCGTGGTGCCCGTCGCGCTCGTGGTGCCCGTCGCGCCCGTCCCGCTCATCGCGCTCGTCCCGCAGCCGGGTGTTCTCCTCCTCCAGCTCCAGGACCAGCGCGATGCCGGCGATGTTGAGCCCGTCGTCGACCAGCTCACCGATCCGGCGCAGCCGGTCCAGGTCGCGCTCGCTGTAGCGGCGGGTGCCGCCGGTCGTGCGGGCCGGCTCGAGCAGGCCGCGGGACTCGTACAGCCGGAGGGTCTGCACGCCCATGCCGACGAGCTCGGCGGCGACCGAGATCCCGTACACCCCGCGCTCCGCGGACGGTGGCGTCCCCATCAAATTTCCCTCCTTTCGACCCTTGACCACCCTGCCACGGTCGTTGTAGAAAATCTACAGCGCATGCCAGAGATCGCAGCCCCGCGATCGACGGCCACCCTGGAGCATCAGGAGCATGGAGGTGGAACGATGCTGATGCGCACCGACCCGTTCCGCGAGCTGGACCGGTTCGCCCAGCAGGTCCTCGGCAGCCAGGGCACGGCGGCCCGTCCGTCGGTGATGCCGATGGACGCGTGGCGGGACGGCGACACGTTTCTGGTCGAGTTCGACCTTCCCGGTGTGAACGCCGACTCGATCGACATCGACGTCGAGCGCAACGTGCTGACCGTGCACGCCGAGCGCAGCGGCCCCGGCCGCGACGTCGAGCTGCTCGCCTCCGAGCGACCCCGCGGCGTCTTCAGCCGCCAGCTGATCCTCGGTGACAACCTCGACACCGAGCACGTCAACGCCAGCTACGAGGGCGGCGTGCTCAGCCTCCGCATCCCGGTCGCCGAGCAGGCCAAGCCGCGCAAGGTGCTGGTGAGCAGCGGCAAGGACGAGCAGCGGACCATCGACGCCTGATCGGGCCGCCGATGACCGCCGTCGAGTGCCGGGCCGACTTCATCGCGCTGGTCTGCGCCGACGACGAGCTCCTGCGGGCCGAGTTCGAGGAGATCGTCGCGGCCGGGTGGGGCCCGCCGCCCCGCCCGGCGCCGGACCGGGGTGGCGACCGGGGTCCCGACCCGGCCGGACCCCGGGCCGAGCCGTCGCGGCCGGCCCCGATCCGGTCGGAGCCCGGCCCGGAGGAGTGGGCCCGGCAGCGCTCACCGCCGCGCTGACCACCGCACCGACCCGTCCACCATCCCTACGGAGCCCGCGGTGCCGGCCCCCGGCACCGCGGGCAGTCACCTCTCCCGGGCCGCGACGGTGTCGCTGAGGCTGCCGTACTCGGCCCAGGCCCCGGAGTAGCACCGGACGTCGGGCAGCCCCAGCACATCGGCCAGCGCGAACCACACCAGCGCGCTGCGGTCGTTGATGCCGCAGTAGACGACGATCTGGTCCGACGCCCGCAGCCCCAGCCGGTCGCACACCTGTCCGATGTGGACGGTGCCGAGCAGCAGGCCGGCGTCGTCGAGCAGGTCCTCCGCCGGCAGGTTGACCGCGCCCGGGATGTGGCCGGTCATCCGGTGCCGGTCCACCGGCCGGTCGTTACGGCCGCTCGGCCTGCCCGGCGAACTCGCCCCGGGTCCGGCAGTCGACCAGGGCGGTGCCGGGCGGGGCGCCGACCAGACCGCCCAACAGCTGGTCGCGGGTGGCCAGCAGCTCCCGCCGGGCCGCCAGGTCCGGCTGCCGCGGTCGTACGTACAGGACCGCGAGCTGGTCGTCACCGGCGCCTTCCGGTGCGCCAACACCTGGCCGACCGCCATCGGGCTGGCGGCGTCGGGCCGGGTCGACCTCGACGCCATGGTGACCGGCCACTTCGGACTGTCCGAGGTGGAGTCGGCGCTGATCGCGTCCCGGTCCGACCCGACCGCGATCAAGGTCATGGTGCGGCCGGGGGAGTGACGGGCGGGTCGTCGGCTGGCACTCTGCCCGGCATGCCTGACGCCAAGGATGATCTGCGGACGTACCTGCGCCGGGGCCGGGAAGCGCTGCTGTGGAAGCTGGACGGCCTGTCCGAGTACGACGTGCGCCGGCCGCTGGTGCCGACCGGCACCAACCTGCTCGGCCTGGTAAAGCACGTGTCCGGGGTCGAGGCCGGCTACCTCGGCGCGACGTTCGGCCGGCCGTTCGAGGGCCTGCTGCCCGGGCAGGTCGACGACACGGAGCCCAACGCCGACATGTGGGCCACCGCTGAGGAGTCCCGGGAGCAGCTGACCGCGCTCTACCGCCGGGTGGGGGAGCACTCCGACGCCACCATCGCGGCACTGCCGCTGGACGCCGTCGGCCGGGTGCCGTGGTGGCCGCCGGAGCACCAGGAGATCACCCTGCACCGGGTGCTGGTGCACATGATCGCCGAGACCGAGCGGCACGCCGGCCACGCCGACCTCGTCCGCGAGCTCATCGACGGGTCGGCCGGGGTGCGCCCGGGCAACTCCAACCTGGCCGAGGGCGACGCCCGCTGGTGGGAGGACTACCGGGCCCGTCTGGAGGCGGTCGCCCGGGAGGCCGGGGGGGTCCTGTGACGAGACACACCCTCTCGACTTGATCGATTCACCGAATCCGGGGATCGGAGCGGGCAGGAGTGCTGTTGAACCAGATGTGAGCGAGCAGTACGACGAGGGAGGCCCCGTGGCGATCACGGGCACGAACACGAGCACGAACACCAGCACCAGGACCGGGCGGCACCGGGTCGTCATCATCGGCTCCGGCTTCGGCGGGCTGTTCGCGGCCAAGGAGCTGAAGGACGCGCCGGCCGACGTCACGCTGATCAGCCGCACCAGCCACCACCTGTTCCAGCCACTGCTCTACCAGGTCGCGACCGGGATCCTGTCCGAGGGCGAGATCGCCCCGGCCACCCGCGAGATCCTGCGCAGGCAGCAGAACCTCGACGTGCTGCTGGGCGACGTGGTCGCCATCGACCTGGCCGCCCGCACCGTCACCTCGCGGGCGCTCGGCCGGACCACGGTCACCCCGTACGACAGCTTGATCGTCGCGGCCGGCGCCAGCACGTCCTACTTCGGCAACGACCACTACGCGCTGGACGCGCCCGGGCTGAAGACCGTCGACGACGCGCTGGAGCTGCGGGGCCGGATCCTCGGCGCCTTCGAGCTGGCCAACCTGGCCACCGACCCGGCCGAGATCGAGCGGCTGATGACCTTCGTGGTCGTCGGGGCCGGCCCGACCGGCGTGGAGATGGCCGGGCAGATCGCCGAGCTGGCGCGCACGACCCTGCGCCGCGACTTCCGCCGCATCGACACCACCCAGGCCCGGGTCCTGCTGCTGGACGGCCAGTCCGGCGTGCTGACCTCGTACGGGCCCAAGGTGTCGGCGCAGGCGGCCAAGCAGCTGGCCCGGCTCGGCATCGAGGTCTGGCTCAACACGCTGGTCACCTCGGTGGACGAGCGCGGCCTGGACGTCCGGGACACCTCCGGCCGGGTCGACCGCGTCGACGCCAACGTGGTGGTGTGGGCGGCCGGGGTGCGGGCCTCGACGCTGGCCGCCAAGATCGCCGACCAGGCCGGCCTGCAGGTCGACCGGGCCGGCCGGATCCCGGTCGAGCCGGACGTCACCGTGGCCGGCCACCCCGAGGTGTTCGTCGTCGGCGACATGATGAGCCTGGACCGGCTGCCCGGCGTCTCCCAGGTCGCCATGCAGCAGGGTCGGTATGCGGCCAAGACCATCAAGCGCCGGCTGAGCGGCCGGGCGCCGCTGCCGCCGTTCAGGTACTTCGACAAGGGCTCGATGGCGACCATCTCCCGCTTCTCGGCCGTCGGCGACATCGGCCCGCTGCGGTTCGGCGGCCTGCGCTTCGCCGGCTTCGTGGCCTGGCTGCTGTGGCTGGCCGTACACATCTTCTACCTGGTCGGCTTCAAGAACCGGGTGACGACCTTGCTGCACTGGATGGTCACGTTCCTCGGCCGCGGCCGTCCACAGCGGACGGTCACCCACCAGCAGGCCATCGGCCGGGCCGCGCTCTCCCACCTGGACACCCCGTACCTGGGGATCCCGCAGCGCCCCGGGACGCCGGCCGCGCCCGAGGCGGTGCCGGCCGCGCCCGACGCCGAGGCCGAGGCGGTGCCGGCTGCGGCCGAGGCCGAGGCGGTGCCGGCCGAGGCGGTGCCGGCCGGCCGATGACGCCGACCCACCCGGCCGGGCCCGCTGAGTCCGGCCTCCCGGCGCTGGCCCAGGCCGGCGCGACGGCCGGCGACCCCGGCCGGACCGCCGCCCGGGCCGTCCGGGCCGGGTGCGCCGACCAGGCCCATCCCGGCCGGGAGTGCCTGCGGCTGACCGGGCTCACCCGCGCCGGCTCCCGCGGCCGGTGCACCTGCGGGCACGAGCACGCCGCCTCCTACCGGCCCTTCCTCGCCGGTGCTCGTTTCGTTCAAGACCGGGCGGCCGGCCGCTCCTAGGGTGCGCGCATGAGCAAGGTCATCAGCGCCCACTCGGTGTCGGTGGACGGCTACATCACCGGCCGCGACCCCGGCCCCGGACACGGCCTCGGTGACGCGCCGATGCTGTTCGACTGGTACGGCGACGGGGACACGCCGAGCCGGGTCTTCGCCGGGTTCCGGTTGAGCGGTCCCAGCGCCGCCGTCTTCGACGCCCTGGCCGGCCGGATCGGCGCCTGCGTGGCCGGCCGCACCACGTACGAGGACTCCGACCGCTTCGGCGACGACGGCGGCCCACATCCGGACGCGCCGCTGTTCGTGCTCAGTCACCGGCCGGCGCCGCGGATGGCCGGCCGCCAGACCCTGGTCACCACCGGGATCCAGGACGCGGTGGCGGCAGCCCGGACCGCCGCCGGCGACCGGGACGTCGCCGTCATGGGCGGGGCAGTGCTGACCGCCGCGCTCGCGGCCGGGCTGGTCGACGAGGTGATCCTGCACCAGGTGCCGATCCTGCTCGGCGCCGGCCGCGCGCTCTTCCGGGAGGTGCCGGCGCACGTACGGCTGCGGCTGCGGGAGGCCGTCGCGGCGCCGGGCGTGACCCACCTCCACTACGAGGTCCTGCGGTGATCCTGGTGACCGGCGGGCTGGGCATGATCGGCGCTCACACCGCCCGCGCCCTGACCGACCTCGGGCACGAGGTCGCGGTCACCGCCCACCGCCGGACCGAGGTCCCGCCGTTCCTGGCCGGCCGGGTCACGGTCGAGCCGCTCGACGTCACCGACCGGGACGCGTTCCTCGCTCTCGGCGCCCGGCACGACATCAGCGACATCGTGCACCTGGCCGGCAGCATCCCCGGCCCGGACCCGGTCCCCTTCTTCCGCACCGACACGGCCGGCCTGCTCAACGCCCTGGACGCCGCCCGGAGCTGGCGCGTCCGCCGGTTCGCCGTGGCCAGCAGCCTCGGTGTCTACATCGGACGGACCGAGATCCCCTGGCGGGAGGAGCTGGCGCTGCCGGCCGCGGCCCTCCCGCACCTGATCGTCGCGTTCAAGAAGGCGGCCGAGCCGCTGATCACGCACGGCTTGCGGGGCAGCGGCGTCCAGCCGGTCCTGCTCCGGATCGGCACCGTCTGGGGGCCGCTGGTCGACCCGGAGTCGCCGTTCTTCCCCGTCCCGTCGTACGTCAGCGCGGTGCTGCGCGGCCAGCCGCCCCCACCGCTGTACGCCGAGGACGGCGGCGACTGCTGCTACGCCCCCGACGCCGGGCGGGCGATCGCCCTGCTGACCACGGCGGGGACGCTGCGGCACGACACGTACAACGTCTCGTCCGGGCGGCCGGCCACCTACCGCGAGTTCGCCGAGGCCCTGGACGAGGTCCGGCCGGGCCCGCGGCCGGCGCTGCGGCCCGGGCGGCGGGACGGGCCCGGCCGGGACCCGTACCTGGACATCACCCGGCTCACCGCGGACACCGGCTTCACGCCGGCCTTCGGCGTGGCCGGGGCGGTCGCCGACTACGTCGCCTGGCGGGAGCGGCAGCCCCGCTGAGCTCAGAAATCGGGTGGTCGGATCGCGGGCCGCGGGCGAGCATGGGGGGATGGTCAGGCTGCCGCTGCAGGGCGGCCTGCCCCCGGTGCAGGCGCCGGCCGGCGCCGTCGTGGAGATCGCCTGCGACGAGTCCGGGTTCTCCGGCAGCAACCTGCTGCACCCGGCCACGCCGGTCATCACGCACGCCAGCGTCGACCTGAGCGTCGCCGAGGCGGCCGCCCTGCTGGCGACGCTGGGCTCCGGCCCGTGGTCGCCGAGCGAGCTGAAGTCCGGGCAGTTCCTGCGCGGCCCGCACGCGGGGGAGGCGCTGGGGCGGTTCCTGGCCGGGCTGGACGGCCGGGCCCACGTGCTCCTGGTCGACAAGGCCTACTTCCTCGCCACCCGGATCGTCGACCTGTTCCTGGCCGAGCCGTCGTACGGGGCCGGCACCCGGCTGACCGCGGCCAACCGGCCAGCCGCCCTCGCCCTGCACCGGGCCGGGCGTGCGGCCGGCCCGGCCTGGGACGCCTTCCTGGCCGCCTTCGCCGACCTGGTCCGGGTCAAGCGCCGGCACCGGCCCGACGGCCGGGCGGTGGATCGGTTCTTCCGGGCCCGGGACGCGCTGGACCTCGGCGCCGAGGCCGGGGCGGTGCTGGCCCGGATCGACCGGGCCCGGGTGTGGGCGGTGCTGACCCGGATGACCGGCGGCGACGGGTCCATCCCGCCGCCGCTGGAGCCGATGCTGCCGGCGCTGGCCGAGACCGTCCTGTTCTGGAGCGGCGGCGGCCGGCGGGTGCTGGTGGTGCACGACGAGCAGAGCGCCCTCACTGCCGGCCGGCTGCGTCGCCTGCAGGAGGTGCTGTCCGGCGGGACCGGACCCTCGCCGCTGGCCGGGCTGGTGACCGTGGACTCCCGGGACGACCCCCGGGTCCAGGTCGCCGACCTGCTGGCCGGGGTGGCCCGCCGGGTCGGCGCGGCCGGCCCGCTGCGGCCGTTCGTCTCCCCGACCTCGCTGCGCGACGCCCGCGACTGACGCAGTGCGGCATGGTAGCGGCGCTGCGGCGGGCCTACTACCGGGCCGTGGTCCTGGGCGGGCTGCGGATCGGCCTGCCGGTTGCGGCCGAGCCGGGCCGGCTGCTCGATCTGGCCGTCGACAACGGATGGCTGCCGCCCGTCTTCCACCCGGGAATCACGGCCTTCTGACCGGGATCCACGCCGGTGCCGCCGGTGCCGCCGGCGCCGCTCAGCCGCTGGTCAGGGCAGCGGCAGGGAGTCCCCGCGGCCGAGCTCGACGACCCGGGTGGTCGTCGGCCGGCGGCGGGCCTCGGCCAGGAAGTCGGCCAGCGGGGACTTGAACACGCCGTAGTCGTCGTAGTGGATGCCGACCGCCGTCTCCGGCTCCAGCAGGTGCAGCAGATTTACACCCTGCCGGCCGTCCATGGTCACGGTCATACCGAGGATCTTCGTCCCGCCCAGGTGCAGTACGCCGAGGTCGAGGTCGGGGTAGCGGTCCCGGATCGCCCGCAGCCCGTCGTAGAACAGCGTGTCGCCCGACAGGTAGAGCCGCAGCGGTGGCCGGTCCGGGCCGGAGAATTCGAGCAGGCTGCCCATCACCGGCGGCAGCACCCGCTGGGCCGGGCCGCGGGCGTGCCGGCCGGGCAGCGCGGTGACCCGCAGCGTGCTGCCGTCCCGGGTCAGCTCGGTCGTCTGCCAGGTGTCCAGCGGCCGCGGGTCGAAGCCCCACTTGGCCAGCCGGCGGCCGGCCTGCGGGGTGGTCGCGATCGGGACGCCGTGGTCGAGCCCGTGCCGGGCGACCCGGTCGAAGTGGTCGCCGTGCAGGTGCGACAGCACGACCAGGTCCAGCGGCGGCAGCTCCTCCACCGCCAGCGCCGGCTCGGTCCGGCGCTTGGACCACAGCCCGCGGCCGAGGTAGGCCCGCTGGCCCCGGTGCAGGAAGTTGGGGTCGGTGAGGACGGTGAACCCGGCGTACCGGATCAGAGTCGTCGCCGTCCCGACGAAGAACAGCGAATCCGTCTCCAGCTCCGGCTCGGTCACGCTCCGGTCCTGTCCGGCACCCGCGCCGATAAACCAGCCGGACCCGTGCCGTTACGGTCGCGACCCCGATCGCCGGCCCCATGACGGGGGCCGGTGACCGGGGTCACGGGGTCGCTCACCGCGACGGCACCGCATTCCGGTTCATGGCCGGAATGCGGTGCCGGGGGAATCAGCTGGCGTCGTAGAAGTCGCGGCTGCCGGACTTGGCAAATCCGCGGGACACCATGTAACCGATGGTCAGCAGCACGATGTAGAACCACGCGCGGTCGGCGCGGAAGTAGTCGGCGTGGTTGTCCTCGGTGCCGATGAGCTGCGACGCGAGCAGGACGCCGACGATCGCGCCGATGTAGGCGAAGAACTCGGTCGTCTTGAAGGACGCCTTGGTCTCCGTGCTCAGGCGCCGGTGGGGACGGTTGTCGAGGTCGACCGCGCGGCCGTCGGTAGAGGTCTGCGTGGACGAAGTCATACATGCTCCTTGACACAGGCGAGAGCCTGCAGAGAAGTGGGGCAGCACGAATGCGTGACCATTGTGGCGGACGCATCGACGCCCGATCGGGCGGCTGCCTTACTGGTGTGCCCGGACATCGATTTCGCAAACGTCACATCGAAAATGCCTGACCCCGCAATTCGCCGTCATGGAATGGCCGGATCGGCGTCCGCCGCCACGAAAGCGCATTCGCACCGTGTCGCCGGCCGGCCGGTTGCGCCGCCGGGAGCCGGGTACCGACCGCGTGCTGCTCGGACGCAGCGGCGTCCGAGATGCGGGGAGATCCATGCTGATGTGTTGCGAGTCCTGTCGTGGCGTCTGAGAGCCGCGGCACGGTCGTTCTCGCCCTGTGTGCCAACTTCGCCGTCGCCGTGGCCAAGACCGGTGCCGGCCTGCTGACGATGTCCAGCGCGATGCTGTCGGAGGCGGCGCACTCCTGGGCCGACACGACGAACCAGGTGTTCCTGCTGCTGGCGCTGAAGCGGGCCGGAAGGCCGGCGGACACGGCCCATCCGTTCGGCTACGGCAAGGAACGCTACTTCTGGTCGCTGCTGGCGGCCGTCGGCATCTTCGTCACCGGCGCGCTGTTCTCCGCGTACCAGGGGGTGGAGAGCCTGCTGGGTGGCGGTCACGAGTTGTCCACGACGGAGTTCGCGGTCTCCTACGCCGTGCTCGGGGTGGCGTTCGTGCTCGAGGGCGTCAGCCTGCTCAAGGCGCTGCGGCAGTTGCACCGGGAAGGGCGCGGCCGGGGCCGCGGGCTGCTGGAACAGCTGCGCAAGAGCAACGACCCGACCGTGAAGACCGTCGCGTCCGAGGACTCCGCCGCCGTTGTCGGGCTGATCCTGGCCGCGGCCGGGCTGGCGCTGCACCAGCTGACCGGCTCGGCCGTCTTCGACGGCGTGGCCTCGATCGCGATCGGCGTCCTCCTGGCCTGGATCGCGTACGCGCTGGGCCGCGACACCAAGGAGCTGCTGATCGGCGAGTCCGCCGACCCGGAGCTGCGGCTGGACGTCATCAGCGCGCTGGTCGGCTACGACGGCGTCAACGGTCTGCTGGACATGCTCACCATGCAGCTGAGCCCGGACCACGTGCTGGTCGCGGCCAAGGTCGACTTCGACGACGAGCTGGGCGCGGCCGACGTCGAGGCGCTGTGCAACCGGATCGAGCGCGACCTGCGGCAGCGGTTCCCGTCGG
The DNA here is from genome assembly GCA_036519715.1 of Mycobacteriales bacterium. Lineage (GTDB taxonomy): Bacteria > Actinomycetota > Actinomycetes > Mycobacteriales > CADCTP01 > CADCTP01. The sequence goes on from DATDKW010000169.1 coordinate 13,065, forward strand.
TCACCCACCTCTACCTCGACCCGACCAGCCCGACCCGGACCGAGAGCGCGGTGGCGGCCGACATCGGGCGGCTGGTCGACTCGAGCGCCGGCGACCGGGCCGCCGCGGCCGACAGCCTGGATACCGACAGCTGGCGCACGGTCCCGCGCTGACCCGCCCGCCCAGCGCAGCCGGTGGAGCATCTCCCGGCGCGCGGCACGGGTGCGGCGCCGGCGTCATAGTTCGATCACATGCCTCGATCGTCGGTATATAGTGGTGACATGACAGAGCGGCGCCTGCAGGAGCCCTCGTTCCTGATCCTCACCGCGCTGGCGGCCGCGCCGCTGCACGGTTACGGGATCATGGCCGAGGTCGCGTCCATCTCCGCCGGCCGGGTCCGGCTGCGCGCCGGCACGCTCTACGCGGCGCTGGACCGGCTCCGGACCGACGGGCTGATCGAGGTCGACCGGGAGGACGTGGTCGACACCCGGCTGCGCCGCTTCTACCGGCTGACCCCGGACGGGGCGGCCCGGCTGGCGGCCGAGGCCGAGCTGCTGCGTGGCAACGCCGACGCCGCGGTACGCCGGCTCCGGCTCGCCGGCGGTGCGACGTGACCGGGCCGGACGGGGCGCTGGAGCGTCGCTACCGGCGGCTGCTGGCCTGGTATCCGCGGGCCTACCGGGCCGAGCACGAGGACGAGATGCTCGGGGTGCTGCTGGCCGGTGCGGCCGGCCGCCGACCGGGCCTGGGGGAGCGTGCCGACCTGGTGCTCGGCGGCCTGCGGATCCGGGCCCGGCACGCGGTCCGGGCCTTCCCCGGCTCCGGCGTCGCCGACGCGCTGGCCGCGGTCAGCCTGCTGGTGCCGGTGCTGCTGCTGCCCGGTGCCGCCCGGGGACTGCACGAGGTGGCCTGGTGGCTGCGCCACGACGGGGTGAGCGCGAACTTCCTGCTGACCTTCCCGGCCGCGCCGGCCTGGGCCCTGTGGCTGGTGGCCGCCGTCCTGGGGCTGCTCGGCCGGCGCCGGGCCGCCGCCGTCGCGGCGGTCGTGGCCGCGGCGGCGCTGTCCGTGCTGCTGACCGTCCACCCGGTGGACAGTCTCTACCTGCCCTGGGAGGTCGCGCCCTGGGTGCTGCTCAGCCTGCTCGGTGCGGTCGCGGCGGTGACGTCCGCCGGCGCCCGTCGCGGCCTGGCCTGGCTCGGCGCCCTCCGGTACGGCGTACTGGTCGCCGCGTCCGTGCTGGTCGTGGCGGCCCAGGAGCTGCCCTACCAGGGGCTGGCGGCGCTGTGGCTGCTGCCGGTCGCGGTCGTCCTCGCCTGCCGGCCGGCGACCCGGACCGGCCGATGGGTGCTGGCGCTGCTGGCCCTGCCCGGCACCGCCTACCTCATCGTCCTGCGGGACTATCGGGCCGGCTGGGCCGGCTACGGGATCTCGGCCGCGGTGGCGGCCGCCCTGATCTGTCTGCTGTGGACGGTGCCGGGGCTGCGGCGGACTGCGGACTAGCGGCCGCCGGCGGTCCACCAGGCCGCGAGCTGGGAGCGGGACCGGAGGTCGAGGCGGTCGCGGATGCGCTCGACGTGCGACTCGGCCGAGCGCTCGGTGATGGTCAGCTCGGCCGCGATCTGCCGGTTGGTCAGGCCCTGCGCGACCAGCGCGGCGACCTGCTGCTGCCGGGCGGTGAGCGCGGCCGTCGTGCCGCCCCGCGGCGGCGGCAGCCCCAGGAAGCGGCGGACGCTCGCGGCCAGCGCGACGGCGTCGCCCAGGTAGGGCAGGTGGTCGCGGCCGGGCAGCACCTCCAGCCGCGCCCCCGGGATGCCGGCGGCCAGCGCCCGGCCCTGCTCCAGCGGCGCGGCCCGGTCGCGGTCGCGGTGCAGGACCAGCGTCGGGGCCGTGATCCGGGCCAGCCGGTCGGTGATGTCCAGCTCGTACGCCGCCGCCAGCAGACCCCGGGCGGTCTGCGGGGACGCCGCCTCCCGCTGGTAGGCGCCGAACGCCGTCCGGCTGGCCGCGTCGGCGCTGGGGGCGAAGATGTCGGTCAGCACGTCGGAGCCCAGGCCCCACTGCTCGGTGATCAGGCCGAGCACGTGCGCCCGGGTCGCGGCGGTGGCGAGATCGCGGCCGCGGACCCAGCCGCCGTAGAGGACCAGCCGCGACACGACCTCGGGCCGGTCGGCGGCGAAGGCGGCCGCGACGGCCGCACCCATCGAGGCCCCGAACAGTTCGACCGGGCCGGCCCCGGCGGTCGCGGCGACCACGGCCGCGAGCGCCTCCACCTCCAGCTCCAGCGACGGCACCCGGGTCGACAGGCCGGACAGCCCGCACCCGGCCTTGTCGTACCGGACCAGGGTGCGGCCGCGGGCCACCGTCTCGTAGAACCCGCGCTCCACCGGCAGGGCCCAGCTCAGCTCCAGGTGGGTCAGCCAGCCCGGCGCGTGCACGAGCAGCGGGCCCTGCCCGGCGACCGCGTACGCGATCTCGGTCCCGTCGGCCAGCCGCGTCGACGCCAGCCGCTGCTTCACCCCCCGAACCCTAGTTCCGGGGCCGCTACGATCGATGCAGCACGTGGTTGCGCCTAGGGTTCCGCCGGCCGCCCGCCTCGACGACGACCACAACGAGGGCGGTCCGGGGCTGGACCGAGCGGCGCCAGGACGGTGCCGGCAGCCGGCCGGTCTCCGCCCAGACCCAGGGGACAGAAGCCCGGAGGGGGTCCTGTCAGCCTGCCCGGATCCCTGGAGCCCCCGTGCCCGACCCCTCCGTCGGCCCCGCCGTCCTCGCCGCCGTCCTCGGCGCCGCCGTGCTGCACGCGGCCTGGAACGCGCTGGCCCACGCGCTCGACGACCAGCTGGTCGGGTTCGCGCTCATCGGCGCGGCCGTCACCGTCGGCGCCGTGCCGCTGGTGCTGCTGTCCGCGGCGCCGGCCGGCCCGAGCCGGCCGTACCTGATCGGGTCGGTGGTGCTGCACGTCGCGTACAACCTGCTGCTGATGCGGTCCTACCGGCTGGGCGACTTCGGCCAGGTCTACCCGATCGCCCGGGGCACGTCGCCGCTGCTGGTGGCGCTGGCCGGGGCCGTGGTCGTGGGCGAGCAGCTGTCCGCGGTCCGGCTGCTCGGGGTCGCGGTCATCTCGGCCGGGCTGGGCACGCTGGTGTTCGTCGGCGGCGTGCCGACCCGGGCCGCCCGGCCGGCGCTGGCCGCCGCGGTGCTGACCGGGCTGGCCATCGCGTCGTACACCACGCTGGACGGGCTGGGCGTGCGCAGCGCGGGCAGCGTCACCGGCTACACCGGCTGGCTGTTCCTGCTGCAGGGACCGGTGCTGCCGGTGGCGGCGGCGGTGGCCCGGCGCGGCCGGCTGTGGCCGCAGGTCCGCCCCCACCTGGCGGCCGGGTCGGCCGGCGGGCTGCTGTCGCTGGCCGCGTACGGGCTGGTGCTGTGGGCCCAGACCCGGGGCGCGCTGGCGCCGATCGCGGCGCTGCGCGAGTCCAGCGTCATCGTCGGCGCCGTGATCGCCACCGTCCTGTTCGGCGAGCGGTTCGGACGCTGGCGGATCGCCGCCACCGTCCTCGTCGCCACCGGTGTCGTCCTCGTCACCCTGTAGCCGGCCCGGCCGCCGGGGCCTCAGCGGTCCGGGGCGGCCTCGTCCAGGGCCTGCGCGACCCGCCGGTGCGCGGCCCAGATCTCGTCCGGCAGGTCGGCGAACTGGGCCAGGTGCTCCTGGCGGAACCCCATCTCCTGGCGCCAGCGCTCGACGTCCAGCGACAGCAGGGTGTCGAGGTCGGCGGGCTCGACCGCGACCCCGTCCAGGTCGAGCTCGTCCGGCGCGGGCAGGATGCCGACCGCCGTCCGCCGCCCGGTGACCTCGCCGTCCTTCAGCTTCAGCAGCCAGAGCAGCGGGCGCAGGTTGTCCTGGAAGCCGGGCCACAGGTAGTGGCCGTCCTCGCCGCGCTGGAACCAGTTGACGTGCGCGAAGATCGGCTTCTCCCGGGCCGCGCCGAGGACCTTCAGCCAGTGCGCCGCGTACGCCCCCTCGGGGTAGGACAGGAACGGCCGCATCGACATCGGGTCGTAGCGCAGCTGCCCGTCGACGCCCTCGGCCGCGAACGTCGCCTCGGCCCCCAGCGTGAGCCCGTCGTACACGCCCTCGGCCAGGTCGGTGATGGCGCGGATCAGCGGCTCGCGGTCGCTGGTCCGGCCGCCGAAGATGATCGCGTCGATCGGCACCCCGCGCGGGTCGTCGTAGTCCTCGGCCACGGTCGGCACGTTGGCCAGCTGGGTGGTGAACCGGCTGTTGGGATGGGCCCAGGGCTCGTCCCGGTCGGCCTCGGGCCGGTCCTTGACCAGCGCGCCGGTCCAGTCCTGCCAGCCGCCGCCCGTGGGCTTGTCCGGCGTGCGCCCCTCCCACCAGACCGACTGCGTCTCCGGGTCGTACGCGACGTTGGTGAACAGCGTGCCGGTGCCCGGCCGGACCGACGCGATGCCGACCGGGTTGGTCTTCTCGTTGGTGTCCCGGGCGACGCCGAACACGCCGTACTCCGGGTTCATCGCGTAGATCCGCCCGTCTTCCGGGTCGACCCGCAGCCACGCGATGTCGTCGCCGTAGAACCGGACCTCGTAGCGGTCGGCCAGGCTGGCCGGCGGCGTCATCATGGCCAGGTTGGTCTTGCCGGACGCGCTCGGGAACCCGCCGCAGACGTGGAACGTGCGGCCGGTCTGCTTGTCCCGGATCGCGATGAGCATGAACTGCTCGGCCAGGAACTCGCCCGACTTCCACCCGTCGTACGCGGCCTGCCGCAACCCGTGCGCGATCTTTCCGAGCAGGGCGTTGCCGCCGTACGAGGAGCCGAAGTGCAGGATCGTGCGCTCGTCGGCCACGGTCACGAAATAGCGCTGGTCGTCCGGGGTGCCCTGGCCGAGCTGCTCCAGGTCGCCGGTCACGTGCACGCCGCGGACGAACGAGTCCTGGTCGGCGAGGTCGTCGACGTGGCGGACGCCGACCCGGGCCATCCGGATCATGTGCAGCACGACGGTGCGGTTGTCGGTCAGCTCCACCCCGGCCGCGTACCGCTCCAGCGGCGAGCCGGGCGGGGCCATCAGGTAGGGCACCACGTACATGGTCTTGCCGGCGGAGGCGCCGCGCATCTTCTCCTCCAGCAGCGGCGTCATCTCCGACGCCGGCCGCCAGTTGTCGTAGACGCCCTGGTCGGCCGGGTCACTGGTGGCGACGATGGTGCGCTCCTCGGAGCGCGCGGTGTCCTTGACGTAGCTGCGCGAGTAGTAGAGGCCCGGCCCGGCCGGCAGGATCTCGCCCGCGGCCAGCGACTCCTCGATCAGCCGGTCGTCGTCGGACTCGGTGACGACCTCGACCCGGTCCGGCCGGGTGTGTGCGGCCCACCGCCGCACGTAGTCCCGGACCCGCTCGTTCCGCAGCCCGGCCTTGTCCAGGGCAGTGTCGACGTCCACCACGGGGTGCACTCCCATCCGCGATCGCCGTCGATCGCGCCGATCCGACGACCCTACAAGCCCCGATCGCCGCCGGGGACCATGGGCGCGACCAGCGGTTCCGTACCTGCGTCGACAGGCCGTGGGTTTCGTCACACCGCGGCCGGGCGGCCCGGCCGGCCGGTGTGTCCGGGCCCCCCGGCCGGCACGCGCCCGCGGGCCCGGGGCACTATCGTGAACCGGTGAGCGGGCCCGGACACCCCCGTGTCTCCGACGCGGCCCGGCTGGCGGCCGTGGCCGAGACGGGGTTGCTGGACACCGAGCCCGAGGCGGCGTTCGACGACCTGGCCGCGCTCGCGGCCCGGCTGCTGCACGCGCCGTACGCGTTCGTCACGCTGGTCGACGACACCCGGTCGTTCTGGAAGGCCAGGATCGGAATCCTGCCCGACGGCCAGGTGCAGAACGCGGTCGAGGAGTCGTTCTGCCAGTACGTCGTCGCCTCCGGGCAGCCGCTGATCGCCGGTGACGTGACGGCCGCGCCGCTGACCGCCGGCAACCCGTCCATCGCGTCGATGGGGATCCGGGCCTGGGCCGGGTTCCCGCTGCTGTCGGCCGGCGGCGCTGTCCTGGGCTCGTTCTGCGTGGTCGACACGGTGACCCGGGAGTGGACCGAGGACGACGTGACGGTGCTGCGGGTGCTGTCGGCGGCGGCCGGCCGGGAGCTGGCGCTGCGCACGGCCGTCCACGACGCCGCGCTGGCCCACCAGCAGCTGGCCCTGCTGGAGGCGGTCGGCCGCGGGCTGTCCGAGACCCTCGAGGCCGAGGAGGCGGTGGCCCGGCTGGCCCGCCTGGTCGTGCCGGTCCTGGGGGACTGGTCGCTGGTCTCACTGGCCGACGAGGCCGGCACGCTGACCGACGTGGGCTGGTGGCACGCCCGCGACGAGTGCCGCCCGGCCCTGGACAAGCTGGCGGCCGAGCGGCTCGTCGGCCTGGGCGGCCGCGGCGCCACCATCCGGGCCCAGCTGCGCAACGAGCCGGTGGTGCTGCAGTCCGGCGCGCTGGAGGCGGGGCTGGCGGTCCTGGTGTCCCCGCAGGCCCGGGACGCGTACAAGGAGCTCAATCCGGGCGCGTACGGGGTCTGGCCGCTGGCCTTCGCCGGCACCGTGCACGGCGTGCTGGTGATCGCCCGGGACGCCGGCCGGACGCCGTTCACCCCGTCCGAGGTGGAGCTGGCCGGCAACATCGCCCTGCGGGCCGGCACCGTGCTCGACAACACCCGGCTGTACGCCCGCCAGCAGGCCACCACGGCCGCGCTGGAGGCCGCGCACCAGCAGCTGCGGGAGGCCTCCCGGCACGACCGGGTCGTGGCCCGGGCGCTGCAGGAGGCGATGCTGACCCGGCTGCCCGAGCCCGACCACCTGCAGGTGGCGGCCCGCTACCGGACCGCGGAGTCGGCCGACCAGGTCGGCGGGGACTGGTACGACGCGCTGCTACCGCCCGACGGCGCCACCACCCTCATGGTCGGCGACGTCGCCGGCCACGACATCGCCGCCGCCACCGTGATGGGCCAGCTGCGCAACATGCTGCGGGCGATGGCCTGGGAGCACGCCGACGAGCCGCCGTCGGCGATCGTCGCCCGGCTGGACCGGGCCCTGCGCGACCTCGGCATGACTACGATGACCACCCTGTTGCTGGCCCGGATCGAGCAGGACGCCGGCGCGGCCGAGGCCGGGCTGCGGACCCTGCGCTGGTCCTCGGCCGGCCACCCGGCGCCGGTGCTCATCGCCGCGGACGGCACCGCCCGGCTGCTGCCGACCCGGGCCAACCCGCCGCTGGCGGTGCTGCCCGGCGCCCGGCGGACCGACCAGGTGAAGACGGTGCGTCCGGGGGAGACCGTGCTGCTCTACACCGACGGGCTGATCGAGGTCCGCGGCCGCGAGCTGGAGGAGCGGCAGGCCCAGCTGCTGGAGGTGCTCACCGCCCATCCCGGCCTGGTCCTGGACGACCTCCTGGACACGGCGCTGCGGGAGATGGTCGGCGACCGCCCGGACGACGACGTCGCGCTCATCGCCGTCCGGTTCCACCCGGAGGACCGCCCCCGCCCGCCCGAGGCCGGCCCGTCCACAGTGGACTGAGAGGGCACCCGGGGACGATCCGCCGGCCCCGGGCCCGATCCTGTACGACGGGCCGCGGACGGCCGGCCGGCCGCCGGTTCGAGTGGCGGACCCGACAAGATCGGCCGCGTGGGCGGCAGCGACCTGCGTCTGGTGGCCAAGGAGCCGACCAGGGCCTGGATCGTCGACCCGGACGACCCCGTCACCGGGCCGGTCCGAGCGGCCGCGCTCCGTTGCCACACCGCGCTCGGCTGCCGCCATTACAGCCTGTTCGACTTCCGGATCGACCCGGCCGGGCGGCCGTGGTTCCTGGAGGCCGGTCTTTACTGTTCCTTCGCCCGGACCAGTGCCGTCACGGTGATGGCCGCGGCCGCCGGCATCGACCTGCCCGAGTTCTTCCACGGCGCCGTCACCGACGCCCGGGCCGGTCGCTGATTCCTCCCGATCCACCTTGGGTACGGTGCCCGCCATGCGGACAAGGGTGTTGGCGGCCGCGGGGGTGGTGGCGCTGGCGTTGTGCGGCGGCTGCGGGGCCGCGCCGGGGACGGACGCGGTGACCCGCACCGCGGACGCCTGGCTGGCCGCGGCCCGGGCCAAGGACGCGGCGGCGCTGTGCCGGCTGGTCACCCCGGCGGCGGCGGAGTCGGCCGAGACCGGCGACGAGACCTGCGTGCAGGCGCTGGGCGACCTGGACCTCCCCGGTGCCGGCCCGGTCGGCGCGGTCCAGGTGTGGAGCGACCGGGCCCAGGTCCGGACCGGGGACGACACGCTGTTCCTGACCGAAGTGGACGGTGGCTGGCGGGTCAGCGGCGCCGGCTGCACGGCCCAGGCCGACGGCCCGTACGACTGCGACCTGGAGGGCTGAGATGCGGACACTCTTCGCCGGTCTGCTGCTTTTCCTGGCCCTCGGCCTGGCCTACTTCATCGTGCTCGGTCTGGTGCACCGGTGAAGCGGCTGCGGGACCACGGGCTGAGCCTGTTCTTCGGCGCGCTGTTCCTGCTCGCGCTGGTCGGCGAGTCGCTCGCCGGCGTCGCCTCCTTCAACAACGAACAGCTCACCAGCGGCGGCGACCCGGTGTCGTACTGGCAGTACGTGACATCGTCCAGCTTCGCCGCCGACGTGGCCGAGAACTGGCAGTCGGAATACCTGCAGTTCTTCCTCTACATCTTCCTCACCGTCTGGCTGGTGCAGCGCGGGTCGGTCGAGTCCAAGGAGCTGGACAAGGTCGGGACCGAGTCGGACGAGGAGCAGAAGGTCGGCCGGTACGCGACGGCCGACTCGCCGGCCGGGGCCCGGGCCGGCGGCTGGCGGACCCTGGTCTACTCGCGGTCGCTGGGCGCGGTGATGGGCGTGATCTTCCTCGGCTCCTGGCTGGCGCAGTCGGTCGCCGGCCGGGCGTCGTACAACGCCCGGCAGTTGGCCGACTTCTCCGACCCGGTGTCCTGGCCCGGCTATGTGACCTCGGCCGACTTCTGGAACCGGACGCTGCAGAACTGGCAGTCGGAGTTCCTGGCCGTGGCGTCGATGGTGATCCTGTCCATCTTCCTGCGGCAGCGGGGCTCACCGGAGTCGAAACCGGTCGGGGTGGCGCACAGCGCCACCGGCCAGGAAGGTTGACGAGCCGGCCTGAACTTGAACACGTTCAACTGATCGCCTACCGTTCGACTTGAACACGTTCAAGTCGAGGGAGCGGCCATGGCCGAGCGAGGCGCCGAGACCCGGGACCGGCTGGTGGACGCCGCCCTGCGGCTGTTCCGGGAGGACGGCTACCAGGCCACCACCATGCGCCGGATCGCCACCGAGGCCGGCGTCTCCCTCGGCAACGCGTACTACTACTTCGCCAGCAAGGACGACCTCGTGCACGAGCTCTACCTGCTCGTGCAGCGGGAGCACCGGGAGCTGGCCGGTCCGCGGCTGCGCCGGGGCGCCACCCTGACCGAGAACCTGCGGGCCGTCCTGCACGCCGGCATCGACGTGATGTCGCCGTACCGGGAGTTCGGCAGTTCCTTCCTGACCGTCGCGCTGCCGCCGTCGTCGCGGACGAGCCCGTTCTCGGCCGACTCGGCCGCGGCCCGGGAGCAGGCCGTCGGGCTGATGCGCGAGGTGGTGACGGTCTCCCGCGGCCGCCCGTCCGGCGTGCTGCTGGACCGGCTGCCCACCCTGCTGTGGCTGGCCTACCTCGGGATCACCGTGCACTGGGTGACCGACTCCTCGCCCGGGCAGGCCCGGACCCGGCAGCTCATCGACGGCGTCACGCCGATCATCAGCCGGCTGGTCGGGCTGGCCCGGCTGCCGGTCGGCCGGCGCCTGGTCACCGACGTGGCCAGGGTGATGGACCTGGTCGGCGCGCCGGCCGAGCCGGTGCCGGCGGCGACCCGATGAGACCGCTGGGCACGGCCGTGGTCGCCGGGGCGTCCGGGTACATCGGCCGGCACCTCACGCGCACGCTCGACGCCGAGGGCATCCGGGTCCGGACCATCGGCCGCGGCCCGGATGCGGACGCGCGGTGGGGCGACGACCGCGGCCTCACCGCCGTCCTGGACGGCGCCGACTTGCTGGTCAACCTGGCCGGGCGGTCGGTCAGCTGCCGCTACACCAAGCGCAACGCCGACGCGATCTTCTCGTCCCGGACCGAGACGACCGCGGCGCTGGGCCGGGCGCTGGCCCGGGCCGGCGACCCGCCGTCCCTGTGGGTCAACGCCAGCACCGGCACCATCTACCGCGACGCCCGGGACCGGCCCCAGGACGAGGCCACCGGCGAGCTCGGCACCGGCTTGTCCGTCGCGGTCGCCCGGGCCTGGGAGCACGAGCTGTTCGCGGCGCCCACGCCGGTCCGGAAGGTCGCGCTGCGGATGGCGATCGTGCTCGGGTCCGGTGGCGGCGCGCTCCACCCGTTCATCAACCTGGCCCGGCTCGGGTTCGGCGGCCCGATGGGGTCGGGCCGGCAGGTGTTCAGCTGGGTGCACGTCGACGACGTGACCCGCGCGATCCGCCACCTGCACGCGCACCCGGACCTGGCCGGACCGGTCAACGTGGCCACGCCCCACCCGGTCACCAACGCCGAGCTGATGGCCGCGGTCCGGGCCGCCCTGGGCCGGCGGTACGGGCTGCCGCTGCCGGCCGCGGTCCTGGAGGTCGGCGCCCGCATCATCCGGACCGAGGCCGAGCTGGTGCTCAAGAGTCGCTGGGTGCGCCCGGGCGTCCTGCTCGACTCCGGCTTCGCGTTCGCCCACCCGACGCTGCCCGGGGCCCTGGCCGTGATCGCCACCGAGACGCCGCGCGGCCTCCTCCCCGTCACCCTCGGCTGACGGTCCACGGCCGTCCGTCCTAGGTGGACGGATCGGCGACCCGGCCGAGGAACAGGGGGGTCCCGGTCGCCCGGTCCTGGATCAGGAACAGGAACGGGCGGTCCAGGACCAGCTCGACCGGCACCGGTCCGGCGGAGGTGGCGCTGACGACGGCAGCGGTGGCGGCCGCGGCCTCGGTGCCGGCCTCGTCGACGGCCACGTACGTCTCGTGCTGGACGGCGCTGATGTGCAGCGGCATGTCGGTGGTCATCCCGCCGAAGTCGGCGGCCCGATCGTCGAAGGCGGCCGGCATGCCCAGCGCGGCCAGGGTCTCGTCGAGGCGCAGGGTGGTGCGGAACGTCCACTTCGGAATCCGCAGGTCCAGCTCCGGGACCGGGGCCAGCGCCCGGTCGATCCGGGCCAGGCCCGGCCCGTCGAGACGGTTCTCCAGGGCCGGCAGTCCAGCGTCGGGCCGGATCAGGGTCATGGCGAGCGCCCCGCCGGCGTACGGCAGCTCGGCCGCCGTCCAGCCGTCGCCGCTGGCGTACCGGGCGGCGTGGAGCTGGGTGCGCATGGTCGGCACGGTGACCGTCGAGCCGTCGGCCGGGGTGAATGGACCGGCCGCGGTGTTCTCCTTCTCGAACGGGTGCTCCCACGGCGCCTTCAGGTAGAGCGCGTTGACCAGGACCAGCCGGGTCAGCTCGTCGAGCATGCCCTCCGGCAGCAGGTGCGGGATCTTGCCGGCGGTCTGGTCGCTCGTCCAGGCGTTGATCCGGACCCGGGCGCCGTCGGCGTCGGCCTGGTAGTCGACCACCCGCAGGCCGGTGCCGTACAACCGGGCCAGCGCGTCCAGGAACGGAGGCTGCCAGGTGACCCCGCGCTGCCCCCACAGCGAGTTCGCCACCCGCAGCTCGATCGTCGCCTTGCTGCCGTCGCCCCGGCGCACCGGCCCCGAGCGCTCCTCCAGCGCCGCCTCGACCGCGTTCAGGCCGTCGTTGAGCTGCGGCAACCCGGACGCGTGCAGCACCCGGTCCATCTCCTGGGCCGTCCGGCCGCGGGCGCCGTTGCGGGCCATGGCCAGGGCGACGGCCACCGAGTACGGCGAGCAGCCGATGTTGCCGTCCCGGGTGGCGACCTGCCGGTAGAGGTCCGCCGTGAATGCCCGCAGGCTGCCGGCCGCAGCCGTCGCCGCGGCCGGATCGGGCACCGCGCGGCCCACCGCCGACCGGACCAGCTGGCCGCGGTCCGCCGACCCTCCCGTCCGCGCCCCGCAGCCGGCCAGCAGTCCCGCGGTTCCCGTCAGCACGCCACACCGCACGAAGTCACGACGACTCAGCATGACCCCTCGGACGGCCGCCGGTCCCTGCCGGTTCCGGGCCTGTGTCACGATTTCCGCCGTGGTGACGGAGCGGCGGGTGCGGGTGGACGACGACCCGCCGATCGAGCTGTACGTCCGGGAGCGGCCCGGTGCCGACGACCGGACCCTGCTGGTCGTGCACGGCGGACCGGACTGGGACGCGAGCTACCTGGTCGAGCCGCTGGCCGGGCTGCCCGGCGGCGGCCGCATCCTGTGGCCGGACCTGCGCGGCTGCGGGAGGTCGACCCGAGGCCTGGCCGCGGAGCACTGCACCTGGGACGCGGCCGTCGGCGACCTGGTCGCGCTGCTGGACGCGCTGCGGCTCGGCGCCGTCGACGTGCTCGGCTTCTCCACCGGCGGGCTGCTGGCCCAGCGGCTGGCGCTGCGCGTCCCGGACCGGGTGCGGCGGTTGATCGTCGCGTCCAGCAGCGTCGAGCCGGTGCCGGAGGACGCGTTCGCCGGGTGGGAGGAGCGGGACCGCCGCCGGGCCGGCACGTTCGCGGCGGACACCGGGCTCGACGGTCCCGAGCGGACCCGGGCCTGGGCGCTGGCCGCCGCAGCATCGGACGTGTGGCGCGCGGACGCGCTGCCCGGCTACCTGCGGCGGCTGGAGGACGTGCGGTTCTCCGGCGACTGGGCGAGGCCCTGGCTGGCCGGGCGGCTGGGCAGCGCCCGGCCCGAGGACGGCCGCCGCCGACTGGCGGCCACCGGCATCCCCGTCCTGCTACTGCAGGGCCGGCAGGACATGACCTTCCCGGCCGGCCTGGCCGGCGTGACCGCGGCCGCGGTGCCGGCCGCGCGGGCCTGCGTACTCGACGACGCCGGGCACATGGCCCACGTCGACCAGCCCGAGCGCTGGCGGGCCGCCGTCGCGGACTTCCTCACAGTCCGGTGAAGTCCTCGAAGGGGGGCTCGAAGGGCGGGTCGGGCAGGCGCAGGGCCCGGCAGCGCGGCACCTCCTCCGCCGCGGGGTCGCGGCCGATCCGCCAGCGGGTGCCGGAGTCGAAGGCGTCGGGGACCGCGGTCCAGCCGAGGTTGCGCTCGTAGTAGCGGACCGCGGTCCGGACCGACGGGGTCCAGTCGTCGTCGAGGACGATGAGGCCGCCGGGGCGGACGATCGTGCGCAGGAAGTAGAGGTCGACGAACACCTCGTGGAACCGGTGGCTGCCGTCCACGAACGCCGCGTCGGCGACCAGGCCGTCCTGCAGCAGACCCGGCAGCGCCAGCGAGGACGGCGCGGTGACCAGGGTGGTGATCGGGTCCAGCCCGGCGGAGCGGAGCAGGTCCCGGCCGACGTTCGCGTAGGCCCGCTCCTGGTAGGGATCGATCACGACGTGCCGGGGATCGGGCCCGCCGACGGTCAGCAGGGCCTCGCCGATCGCGAGCGCGGAGCTGCCGTACGCGAGGCCGACCTCCACCACTGTCCGGACGCCCTCGGCGACCAGCAGGTCGCGGAGCAGGTCGCAGTCGTGCTCGGGCAGGGTGACGGTCTCGAAGTCGAGCTCGGGGCCGCGGGTCCACGCCGGTCCCTCCTGCCCGAGCCGGCGCCGTACCTGTCTGACCCGGTCCGCGTTCATCCTTCTGATCCTGTCAGGGTAGGAAGTGACCATGACGCGCAGACGACCGCCGGCGGCGGTGACCGGGTTGGCCCTGGCCGCGACCGTGTCCGCCTCGCTGGCCTGGCGGGACCTCAACCGGCGCACGCCGGCCCAGATCCGGGGCAGCAAGCGCCTGTGGCGCGTGCTGCTCACCCTCAACCCCGGCAACTCCGTCCTCTACTGGCTCCTCGGCCGCCGCTGAGCCTCGGTGGCGAAGCGGGTGACGTCGGACCCGTGGACGTACAGGCCGAGGAGCCGGTCGCCCAGCACGGCACCGATGTCGCCGCCGAGACGGTCGATCAGCGACCCGGGGTCGATGCTCACCGGAAGGTGAACAGCCGGCCGGTCGGCGGCGGGGTCCGCGGGGTCCCGGTCAGGCGGTGCACGCCGACCGAGAAGAGGGTGTCCTCGGGGGCGTCGAACGCCTGCTCGGCGAAGCCGGCCTCGGCGAACCAGGCCCGGATCGAGCCGGTCAGGTCGGGATCCCGCCGGCTCCGGGTCCAGATGACGGTGCCCCCGGGCCGGCACAGGTGGGGGAGCGCGGCGACGGTGCGCCGGACGTCGTCGTCGCCGATGTTGCCGAACACGCCGGCCATGAGGACGAGATCCGCCGGCGTGATGTCCCGGTAGGAGGCCAGGTTGCCGGCGTCGGCGCGCCGGACGTCCACTGTGGACAGCCCGGCCGCCCGCGCGGCCGCCACGTTGGCGGGATCGGTCTCCAGGAGCGTGGCGTGGACCCGGTCCGCGTCGTCCCGTCCGCCGAGCACCTCGATCACATCCCGCCCCTGCCCGGCGCACGCGCTGACCACGGTGAGCTCGGCCTCCGGCCGTCCGTCGAGCCAGTCCGCGAGGTGCCCCTGGACGATCCGCAGCCGCCTCGACAACGCCGACCCCGGATCCCCGTACGCCTCATGCCACCGCACCCACTCACTCACGGCGCGACCTTGGCGAGGAAGCGGCCGAGGGCGGGATCGAAGGCGGACGCGTCGGCGGACCGGAGCTCGGCCGGGGCCCACCAGCGGACGGAGCCGAACTCGGCCGGGTCGGCGGACACGGGCTCGTCCCGGCCCAGCGTGAGGACGAACCACAGGCTGACGTCGGTGTGGCCGGAGTCGATGCCGACGGTGGTGGTCACGGTCAGGAACACCGGAGCGGCGCCGAGCCGTCCGGACGTCTCCACGCCCAGCTCCTCCGCGGCCTCGCGGTGCGCCGTGGCCGCCGGATGCTCGTCCACCTCGACATGACCGCCGGGCGGGAGCCACAGCCCGGCGTTGCGGTGCTCACCCAGCAACACGTGACCGCTGTCCGGGTCGATCGGGACCACGTACGAGACCAGGTGCGGGTCGGGAATCGCCGGCCTGACCCGCCGGAAGACGTCGTCGGTGCGCTCCAGCCAGGCCGCGGCCGTCCGGAGGTCCGCCGCCTCCCGGTCGTCCCCGGGCCGGAAGCTGGCGACCAACCGGGCGACGGCCGCGACCGCGGGTCTCATCGGAGGTGCTTCTCGAAGAGGAGGACGGGGGGCCAGGGGGAGTCGGGGGCGAAGGTGCGGCGGCCGACCTCGGTGTAGCCGGCGGCGCTGTAGTAGGCGGTGAGGCCGTCGTTGACGGCCAGGGCGTCGAGCCGGGCGACGGTCGCGCCGCCGGCGGCGATGCGGTCCTCGGCCAGGGTGAGGACGCGGCGGCCCAGGCCCTGCCCGGACCGGCGCCGGTCGATCACCAGGGTGTGCAGGTAGCCGGCGTCGCCGGGCCGCGGCCCCCAGATCAGCGGGTCGGACGGCACGATGACCACGGCGGCGACGACCTCGCCGCCGTCCCGGACGACGAACAGCTCGCCGGCGTCCGCGCGGGCCGCGAAGCCGGCCTCGGCGGCCTCGCCCGGCTGCCACTGTGCGATGCCGCGGGCGAGCAGCCTCTCGGCGGCGGCGTCGCGGAGCCGGACGACCGCGGCCGCGTCGCCGATGACGGCCCGCTCCAGGACCGGCGCGGGGACGGGGCGGCTCATGGGAGGGTCCGGATGGCGAGCTGGCGTACGGGTGGGAGGGGCGGCCCCATCGGCCCGGCCCGGCCGGAGTCCCGGTCGATGACCCGGATCGCCCCGCCCGCGGCGATCGCGAACAGCCGGCCGTCCGGCGCCCACGCGATCGTGCCGACGTCGACCGGCTGCTCCACCTCGACGTCGGCCGCCCGCACCTGGCCGCTGGCGATGTCCAGGATGTCGAGCTCGATGTGGCCGGTGTCCTCGATCCGGTAGAGCGCGGCCGTGCGGCCGTCCGGGGAGATCAGCCCGGGCCGCGGCCCGACGGTGAGCGGCGGGCCCAGGTCCCGGCGCCTGCCGGTGGCCCGGTCGATCAGCTCGCTGCGGCAGCGGTGCGCGTCGTTGCACTCGGCCACGATCCACCCGCGCGGGCCGACGGCCAGCAGCGCGCCGGGGCTCAGCCGGCGCAGCCCCTCCGGGCCGGCCGCGTACACGCCGGTGGGGCCGGGGAACAGCAGGTTGCCGGCTCCGTCCTCGACCGGTTGCTCGACCGTGCCGTCCCCCGGTACCGGCACCCGGGCGGTGTCGGGGCCGCCGTCGACCGGCCGCAGCACCAGGGCGGTGCCGGACTCCACCCAGACGTGGTCCGGATCGGGTCCGGGGAACATCACCCCGGCCTCGCTCAGCGCCGCGTCCATCGGCCGGGGCGGCCGGCCGTCGCGGAGGTCGACCCCGGGCACGAAGTCCAGCGGGCGGATCAGGGCCCGGTCCGCCGTGACCACGAACGACACGGGCCCGGTGCTCAGCACGGGCGGCACCGCCGTCCGGGTCACCGTGGCCACCCGCGGCTGGATCCGGTCGATCTCGGTGTCGGTCCGGGCGAACAGCTCCCACCGTGCCACCGGGTCCAGGAACCCGGGGCCGGACACCGAGCCGGACGAGGACGGCAGCGGGGGCGCCAGGACGGCAGGTTCGGGCGCCGGCGTGGTGATCTCCGCCGCCGCGCTCGGCGCCGCCGCCGGCGGGTCGACGGCGCCGCGCTGCAGCAGCGAGACCACGATGACCGCGGCCAGCGTGCCGCCGATCCCCGCGGCCCAGCGGCCGCGCGGGCCCAGCCGGGGCGGCCGCATCCGCAGGCTCAGCCCCGGGCCGGACCGCGGCGGGCCCCCGCCTTCGAGGACGTCGCCGCCCGCAGGATCGCCCACCCGTCCATCATCACCCGGCGGAGCCGTCCGCGGGCGGTCCGGGGTCGCCGCCCGGCAGCGAGGGTGTCCCGGGCCGGGCGGCGGGTAGGGGATCGGCACCGAGACGAGCGGAGCGCGCGTGATGGAGTATCGGCAGCTGGGTGGGTCGGGCCTGCGGGTGTCGACCCTGACGCTGGGCACGATGACCTTCGGCGGCAAGGGCTGGGCCGAGGCGGTCGGCGACACCGACGTGGACGGGGCCCGGCGGCAGATCGGGATGGCCCTGGACGCCGGGGTCAACCTCATCGACACCGCGGACGTCTATTCCGAGGGCCGGTCGGAGGAGATCGTCGGCGAGGCGCTCGGCGGACGGCGGGACGACGTCCTGCTGGCCACGAAGGTGCGGATGCCGATGGGAAGCGGGCCCAACGACGCCGGCCTGTCGCGGCACCACATCGTCCGCAGCGTCGAGGCCAGCCTGCGCCGGCTGCGGACCGACTGGATCGACCTCTACCAGGCCCACGAGTGGGACGGGCAGACGCCGCTGGAGGAGACGGTCGCGGCCTTCGACGCGCTGGTGCAGTCGGGCAAGGTCCGCTACGTCGGCTGCTCCAACCACACCGGCTGGCAGCTGATGAAGGCGCTGGCCGTCGCCGACCGGCACGACCACAGCCGCTACGTCAGCCAGCAGATCTACTACTCCCTGCAGGCCCGCGACGCCGAGGCCGAGCTGGTGCCGGTCAGCCTCGACCAGGGTCTCGGCATCCTGGTCTGGAGCCCGCTCGCCGGCGGGCTGCTGTCCGGGAAGTACCGGCGCAACCAGCCGACGCCGGAGGGCACCCGCCGGTTCGCCGGCTGGGACGAGCCGCCGGTGCACGACGAGGACCGGCTGTACGACACGATCGACGCCCTGGTCGAGATCGGCGAAGCACACGGGGTGTCGGCGGCGCAGGTGGCGCTGGTCTGGCTGCTGGGGCGGCCCGCGGTGACGTCGGTGATCATCGGGTCGCGGACCGACGAGCAGCTGGCCGACAACCTCGGCGCGGCCGGCCTCGCCCTCACCGACCAGGAGCGGGCCCGGCTGGACGAGGTCAGCCTGGAGCCGCTGCGCTACCCGCACTGGCACCAGCGCAACACCGCCACCGACCGGCTCGGCCGGCCCGACCTGGCCCACCTGCACCCGTACCTCTGAGCGGGCCGCTCAGTCCTGGGCGATCTGGACCAGGTACGGCGCCTCGCCCCGGCGCAGGAACCGGCCGCGCCCCGGCGGCAGCGGCTCCGCGTACGTCCGGGGCAGGATCTGGCCCTCGCCGCGCTCGCCCGACATCAGCAGCACGCTGCCGCCGGTGTCGCGGACGGCCTGCAGGACCGGGTCGTACAGGGCCCGGGCCGCGCCCGCGACCGGACGGGTGAGCACCAGGTGCAGGCCCAGGTCGCGGGCCGAGGGCAGGAACGGCAGCAGCGGCCGGAGCAGGTCCTTGTCGCCCGAGCCGATCATGTCGTAGTCGTCGACCAGCACCACGATCCGCCGCCCGGTGGTCCGCTCGGCGCTGCGCCGGGCCAGCTCCGTCGCGACCGACCCGGCCAGGCCCCGGCCCAGGGGCGCGTTGGTCGCGTGCGCGCCCAGGTACGCCGGCGGCACCGCCCGGGCCAGCTCCCCGCGTACGTCCATGACCGCGAACACCAGCTCGTCCGGCCCGAACCGCTCGGCCAGGCCCCGGGCGATCCCGGCCAGCAGCGTGGTCCGGCCCGAGAGCGGGTCGCCGAGGGCGATGAGGTGCTGGTCGCGGCCGCCGAGCTCGAGGTGGGCCGGCCCCATCGTGTCCTGCCGCAGGCCCAGCACGACCGTCGTCGGCTCGGTCGGGCCGGACGGCACCTCGGACGACCGCAGCCGGGTCGGCAGCAGCCGGATCGGCGCCGCCACCGGACCGGTCCAGTCCCGCCGTACGCGGTCCGCCAGCGGAGCCGGGTCCGCCACCGCGACCTGGGCGAAGAGCTTGTCCTCGGTGAGCAGCCGGCCGGCCTGCCCGGGCCGGATCAGGGTGGCCAGCTTGCGGTCGACCACCGAGTCGACGGGGTCGTTGAGGCGCAGCTCCAGCCGGGTGCCGATGAGCGGCTGGTGCGCCATCCGCAGCTCGTTCCACCGGGTCAGGGTGAGGACGACGTGGATGCCGAAGCTGCTGCCGGACCGCAGCAGGGTCAGCAGCGGCTCCTCCAGGTGCTCGAAGTCGGTCCGAAGCGCCCCGAAGCCGTCGACCAGCAGCACCACGTCCGGCGCGACCAGCTCCGGGATCCGGCCGGCGGCGTGCTCGGCCCGCAGCATGCCGAGCGAGTCGATGCCGCGGTCGGCGAAGACCTTCTCCCGCGCCGCCAGCATGCCCAGCAGCTCCTCCAGCAGCCGCTGCAGCCGGTCCTTCTGGCCCCGGGTGGCGACCCCGCCCACGTGCGGGAAGCCGGCGATGGAGCGCAGCCCGCCGCCGCTGAGATCCATCCCGTACAGGCTGAGCTCGCGCGGGGTGTGGGTGAGCGCGGCCGAGGTGGCCAGCGAGCGCAGCAGGGTCGAGCGCCCCGACTGCGGCGCCCCGATGACGGCCACGTGCCCGCCGGCCCGGGCCAGGTCCACCGACCAGACGTCCTGCCGCTGCCCGGCCGGGTCGTCGACCAGCCCGATCGGCAGCCGCAGCCGGCCGGTGCGGGCACCGGTCAGGGCGACCCGGACCGGCAGCGGGGCCAGCCAGACCGGCCGGACCTGCCGGTCGGGCGCGTGCAGCCGGTCGACGCACTCGGCCAGCAGCGTCCGGCCCACCGGCGGGGCCTCGGCCTCCTGCGCGTCGGCCGGCCCGGCGTCCCGCTCGTCGTACGTCGGCAGCAGCCGCACCCGCGGCGGCTCCGGGGCCGGGGCCGGTGCGTCCACTTCGGACGGTGCGGACACGTACCCGGACCGGAAGCGGCAGTAGACCGTGGTGTCCACCTTGAGGTAGCCGAAGCCGGGGACGGGCGGCAGGTGGAAGGCGTCCTTGGTGTCCAGGATGGTGGAGCTCTCCGACTCGGAGAAGGTCCGCAGCCCGATCCGGTAGGACAGGTAGGTCTCCAGCCCGCGCAGCTTGCCGGTCTCGATCCGCTGGCTGGACAGCAGCAGGTGCACGCCGATCGACCGGCCGATCCGGCCGATGGACAGCAGCAGGTCGACGAAGTCCGGGTCGGCGGTGAGCAGTTCGCCGAACTCGTCGATGACGATGAGCAGGTGCGGCAGCGGCGTCAGCTCGGGCCGCGAGCGCCGCAGCTCGCGGTAGTGGCTGATCGACGGCGACGATCCGGCCGCCTTGAGCAGCTCCTGGCGGCGGATCACCTCGCCGGTGACACTGGCCCGGGCCCGCTCGGTCAGCTGGGAGTCGTCGGCCAGGTTGTCGATGATGCCGGCCACGTGCGGCAGGTCGGCGAACGGCGCGAACGCGGCCCCGCCCTTGTAGTCCACCAGCACCATGCCGAGGTCCTCGGGCGGGTGGGTCAGCGCCAGCGACAGGATCAGGGTGCGCAGCAGCTCGCTCTTGCCCGAGCCGGTCGCGCCGACGCAGAGCCCGTGCGGGCCCATGCCCAGCTGCGCCGACTCCTTGAGGTCGAGCAGCACGGGCGCTCCGAGGTCGTCCAGGCCGATCGGGACCCGGAGGAAGTCGCCCGGGGTACGCGGTGCCCACCGTGCGGTCAGCCCGTCCAGGTCGATGCCGAGCAGGTCGGTCACGGTGGCCCCGGTGGCCCGTCCCTCCGAGTCCGGACCGGTACGGCTGAGGCGGCGTCCGGCCAGCGTCCGGGCCACCGCCTCGAACAGCGGGCGGCCGGTGCGGTCGGCGATGGCCCGCTGCGCCGGGCCGCGGGTGTCGGTGACGGTGGCGACCCCGTCCCGGTCGAGGGTGATCCGCACGGTCACGTCGGACGGCTCCTGCAGCCGGTCGGTGAGCAGGTGGACCACGGTCACGTGCAGGTCGGGCAGTGCCGCCAGCGGCTCGGGCAGCGGCAGGGCGGACGCGACCCGGCCCCGGTCGTCCACGAACACGACCAGCCGGGCCGGGTGACCGGCCGCGGGCGCCGCCCGGCCGCGCCGGTCCGTGACCCGCCGGGCCCGCTCGGCCAGGTCGGGCCCGAGGACGACGGCCAGGTCGGCGGCCGACGGCGCGAGCCGGCGGGCGGTGCCGTCGTTCAGGTGCGGCAGCAGGTCGACGCCGCGCCAGTCCTCGGCCGCCCGCGCCGGGAAGGCCGCGGCCAGCGCCACGTCCTCGGGCGCGTGCAGGGCGGCCAGCTGCAGCAGCAGCGAGCGGGCCGCGGCCAGGACGTCGCCGGGCTCGCCGATGAGCGCGACCTGACCGGCGCCGTCCAGCCGTACGGGGATCGGGATGCCCCGCACGACCGCGCACTGGCCGGCGGTCGCCAGGGCCTGGCCCAGCAGGATCGGGTCGTACGGGTGGACCGGGTCCTGTTCCGGCGGGACGGTCAGCGGGAACCGGGTCTGGTCGCCCAGCCCGACCCGGACGGTCAGGAAGTCCGGGTGGGCCGGGCGGCGCTCCCACAGCCGGGCCGGGTCCCGGACCAGGTCGAGCAGGGCCTCGGGCGCCGGGTCGAGGAACAGCGCGGCGGCCCGCAGGTCGCGGCCGCGGTCGCGCATCCGGCCGCGCAGCGTCTCCAGGTAGTCCAGGTAGTTCTCGCGTTGGGTCCGGCGCTGCCGGGCCGCGCCGCCGCGCCGGCTCAGCGCCAGGCCGATCCCGCCGACCAGCGCGACGACCATGACGACCGCGCCGATGAGCAGGAAGGCGGGATTGCTGGAGCGGAACACGACGATCATCACGCCCGAGCCGAGCGCCCCGGTCACCGGCAGCAGCGCCTGCAGGGAGCCGCCGCGGACGGCGACCGGGTCCTCCGCGACCGGCGGCGGGGCCACCGTCTCGCCCGCGGGCGGGCCGAGCGGGCGGCTGGTCCGGGTCGGGCGGTGCACCAGCTCAACGGTCACGGCGGTCTCCTCCGGTCGGGCCCATCAGCGCGGCGGCGAGGCGCAGGGAACGGTGCGGTCCCGGCTCGACCACCGCGGCCGGGCCGTGGAACCGGCGCCGGCCGGCCGGCGCGACCACGATCGGCGGCGTCCCGGGCCGGGCGGTCAGCGCGTGCAGCAGGGCGGCGGCCGCGTCGACCGCGGCGTCGTCGGCCCTGACCACGAGACAGACGACGTGGCTGGTGCCGAGCACCGGCTCCAGGTCGTACGCGGGGTGCCGCAGGCCCCAGTCGGTGACGATCACGTCGAAGAACCGGGCGATCGGCCCGACGGTGGCGGGCCAGTCGCCGCCCGGGCGCAGGTCGAGGGCGTGGCAGCCGCTGGGGCAGGTGGCCAGGCCGGCCCGGGCCTCGGCCGCGGTGCCGGGCGGGCCGCCGACGGCGGACG
>DATDKW010000170.1:0-48838 GCA_036519715.1 Mycobacteriales bacterium
GGAACACACACTGGGTTCGTGGCCGACGTGCTGACCTCGGGGTCGGGTGACGCGCGGCCGCCGTGGCCGCGGCATCGCCGGGCCGCGGTGGCGGCCGCGGTGTTGGCCACGGCCGGGCTCGGCTACGTGGCGGTCCAGCCCGGCGGGTCCGGCCCGCCCACCCGGGACGAGCCGCTGCCCACGGTCGAGGTCCGGCCGCCCCCGTACCCGGCCCGCACCGGCGCCCCGGCCCGCGCGGCCGTCTTCCGGCTCGACGGCGTCCGCGGCCCGGGCCCGGCCGGGCAGCGGCTGCTCGTCGGCGGCCTCGACCCGGCCGTGCTGGACCTCGGCGCCGGCCGGCTGACCCCGCTGCCGATCCGGATGCGGGCCGACGAGGTGGCCGAGCTCGACCGCGGCCCCGGCATCACCACCGCGGTGCTGCGCAATTCCGCCGGCCGGTGGCCCCGGGGCGTCGTGCTCGGCCCGGACCGGCGGCCGGTGCCGCTCGGCCCGCTGATCGACCTGGTCCCGCTGCGCGACGGCGGCGTGCTGACCGAGGACTGCGCCGGTCCGGCCGGCACCGGACCGTGCACGCTCTTCGGCCGTACGGCCACCGGCGCGGCCCGCTGGAGCCGCACCGTGCCGCGCCGGATCGACCTGGTCCGGGACACCCCGTACGGGCTGCTGGTCCGGGCCTACCAGGGCGACCAGGGCGGGGTCGCCCGGCTGGAGGACCCCAGCACCGGCGGGAACCCCCGGGTCGTGGGCCGCACGTACGAGGTGCTCGGCGCCGACGACCGGCACGTCGTGTTCCTGCCGCCGGGCTGCGCCGGGGAGTGCGGGCTGACGCTGGCCGACCTGGCCACCGGCGCCGCCCGGGCGCTGCCGAGCAGCCCCGGCAACCCGGCCGCGGTCGCGTTCTCAACCGACGGCCGCCGGCTCGCGGTCGGCTACGCGGGCCTGCTGCCCGACGACCCGAGCGCCTCCCCGCGACGGGAGGGGAGCGTCCTGGTCGTCGACCTGGCCGGGTCCGGCCGCGCCCGCACGCTGCCGGGCCTGAGCACCGGGTCGGCCAGCACCGCCCTGCCGGTGTGGACCCGGGACGGCCGGCTGCTGCTGGTGGTGCCGGCCGACGGGCACGGCACCGGCCGGGTCGCGCTGTGGACCCCGGGCGCGGCCGGGCTGCGGCTGCTGCCGGTCACGCTGACCGGCTTCTACGGCACCCCGGGCCAGGCCGTGCTGCTCACCTAGCCGGCCGGCCCCAGTCGTCCGAGATCCGCACCGCGACCACGGCCGCGTCGTCCGTACGCAGGCCGACCAGCAGCTCGTCCAGCAGCCGGTCGCACAGCCGGGCCACCCCGAGGGCCGGGTCGTGGCCGGCGACGAGCGCGCACAGCCGGGCGACGCCGGCGTCGATGTCGGTCTCCCGGTCCTCGACCAGCCCGTCGGTGTAGAGCACCAGGGTGGACCCGCGGCCGATCCGCGCGCTGCCGTCGGGCCGGTTGGACGCCCCGCCGGGGGCGCCGATGAGCACCGACTTGCCGCCGTCGAGCACGTCGACGCCGCCGTCACGGCGCTGCACGACCGGCGGCAGGTGGCCGGCGTTGGCATACCGCAGCAGCGCACCGTCCTCCGACGGCAGCAGCCGGCCGTACACGCAGGTGGCCAGCTGGGCCATGCCCAGGCCCTGGACCAGCCGGTCCAGCCGCTCCAGCACCTCCGACGGCCGGTGCCCCTCCCAGGCGTAGGACCGCAGCACCGACCGCAGCTGGCCCATGGCGGCCGCAGCAATGAGGTCGTGGCCCATCACGTCGCCGATGGCGATGCCGACCGAGCCGTCCGGCAGCGGCAGCACGTCGTACCAGTCGCCGCCGACGTCAGCCCGCTCGGAGCCGGCGAAGTAGTGGGCGGAGATCTCCAGCCCGGCGATGTGCGGCACCCGGGGCAGCATGCTGCGCTGCAGCGCCACCGCGACCTCGTGCTCCTTGGCGAACAGCTGAGCGTTGTCGACGGCGAGCCCGGCCCGGCGGCCGATGTCCGCCGCCATCTGCAGGTCCTCCTCGCCGTAGCGGCGGGCGCCGTCGACCATGCCCAGGGTGATCGCGCCCAGCACCCGGCTGCGGGCCCGCATCGGCACGACCAGCCCCGAGGTCACGCCGACCTGGCGCAGCAGCGCCAGCCGCTCCGGGGACCCGGCCAGCGTGGCCAGCCGGGCGTCGTCGATGTCGGAGAACAGCCGCGGCTGTCCGGTGGTGAGCACCGAGGCCACCGTGCTCCCGCGCAGCCCCGCGGTCGGGGGCACGGCCTGCAGGGCGCCGATCTTCGCCGGGTCCCGGTGCGCGACCGCGACCCGGCGGACGGCCGGCGGGCCGCTCAGGTCGACCGCGCACCAGTCCGCCACCGCCGGCACCAGCTCCCGGGCCATCCGGTTCAGCGCCTCGGTGACGTCCAGCGTGGTCGACAGGGCCGCGCTGACCCCGGCCAGCATGGCCAGCCGGGCCTGGGCCCGCTCCGCCGCCCGGTAGGCGGCCTCCCGCTCGGCCTCGGCCTGCACCCGCGCGGTGACGTCGGCCTGCACGCCGACGAAGTTGGTCAGCGTCCCGGCGCCGTCGTACACCGGGGACATCGACACCTCGTTCCAGAACGCAGTGCCGTCCTTGCGGTAGTTGAGCACGGTGACCGTGACCGACTGCTGCTCCTCCAGCGCCCGCCGCATCGTGCTGACGGTGTCCGGGTCGGTCGCCGTCCCCTGCAGGAACCGGCAGTTGCGCCCGACCACGTCGTCGAAGTCGTAGCCGGTGATCCGGCTGAAGGCCGGGTTGACCCAGACCAGCGGGTTGTCGTCCTGGGCCGGGTCGCTGATCGTGAACGACACGTCGGTGGCCAGCACGGCCCGGTCCCGCAGGCCGGACAGCACCTCCTCGACCTGCCGGCTGCCGGCACCGGCGTCGGCCAGCCGGAAGAACACCACCAGGGCCCGGTCCGACAGCCCGGGCGCGCCGGTCAGCGGCAAGCCGGTCACCCACAGCGGCTCCCCGGCCTTGACCACGCCGGAGTCACGGGCCGCGGTCACCGACTCCCCGGCGACCGGCTCGCCGGCGGCGATCCGGGACAGCGGGTTCACGGTCTCCGCCAGCGGCACCCCGTCGACGTCCCGCAGCCCGGCGACCTTCGACCACTCGTTGATCGGAACCGGCAGCGGCACGTCGGGCGACATCAGGATCGCCTGCCGGTTCGCGTACGTGACCTCGCCGCCGGTCAGGTCGACGAGCAGCATGGCGGCGGGCGAGTCGTGCAGCACCCGGGGCAGCAGCTCGACCAGAGCGGGTCCGACCCGCCCGGTCACAGCGGTGTCCCCCACGGGCATCCCTCTCATGTCCGCTTCCGCGCCGGCTTCTGGAGCGCAGCGCCAGGCTAGTGCCTGCACGCGGAGCGCGCCCACCCCCGCCGGGTCCCAGTCAGGTCTCGGCGTGCCGGTCCAGGAACGCGTACACCTCGGTCAGGTCGACGCCGCCGAACGCGCCCGGCGGCACCGCGGCCAGCACGTGGGACTGGGCCCGGGCCGACGGCCAGGCCATCCGGGACCAGCGCCGGGCCAGCGGCGCGGGCGGGTCGGCGCAGCAGGACGGGTCCGGGCAGCGCGACTCGGTCCGGGCCGGGGTGTCCCGGCCCCGGAACCAGCGCGAGTGCACGTACGGCACCCCGACCGTGACCGCGAACGACCCGCCCGGCTGCACCACCTGCTGGCTCCAGCAGAAGTACGTCCCCTGCGGCGTGTCCGTGTACTGCTGGTAGCCCGGGTAGTGCTCGACCGAGAACACCCGCCGGGCGGCCCAGAACCGGCACGCCGTCTGCCCCTCGATCGCCCCGTCCAGGTCGGCCGGGAACACCACCCCGTCGTTCTCGTACGCCTTGTAGATCCGGCCCGACTCGTCGGTCCGGACGAAGTGCACCGGCAGGTCCAGGTGCCGGGTGGCGACGTTGGTGAACCGGTGCGCGGCCATCTCGTCCGACACCCCGAACACGTCCCGGGCGTCCTCGACCGACAGCGCCCGGTCGGCCTTGGCCCGCTGCAGCAGCGGCACCAGGGCCTGCTCCGGCAGCAGCACCGCGGCGGCGAAGTAGTTGGCCTCGGTGCGCTGGCGCAGGTGCTCGGCGAAGCCGGACGGCTCGCCGTGCCCGAGCAGGAAGTGGCCGAGCGCCTGCAGCAGCACGCTGCGGGTGTCGTGGCCGCCGGTCCAGCTGCCCTGGCCGAGGTAGATCCGGCGGTTGCGGAGGTCGGCGACGGACCGGGTCGACGGCGGCAGGTCCTTGACGTAGCGCAGGCTGAAGTCACAGTGCGCCGCGATGTCGAGCAGCACGCGCTGGGTCAGCGCGCCGGTGCCGGGGTAGTCGACGGCGGTCAGGGTCGATGCCGCCAGCTGCTCGATGTGCTCGAAGTAGTTGTCCCGGGCCCGCATGTCCGCCCGCAGCTCCCGGTTGGCCGCGCGGGCCTCCTCCGGGGTGGCCACGACCCGCTCGGACCGGCGGCGCAGCTCCTCGTACAGGCCCACGAGGTGTTCCAGGGCGGCGGTGGGCAGCTTGGCGTTGGCCCGCAGCGGCGGCAGGTTGAGCGCGGCGTAGAGCGGGTCGGCCTGGGCCCGCTCCAGGGCCAGCTCGAGCGCGGCCCGCTGGCTCGGCGGCTCCGGCCGCAGCAGCTGCTCGACCGGCACCCCGAGGGCGCGGGCCAGCCCGCCGAGCAGCCGCAGGGTCGGCTCCCGGTGCCCGTTCTCGACCTGGGACAGGTGCGGGGCCGAGCTGCCGGCCGCCTCGGCCAGCTGGGCCAGGGTCAGCCCGCGCTCCTGCCGCTCGTGCTTGATCCGCTGCCCGACGATCCGGGGGTCGACCTCAGGTGTGACCGACATCGACGGCCTTCTTCCCAGATCCGAAACATTGCCATTCCTTTCAGCGTGCTGACCCTAGGCCCGGGGGTTGCCTCGTGGCAACACTCGGTGCAGCGACCGACACGCACCACGAGGAGGCGGTCATGGGACGTCAGTGCCCCGGCGAGCTGTTCGACGGAACCCCCTGCAACTCTTACCAGTACGTCTGCCAGGCCTGCGACACGCAGGGCTGCCACGGCGACGGCTGCGAGTGGCAGGCCTTCGAGACCCCAGAGTGCGACGGGTGCGGCCGCCCGGTGGCCCGGGTCCTGGCGATGGCGTCCTAGGAGGACGAAAGATGTCGATCAACGAAACTCATACCGCGGAAGCGCTGGAGCGCGAGTGGGCCACCGACCCCCGCTGGGCCGGCGTCACCCGGCCGTACTCCGGGGCCGACGTGCTCCGGCTGCGCGGCACCGTGCAGGAGGAGCACACGCTGGCCCGGCTGGGCGCGAACCGGCTCTGGGAGCTGCTGCACGAGCGGGACTACGTGCCCGCGCTGGGCGCGCTCACCGGCGGCCAGGCCGTGCAGAGCGTGAGGGCCGGGCTGGAGGCGATCTACCTGTCCGGCTGGCAGGTCGCGGCCGACGCCAACAGCGCCGGGCAGACCTACCCGGACCAGTCGCTCTACCCGGTCGACTCGGTGCCCAAGGTGGTCCGCCGGATCAACAACGCGCTGCTGCGGGCGGACCGGATCGAGCACAGCGAGGGGACGACGTCCCGCCACTGGATGGCCCCGATCGTGGCCGACGCCGAGGCCGGCTTCGGCGGCCCGCTCAACGCGTACGAGCTGATGAGCGCGATGATCGCGGCCGGCGCGGCCGGTGTCCACTGGGAGGACCAGCTGGCCAGTGAGAAGAAGTGCGGCCACCTCGGCGGCAAGGTGCTCATCCCGGTCAAGCAGCACATCCGCACGCTGACCGCGGCCCGGCTGGCCGCCGACGTGGCCGGCATCCCGACGATCGTGGTGGCCCGGACCGACGCGCTGGCCGCGACGCTGGTGACCAGCGACGTGGACGAGCGGGACCGGCCGTTCCTGACCGGGGACCGCACCGCTGAGGGCTACTACCGGGTCCGGGCCGGGCAGGACGCGGCGATCATGCGCGGCCTGGCCTTCGCCCCGTACGCGGACCTGCTCTGGTGCGAGACCGGCACCCCCGACCTGGGCCAGGCCAAGGAGTTCGCCGAGGCCATCCACGCGCAGTATCCGGACCAGCTGCTGGCGTACAACTGCTCGCCGTCCTTCAACTGGAAGCGGCACCTGGACGACGCCGACATCGCCCGGTTCCAGCGCGAGCTGGGCGCCATGGGCTACGCGTTCCAGTTCATCACGCTGGCCGGCTTCCACGCGCTCAACCACTCGATGTTCGACCTGGCCGCCGGCTACGCGGCCGACGGGATGCCGGCGTACGTGCAGCTGCAGGAGGCCGAGTTCGCGGCCGAGGCGGCCGGCTACACCGCCACCCGGCACCAGCGCGAGGTCGGCACCGGCTGGTTCGACCTGGTCTCCACCGTGGTCGACCCGGAGTCGTCGACCACCGCGCTGGCCGGCTCGACCGAGGCCGCCCAGTTCGCCCACTGAGCCGTCCCGGGCCCGCCGGCAGTCCGGCGGGCCCGGCCCCGGTCAGTCCTTCGGGGCCTTCTTGTGCGGCAGCTGGATGTCCTCCTCGGCCGGCTGGCCCGCCTCCAGCTCGCGCCCGCGCTCCAGCTCGGCGTTGACCTCGGCCCCGAACAGCAGCACGTTGTTGGTGATCCACATCCAGACCAGGAACGAGATCACCGCGCCCAGCGACCCGTACGTCTTGTTGTACGAGCCGAAGTGGGACACGTAGAAGCCGAACGCGATGCTGGCGATGACCCAGAGGATCAGCGCGAGGAAGCCGCCGAGGGTGAACCACTTGAACTTCGGCTGCTTCACGTTGGGGGCGACGTTGTAGAGGCCGGCGATCATCAGGCTGATGATGATCACGATCACCGGCCACTTGGCGATGTTCCAGACCGTGACCACCGTGCTGGACAGACCGATGGCGTCGCCGATCGACTGCGCCACGCTGCCGCTGGCCACCAGCGCCAGCGTGATCAGCGTCAGCAGCAGGGTGGCGACGATCGTGATGAGCAGCTGCAGCGGCCGCAGGATGTAGAACTTGCGGCCCTCCTCGACCTCGTAGATCGCGTTCGAGGCCCGGATGAACGCGCCGATGTAACCCGAGGCCGACCACAGCGCGCCGAGGATGCCGACGACCAGCGCGAAGCCGGCCTTGCCGCCCTGCAGGTTGACGACGTCCTCGATCGGCTTGCGGATCGAGCCCAGCGCGTCCTGCGGGACGCCGATCCCCTGGACGACGTCGAGCAGCTTCTGCACCGTGTCCGGGCCCTGCCCGAAGAGGCTCAGCAGCGAGACGAACACCACGATGCCCGGGAACAGCGCCAGCACGGCGTAGTAGGTCAGCGCGGCCGACCAGTCGGTGACGTTGTCGTCCTTGAATTCGGTGAAGGCTCGCTTGGCCACCCCGAGCCAGCTCTTCTTGCCCAGGTCGGTGGGCGAGTCCGGCTTGCGCGGGTCGTCCGGCGGGAGCCGCTGCTCGTCCGGCTGGTCGGTGTAGTCCTTGCGGCCGGGGCCGCCGGAGTAGTCCTTGTGGTCGCGCTCCTTGATGGCGGTGTCCTTGTTGCGGGAGAAGAGCGGCATCGGAACTCCGGTGTCAGGGCCAACAGTCCGACTGGGTATGCCCGCCGCCCACCGGCCCACTCACACGGAATTGCGGGCCGCCCGGCACCGTTGTGTCAGTGTGCTGTTCTCCCGTACCAAGACCCAGCTGCCCACCGCCGAGCAGGCGCTGCCGGGCCGCTCCGACTATCCCTTCGAGGTGCCCTCGACCCACGTGGTCACCGGCAACTCCATCCTCCCGCCGTTCCCGGAGGGGCTGGCCACCGCGGTGTTCGCGCTGGGCTGCTTCTGGGGCGAGGAGAAGGCGTTCTGGCAGGTGCCGGGCGTGTGGTCCACGGCCGTGGGCTACACCGGCGGCATCACGCCCTACCCGACGTACGAGGAGGTGTGCTCCGGCCGGACCGGGCACGCCGAGGCCGTCCTGGTCGTCTTCGACCCCGAGCAGGTCACGTACGAGCAGCTGCTGAAGGTCTTCTGGGAGGCGCACGACCCGACCCAGGGGATGCGGCAGGGCAACGACGTCGGCACGCAGTACCGGTCGGCGATCTACTACGCCGACGACGAGCAGAAGGCCCTGGCCGAGGCGTCGCTGGCCGCCTTCCAGCAGCGGCTGACCGCCGCCGGCTACGGGACGATCACCACCGAGGTGGAGCCGGCCGGGCCGTTCTACTACGCCGAGGGCTACCACCAGCAGTATCTGGTCAAGAACCCGTACGGCTACTGCCCGGACAACGGCACCGGCGTCTCCTGCCCGGTCGGCCTGTTCGGCTCCGGCCACCAGGAGCCCACCGGCGCCTGACGGCTAGCTCCCGAGCTCCGGCTGCACACCCAGGGCCGGAGCCCGGAAGAACCAGTCGCCCAGGTGGGCGGCCTGCGCGGCCAGGATGGTCGCGTTGCGGTGGGTGATGTGGGAGTCGTTCGTCGGGTCCTTCCGCGGTTCCCAGTTCCGGACCAGGATGTCCTCGCCGTGCAGGACCCGGTGCACCGACCGGGCCACCCCGAGCAGGACGGCGCCCGGTGTGCCCGCTTTCACCACCGCGGACTTCTTGTGCCAGACGAGTTCGCCGTCGGCGCTGATCGCGCCGTGACCGGCGGCCATGGCCACCCGCAGCAGGACGAACCGGGTCGGCATCGGCAGCGTGTCGAAGTCCCCGCCGTTCCGGGTCATGGCCCGGCGTAGCTTGGTCTGCGCCCAGGCCAGGTAGACCGCCGTCGCCAGCGCGGCGTCCCGGCCGGTCCGGAACGGGACGCTGGTCACCCGCCGGCCGTGCTCGTTGACGAACGCCTGCGCCCTCGACTCGTCGAACCGGACCTGGGTGAACGCCGGCACGTTGGCCTTGAGCTGCTTCTTCTGCTCCAGGAAGTCGTCCGTACCGGTGACGAACGACTGCACCTCACCCGGGCTCAGGTACGGCGTGGCGCTGCCGACCTCGGCCAGCAGCACGGCGGCCAGGAAGCCCGGGTCCAGGCCGGCCGCCCCGGCCGCCGCGGTGACGATCGCCGCGAACCGGGCTCCCCGCGCGCCGGCCAGCTCCGGGTCGCGCTCGGCCACCAGCGCTCCGGACACCTCCAGCGTCCGGTCCTCGGCCGCCCGCTGGACCGCCGGGCGCACCTCGGTCCGCAGCACCCGCGTCCACTCCTCGGCCAGCGCGCGGTCCTTGGCGCTGTGCTGCGGGTCGAGCGGGCGCCGGTTCAGCTCCGGGTGCCGGCCGAAGAACAGCAGGTTGGCCAGCCGGTTCTCGTCGTACCAGCCGACCTGCAGGGCGATCTCCAGGACCCGGGGCCAGTCCTTGCGCTCGATCGCGTCCGCGATCGCCTGGGTGAGCACCGGCGCGTCTTGCTGCAGCGGCGCCGGCCGGTCCTCGGCGGTGGCCGGGGGCGCCCACTCCAGGGCCCAGCCCTCGCCTTCCAGGCCGGCCAGGTCCGGGCCTGACGGGGGCGCCAGGTATTCCTCGGCGGCGGCGGAGTCGGTCAGCGGGAATGTCGGCATGGCGGGTCCTTCCGGGAGCCGGTCAGGCGATCCAGGACCGCACCAGCGCCAGCACGTCGGCGCTGAGGTGCACGGCCTTGTTGGCGGTGACCGGCAGCGGCCGGCCGGTCGTCGCGTCGGTGATGACGTGCTTGTCGACGTGGACGCCGACCAGGTAGCGGCTGCCGTCGGTGAACTCCATCCACACCGGAGCCCCGCTCTGGCCGCCGTACGTGTCGGCGGTGTGCAGCAGCAGGCCGGGCATCGGCGCCGGGAAGGTCGCCAACCCGTGGTGGACCAGCTGGGCGGTGCCGAGGTCCCGGGCCTTGCAGCCGACCCGGGGGTCGAGGTGGGTCCGCCCGCACCAGTCGCCCGGGTAGCCGCAGACGTGGACGGGCTTGCCGCCGAGGAAGGCCGGCTCCAGCGACCGCAGGACCGTCCCGGCCGCCAGCGTCGGGTGACCCCAGTGACCGAGGGGCCCGTCGCCCGGCATCGTCAGGGCCGAGACGTCGCGTTCGAGCGTGAGGAGCCCGAAGTCGTACCGGGACCCGGCCCGCTTCGCCGCCAGGTACTCCGGCGGGACGCTCCAGGCCACCGCCTTGGTCCGGCCGACCGGCTCGACCACGCCGGAGGTCGCGGTCCGGCCGTTGCGGGCCGGGGCCACGGAGACGGCCCGGGGCGCCGCGCCCTCGGCATAGATCACGTGGGCGGCGGTGAGGACGTGCCGCGGGCCGATCAGGACGCCGCTGCCGCGGAAGAGCTGGCCGTCGGCCTGGGTGACGTCGACGGCGCAGACCCACCGGTACGGCACGGCGAGCGTGTTGCTGACGAGCTGCCGCTCGTCCGCGCCGAGCACCTCGTCCTCGGGCGCCCAGGCCGACTCCGTCGACCAGGGAACCTCCGAGGACGACCACGGCCTCCCACCCGCCGTCGCGCCTTCGGCGCCCTCCGAGGTCGGCCACGGCCTCTCGGCCGGCGGGGCGCCTTCGGTGGTCCACGGGACCTCCGCGGACGACCACGGTTTCTCGGTCTGCGGCCCGCCTTCGGTGGACCAGGGGACATCCGAGGTGAGCCACGGCTTGTCGGCCGGCGGGGCGGCTTCGGTGGTCCAGGGGACTTCCGAGGTGGGCCACGGCTTGTCGGCCGGCGGGGCGGCTTCGGTGGTCCAGGGGACTTCCGAGGTGGGCCACGGCTTCCCGGCCGGCGGCCCGGCTTCGGTGGACCAGGGCACTTCCGAGGTGCGCCATGGTCGTTCGGTCGGCGGGGTCGCTCCGGTGGTCCACGGGACCTCCGAGGGAGACCACGGTCCTTGCGGTGGGCCGGTCTCGGTGGCCGACCAGGGGACCTCCGAGGTCGGCCAGGGCGTCCCGGCGGCGGGCCCGGCGGGCGGCGCGGCCGTGGCGAACGGTTCGGGCGGGGCGAAGACCTCCCCGCTGGTCGGGCTCATCGCGACCTCACCGCACCGTCGCGCCGGAGCCGTTGACCGAGGCCGGCCGGGCACCGGCGGCCGGGATCGTGCTCAGCGTCGGCCCGGCCGGCAGCCGGGTCGGCTGGATCGGCCGCGCCGGAGCCGGGCGGCCGGCGCCCCCCGCGGCGTCGGCGGCCCGTACCGCGGGACCGGGCCGGTCCACCACCGAGAGGTCCTTCACCCGGGCGCCGGTCGCCGACTGCCACAGGTCGATGAGCCGGAGCATGTCCTCGGCGATCGGGTTGGCGCCCCCGGACGTCAGGTAGAGCGTCCGGGCCTGGGCGGCCGAGTTGAAGCGACCCAGCTCGATGAACCACAGGATCGGCGACAGCAGGTCGGCCAGGTCGAACAGCTCGCGGGTCTGCCGCGGCAGCGTCATCCCGACCCGGGACGCGATCCCGGCGAGCCGGTCGGCCGCGTTCCCGCCGACGTCGGCGACCGCCCGCAGGTCGCGGACGACGGACGTGTCGGTCTCCACGGTCAGGTGGAACCAGCTCATCATCGTGACGTAGCTGAACTCCTCCCGGGCCAGCATCCCGCCGCGCCGCCGCATGCGGAGCATCTCGCCGAGCGTCTGGCAGACGTAGCCGAGGTAGGTGTCGTCGGTCGGGTTCGCGCCGGAGGAGTTGTTCTGGTTCTCGAACCCGAGCCAGACCTGGCGCAGCAGCTCCCCGATCAGCTCCAGGAACCGGGTGTTGGCGGCCGCGCCGACGTCCCGCTTCCAGGGCTGTCCGTCCGGCCCGGGGTGGGGCAGGTCCCAGCCGAACATCCGCCAGTACGCGTTGCGCCGGTTCACCGCG
This sequence comes from Mycobacteriales bacterium, assembly GCA_036519715.1. GTDB lineage: Bacteria > Actinomycetota > Actinomycetes > Mycobacteriales > CADCTP01 > CADCTP01. The sequence continues at coordinate 11,804 of DATDKW010000170.1, forward strand.
GCGTCCGGCCGCAGCTGGCTGGTGAGCCCGCCGACGTGGAACAGCGGGGGGTCGCGGAAGAACAGCTCCTCCGTGGCCCGGGCCCAGGCCAGCGTCTGCGGGGCCGGTGCCTCCAGCGTCTCGCCGACCGAGAACCGGCGGACGACCTCGGCGAACACCGGCAGGATGCCGGTGCTCTCGATCAGGTACGCGTACACGAGGTGGTCCCAGACCAGCGGCAGCGTCGTCCCCAGGGCGGCCGGCGGATTCGGGTCGAAGGTGGGTGGGTCGGAGCCCACGCCGAGGTCGGTGAGGCCGGACTCGAGCGTGCCGGTGCCGACGTCGGCGGTCCGGTCGCGCAGCCCGGCCGGGAGCTGGAGCCGGAGCACGGCCTCGGCGTTCACCGGTACGGGCTCGGAGCCCAGCGACGGCAGCTGCGCGATGCCGCCGTGCGCGAACACCTGCTCCAGCCATCGGCTGAGCTGGACCGGGTGGGTCGTGAAGACCGGGTCGCCGGCGAACGGGCCGGAACCCGCCGTGGTCAGGGTGGGATCGACGTACAAGCGGGCAAGCGTGCGGAACACCGGACCTCCTCAGTAGGTGCCGGTGGTGGCCGGCGTGGACACGAACCCGACCCGGAACGGCGTCCCGCGGGAGTCCTCGATCTCGACCGTGCGGATGTCGCCCGGGTTCTGGACCTGGACGCCGTCGGCCAGGTAGGTCAGGCGCTGCAACCGCCGCCCGTCGGCGCCGTACGTGGTGACCGTGGCCGCCCCGTCGATGGGCGGTCCGAGCAGCAGCTTGGTGTAGCTGCCCCCACCCGAGCCGCCGGGCCGGCTGACCAGGGTCGGGGGCGGGGAGAGCAGCGCCAGCCGCACCGCGCTGTGCCGGCCGAAGTTCCCCAGCGCGTTGCTGAGCAGCGCGTAGTGGGTGGCCAGGCGGGCCTCGACGGCGCTGAGGCCGCCCGTGGTGGTGGTGCTGGCGCCGCCGATCCGCTCGAGCTGCGCGATCAGGGCCTGGGCCAGCTGGGTCGCGCCGTCCCCGTGCTCGCTGTTGTCGTGAGCCGACATCGTCGGTGTCCTCTCTGGGTCGCTGGGAGACTGTCCGTGCTCAGGCTGCTTCGGAGCGCTCGCCGCCCATGCGCCGCAGCCAGTCCTCGACCACCGGCGCGGCCGCCGGGCCGACCAGCGGCGCGGCCGCCGGGCCGATCACCGGCCCGGCCGCAGGGCCGACCATCGGCCCGATCACCGCCCCGGCTCCGGGGCCGGCGACCTGGCCCGGCCCCGTGCTGAGCACGATCCAGGCGAGGATGCGCATCGACTCCAGCCGCCGCAGGTAGCTGGACGTGTAGAGGGCCGGCCCGGCGGACCGGGCCAGCGTGGCCAGGGCGGCCGGGCTGACCCGGCGGGGATCGGCCAGCGCGGCCAGCGGGCGGCCGCCGAAGGCCCGCATCGGCGTCCGGGTGCAGACGTCGGCCAGGGCGTCGAGATGCCGCATCGTCTGCGCGGCCACCTCGACGGCCTCGGGATCGGCGGCGCCGGGCGGGTGCCGGTGGGCCCAGACCCGCGCGACCCGGTCCCAGGGCCCGGGGCCGTACCAGGACCGGCAGAGCGCGGCGTTGAACTGGACCCGGATCCAGCCGAACGGGTGCGGGTCGCCGGCGAGCATCCGGAACACCTCGGGCGTGCTGCCGTCGACGACGGTGGCGAGCGCGGGCAGCGGGGCGAAGCCGAGCAGCGCGAAGGCGTAGACGTCCGCCGCGACCTCGCCGGCCCAGGTCCGCCACCAGCGCGCGGCCAGCGGCACCGGCCGCAGCACCTCATGCAGCGCCGCCGCCAGCTCGGCGTCCCAGCCGGTCAGGTGGGCGACCTGGTGGCCGGTCTCGTGCACCAGCGAGGTCGGCTGCCAGAGGTTGTGGTGGGTCACCTTGATCGCCGCCACGGGCGAGAGGGAGGCGTCCCAGAGCCGGGCACCGGAGCGCAGGATCGAGGCCCCGAGTCCCTTGTCCAGATAGGTCAGCACCGGCGGTACGTCGATGCCGAGCGGCCGCAGCACCCGGTCCATGCTGTCGACGGCGAGCGCGTCCAGACCGCGCAGGGCGGCGCCGAGGCGGGAGTCGGCCCGCGTCGCGACCGCGTCGGCGAAGAACTCCACCACGGTCTCCACCTGCACGTAGCGCCGGCGCAGGGCCAGCAGCTCGCGCCGGACCCGGGCCAGCTCGGCGGCGTCCCCGGCCGAGGCCAGCCCCAGGTCGACCTGGGTGCACTGCCGGGCCAGCCGGCCCACGGTGCCGGTCAGGCTGGACCGGACGCTGCGGCCCAGGTACGACTCGAGCCGGGCCCAGGCCGCGGGCGGCGCGACCGCGTCGAGGTCGGCCAGGGCCCGCGCGGCCGCCGTCCAGTGGCCCAGCTCGGACCGCAGCGTCGCCCGCTCCTCCGCGGCCGGGTCGGCGGCGCCGGCCTCAGTCATGCCGCCCCCAGCCCGGGGTGACCGAGACCTGTCCCGCGGGCAGCGCGGTCGCCAGCGACTGCTTGCTGATCCCGGCGAACGTGACGGTCAGCGTGACGCCCGGCGCCGGGTCCCGTACGGCCGCGGTGAGCAGGTGCGACCCCTGCGTGACGAACTCCGACACCGCGGTCATGACGCCGGCGAGGACCCGGTCGGCGATCGGCCCGGCCGCCGCGGCGTCGGCGACCACGCCCGCCCGCACGAGCCGCCGGACGACCCGGGGCGGCAGGACGGTGCGCAGCCGGCCGGTGAGCCCGGCCAGCGCGCCCGGCCGGTCCGCCGCGGTCCGGCGGGCGGCGGGATCGAGGCGGTCCAGCAGCTCGTGGCCCTGCCGCTCGGTCAGCCGCAGCACCACCCGCAGCGCCGGGGCGGGCCCGGTGAGGCTCAGCCGGACCGCCACCCGGTGCTGCGGCCGTCCGGCCGGCGTCCCGGCCGGGGCGCCGCCGACGGGCCGCACCCGGTAGTAGCGCCGACCCGGCCAGGGCCGGCGATGGTGCTGGTGGCCGTGGTGGTGGCCGCGGCCGGAACCGTCCCGGCCCAGGCCCGGCTCCCGCAGCAGCAGCCCGGCGATCTCCGGGGTGAGCGGCTGCAGCTCGGACGCCTCGCCGCGGGCCGGGTCGGCCTCGGCGGCCAGGTGACCCAGCTGCGCCCCGGGCAGGGTCTCGTACAGCTCGACCTCGGCGGTGACGGGCCAGGGTCCGGCGCCCCGGTCGAGCAGGTGCGACTCCAGCGTCCCGCCGTCGGACCAGGGCACGGTCCGCGCCACCTGGCGGCTGATCGGGACCACCAGGGCCCGGCTGTAGCGGCGGTAGCGGTAGCGCGGGCGGGCCGAGCGCGGCATCAGGATCCAGACCCCGCCCTCGTCCGCGGTCTCCCGCTCGGGCAGGTCGGGGCGCAGCAGCTGGGCCGGCATCGAGGCGGCCGCGGCCTGCGCGAAGGCGGTCCGGATGGCCGCCTCGAGCTGCAGCTCGTCGGCGAAGGCCTGGGCCGGCAGCTCGGTCAGCCGCAGCACGGTCCCCTCGACCGTGGAGGCCAGCGCCTCCCCGGCCAGGGTCGCGCCGTCCGGGGCGGCCGCCTCGAAGCCGAGCGCGCGCAGCCCGACGTCGACCAGCGGCCGGGACAGCCGGCGGGCCCCGTCCGGGCCGATCAGCGGCTGGACCAGGCCGGCGATGCGGTCGGCGATGAAGCCGACCACCTTGTCCCGGCCGATCATCGAGATGCCCAGCTTGACCAGCGGCCGGACCGCGAGGACGGCCGGGATGAACTGCTCGATCTCAGCCGCGGGGCTGCCGGCCGGCAGCTCGGCCAGCTGCTGCGCCAGCCGGGCCCGGGCGTCGTCCAGCTCGCCGACCACGCTCCGGCCGTCGGCCGGAGCCTCCTGCTCGGGTGCGCCGGCGCCCGTGACCACCAGGCCGGCGAGCTCCGTGTCGAGCTCGGCCTCGAGCCGGGCGACGGTGTTCTCGGAGTCGGTCTCGTGGCCGGTGGCCGGCCCGAGGCCGAGCTTGGTCGCCAGGGTGCGGGCGATCGGCTGGACGGAGACCGGAAGCCGGCCGATGGCCGCCTGCAGCACCTTGTCCAGCAGCGGCCGGACCAGCGCCTTGAGCTTGCCCAGGATGACGCCGACCGGGAGCAGCCTGCCGACCGCGTCGAGGCCGCGCCGGGCCAGCGACACCGCGCCGCTGACGGCGTTCTTGGCCTTGCGGAGGAGGCTGCCGAGGAAGTGGTCGAAGACCTCGTTGCCGGTGCTGCCGTGGTCGCCGGCCGAGTCCAGCAGCCGGGCGACCTCGCCCTCCCCGAGGCCGGGCGCGTCGATGCCGCCGAGCTGCTCGGCCAGGGTGTCCAGCGAGCGCTCGGCCTCGGCCGCCAGCGGCTCGATCCACTGCTGCAGGAGCTCGTGCGCCTGCGGGTCGGAGGGCGGCACCGACCAGCTCCCGGCGTCGGCCAGATGCCGGGCGGCCGCCTCGTCGACCAGCGCCTCCAGGGCGTCGGTGAAGTCCTCGTCCTCCAGCTCGGCCAGCGTCTCCTGAGCCGTCTCGGCCAGCAGCTCGGCCTCGCCGCGATCCGGCTCCCGGGCGTACCCGGGTCCGAACGGCGACTCCAGCGTCGCCGCGGCCGGAGCCGGGACCACCGGCTCGAAGAACTCCGAGACCACGGTCCCGAACGGCGAGAACAACTCCGGCTCGGTCGGGACGACCGTGCCCGCGGTGACCGACTGTCCGGCGACACCCATCCTTGGCCTCCTCGTGACGCAGAGGCGAGCAGCGTGCCGAGCCCTGGTGTACGCGACCGTCAACGGGGCGTATCGGCTCCCGTCGCCCCTCCGGCCGGCGGCTCGGTCGCCAGCTCGGCCAGGATCCGCCGCAGCACCTCGGGCGCCGCGGCCGCGGCACCGGTCCAGTGCCGGTCCATGTCCCCGGCGGTCAGGATCCGGACCCGGACCTCGGCCCCGTCCCGCCAGGCCCGGACCACGACCACTCGCCACGACTCGGAGGTCATGTGCATCAGGTTCCGGCCCCGGCTCCTCCTAGACGTCAACGAGTCGTCTCTGCGACTCGGCCGGTCGGCCGTCGGGGCACCTGGAGGTAGCGATGTCGGAACCGGTCCTCACCGCGTCCACCGCCGCCCGGGCCCGGGCGCCGGCCCCGGCGGAGCTGCGCCTGGAGGTCCTGGGCGGCTTCCGGCTGCGGGTCGGCGGGCGGCTGGTCGTCCTGCCGACGCACGCCCGGCGGGTGCTGGCCTACCTGTCGGTCTGCCCGGGGGCGGACGCCGGCTGCTCGCGGGTGACCGTGGTCGACCGGTTGTGGCCGGAGTCGGACGTCGTGCATGCCCGGGCGAGCCTGCGTACGGCGCTGTGGCGGATCGGCCGGGCCGACCGCCGGCTGGTCACCGTGCACCAGGACGGTCTGCGCCTCGGCGACCCGGTGCACGTCGACCTGCACCGGGCGCTGGCCCAGGCCAGCCGGCTCAACCGCGCGGACGCACCGCTGCAGGCCGGCGACTGCAGCGTCGCGCCGCTGTCCGGGGAGTTGCTGCCCGGGTGGGACGAGGACTGGCTGCTGCTGGAGCGGGAGCGGATCCAGCAGCTGCGCCTGCACGCGCTGGAGGCGCTGTCCCACCGGCTGCGCCGGCTGTCGCGCTACAGCGAGGCCGTGGACGCCGCGATCACGGCGATCGCGATCGAGCCGCTGCGGGAGTCGGCCCGGTCCGCGTTGATCGCCGCCCACCTGGCCGAGGGCAACGTCGCCGCCGCGCGGACCCAGCTCGACAGCTACGCGGCGCTGCTGTGGACCGAGCTGGCGATCCGCCCCTCCCCGGCCATCGCCGCGCTCGCGGCCGGCCGGTTGGCGCCGGTCGGGCCGCGCTGACCTCGGCGCCGGGTCGTACGGGAGGGGGGCGGGCCGGATCCGGCGACCCGCCCCCGGCCGCTCAACCGGTGGCGGCCTTGAGGGTGCCGACGGGGCCGTGGGTCTCGTCGCCGATGCCGGCGGAGAATCAGATCGCGTCGGTCCCGCCGGGTGGCCGCGGTGCCGGGCAGCAGCGCCCAGAGCCGGTCGACCTGGAACCGCCGCCCGTTCGCGGTGCGGAGCAGGCCGCGGAAGTGGTCCCCGTGCCCGACCGCGGGTGAGCCTGTCCACCACGCCAGCCCGCGGCCGTCGACGCAGCACCGGCGCGCCGACCGTCTCGATCTGCGACAGCCGGGCGACGCCCGCGCTCCTAGCGTCGAGGGGGAACCCCGACGAGGAGGCCCCATGAAGGCGCTGGTCTATCACGGTCCCGGTCGCAAGAACTGGGAGGACGTCCCCGATGCCACCGTGCAGGACCCGACCGACGTCGTGGTCCGGGTCGACACGACCACCATCTGCGGCACCGACCTGCACATCCTCAAGGGTGACGTGGTCGCGGTGACCGACGGCCGGGTGCTCGGGCACGAGGCCGTGGGCACAGTGACCGCGGTCGGCGCCGCGGTCACCGGCTTCGCCGAGGGCGACCGGGTGCTGGTGCCGGCGATCACCCGCTGCGGCCGCTGCTCCTACTGCCAGCGCGGCATGCCGTCGCACTGCCAGACCGTCGGCGGCATCGGCTGGATCTTCGGTCACCTCATCGACGGCACCCAGGCCGAGTACGTCCGGGTCCCGTACGCGGACACCTCCCTCTACGCCGTCCCCGCCGGAGTCACCGACGAGCAGGCCATCTTCCTGGCCGACTCGCTGCCCACCGGTTACGAGGTCGGCGTGCTGGCCGGCCGGGTCCGGCCCGGGCACACGGTCGCGGTCGTCGGCGCCGGCGCGGTCGGCCTGTCCGCGATCCTCACCACCGGTCTGTGGGGCGCGTCCAAGGTGATCGCGGTCGACTCCAACAAGTTCCGGCTGGACAAGGCCCGCGAGTTCGGCGCCACCGACACGGTCGAAGCCGGCGACAACGCGGTCGCGGAGGTACTCGCGCACACCGACGGGCTCGGCGTGGACGTGTCCATCGAGGCCGTGGGGTACCCGGAGACGCTGCGGACGGCGGCCGCGCTGGTCCGGCCGGGCGGCACGATCGCCAACATCGGCGTGCACGGCGTGCCGGTCGAGCTGCCCATGCACGAGCTCTGGATCCAGAACGTCACGCTGACCATGGGCCTGGTCGACACCGTCTCCATCCCGACGCTGCTGACGATGGTGGCCTCCGGCCGGATCCCGGCCGAGAAGATGGGCACGCACCGCTTCACGTTCGACCGCATCGACGAGGCGTACGAGGTCTTCGCGGACGCCGCCGCCAACTCGGCGCTCAAGGTCGTGATCACCCCGGCCTGACCCCCCGGGCCTGAGCGGGGCGGCGCCCGATAGCGGCGCCGCCCCGGTCGGGCGGCCGCGCCCGGCCCGCCTAGGCTGCGGGCATGGGACTGATCGAGGAGCTGGCGATCCGGCTGGACCGGGTCGAAGCCGAACTCGCGCTGCACCGGCTGGCCAACGACTACTGCATCGGCGCCGACCACCGGGACCTGGCCCGCTGGCAGCGGGTGTGGACGGCGGACGCGGTCTGGCAGACCAGCCCGGACCGGTCCTACCGGGGGACCGCGGAGATCGACGCGGCCGTGACCGGCCAGTGGCAGTCGTTCCCGATCATGCAGCACTCCACGGTCAACCACGTCGTCGACGTCGCCGGGGACACCGCCACCGGGCACTGCGACGTGATCGTGCAGATCCAGCTGGGCGACGGCCGCTGGCTGGTCGGCGGCGGCGCGTACGAGGACGAGTACCGCCGGGAGGCCGACGGCTGGAAGATCACCCGCCGGACCGTGGCCCGGCCCTTCGACCTGCCGCCCATCCCGGCCGCGGTCACCGCCCCGGCCGTCTAGGGACCCGCGCTAGAAGAGCGAGTAGCCGCCGTCCACGACCAGCACCTCGCCGGTCATGAAGGACGACGCGGCCGAGGCCAGGAACACGACCGCGGGGCCGAGCTCGTCCGGGGTCCCGTACCGGCGCATGGGCGCGTCCTCGATCCAGTGCCGGCGGAACCGGGGCTCGTCCACCGGCGCCATCTCGGTCTTGGTGTAGCCCGGGGCCAGCGCGTTGACCCGCACCCCCAGCGGGGCCCACTCCGCCGCCAGCGACCGGGTCAGGTGATGCACCGCCGCCTTCGACGCGTTGTACGCCGGCTGCCACTGCGGCCGGTTGACGATCGCCCCCGACATCGAGCCGATGTTGACGATGGCCCCGCTGCCGCGCTCGACCATGTGCCGCCCGAAGGTCTGCGAGCAGTGCCAGACGCCGTCCACGTTGACATCCATGACCTGGCGCCACTCGGCCGCGGTGACCTCCAGGGCGGGCCGGTGCACGCAGTCGCCGGCGTTGTTCACCAGCACGTCGACCCGGCCCAGGGCGTCGACGATCGCCGGCACGGCCGCGTCCACCTGGCTCGCGTCGGTCACGTCGGCCCGGACGGCGACCGCCCGCACGCCCGTCGCGGTCAGCTCTGCGACCGCCGGCGCGGCCCGGTCGGGGTCGCGCACCAGCAGCGCGACGTCACTGCCGGCCTCGGCCAGCGCCGTGGCCAGCGCCCGCCCGATCCCGCGGTTGCCCCCGGTGACGACCGAGACCTTGCCGGTCAGCGAGAACGCATCGAGCACGGACACGGGCAGCTCCGATCGCCGGGGACCTCATCCTGACGCACCCAGCTCCACCACGTACCGGTCGTGCAGGGCCTGCCAGCCATGGTCCATGGCCTCCCGCCCGCGGATCGGCGGAACCGGATCGCCGTCCAGCAGGTGCTCGGCGACGTCCAGGCAGAGGTGCCAGCCGGCGGCGGCGCGGGCCAGGTCGCCCTGGTCGCCGACCCGGTGCCGGAGGGTCAGGCGGGTGCCGCCGGGGATGGGGGCGAGCTCCCAGCGCAGCAGGTCGTCGCCCCAGGTGTATTCCAGCAGGGTCGGCGGGTCCGCCTTGGTGACGGTCGCGGGGAGGTCGGTCCGGCTGTCGTCGTCGATCATGGTCAGGGTCAGGTCGCCCGGCTCGGCCAGGCTGCGCTCCGTCGTGAACGGCGCCCACTGCCCGAGTTGGCCGGGCTCGGTGAGCGCGGCCCAGACCGCGGCCGGTGGATGCCGGAGCTGCCGCTCCAGCACCAGGACCCAGCCGTTCGCCGTCGACTCGGCGTGCGCGGTCATCCGTCCTCCCTCGCGTCCGTCGCATCCCTGGTGTCCAGGTGGCGTTCGAGGGCGTCGAGGTGGCGGTCCCACAGCCGCCGGTACGGCTCCAGCCAGTCGGCGAGAGCCGCGAAGGGCGCGGCCTCCAGCCGGTAGATCCGCTGCTGGGCGGCGACCCGGGCCGACACGAACCCGGCCTCGCGCAACACCTTCAGGTGCTTCGACACCGTCGGCTGGGGCAGCTCGAGCGCGCCGACGAGCTGGCCGACGCTCCGCTCGTCGTCCCGGAGCTCGGCCAGGATGTGCCGTCGCGTCTCCTCGGCCAGCACCTCGAACACCCTCACGCCGGGAAGCATGCCCCGGACGACATATGCGCGTCAAGGCATATGCGATGAGATCACGACTGAGGCGGCTCGTCCCGGCCCGACTCCTCGGCCTTGTCCGCCTCTTCCTTGGTCTTGTGGACGGCGCCCTTCGCGTGCTCCGGCGGCCCGTAGACGGTGTAGAGGACGAGCGGGTTGGGGCCGGTGTTGACGAAGTTGTGCTTCGTCCCGGCCGGCACGGCGACCAGGTCGCCCTGCTGGACCTTGTGCTTCTGCGAGCCGACCCGCGCCTCGCCGATCCCGCTGACGAAGCTGAGCACCTGGTCGGTGTCCTCGTGGACCTCCTCGCCGATCTCCCCGCCGGCCGGGATCGTCATGATCACGACCTGCGCATGCTTGCCGGTCCACAGCACCCGCCGGAAGTCCGCGCTCGACTCCGCTACCTTGGCAACCGAGAAGTAATCCATGCCGCCATGCTGCCCACCCCCGAGATCTCCAACCCCCTGGCCCGCCGGACAGGAAAACGCCAGGTCCGGGGCCTGCCCGGACCTGGCGTCGACCTGGACGGCCAGCGGCGCGGGCCCGGGTCGCCGCGACCACCCGTCCGTCCGCGGAGCAGGTCCTGGAGTGGCCCGACGACACCCGACCGCCCCGGCTGCCGCTGGCAGCTGACCCGCTCCCGCCCGAACCGACCGTTCGGAGGGGACGGAAGGCCGGCGCGTCCGGGGGACCGGAGCGCCGAGGGTCCGGGCGGGACGGGGGGTCAGCCGCCCTTGCGGGCGGAGTAGTTGCGGTGCCGGACGGGTGGTGGCGGGACGCGTCCGCCGGCCGGGCCGACGATCTTCGGGGCCGGACCGCCGCGGGCCGCGGCCCGCCGCTCCCGCCGGGTCATCGGGATCGGCTCCTCCTCAGTCGCCTCAGCGGGCACGAGGGCAGCATCGTCGGGTCGGAGTTCAGTCATGGAGGCCTCCTGGGATGGGTCAGGGGCACGCCGGCCCTCGAGGACAGCAGAAACCGGCGTACGCCAACGGGGCTGGTCTCTGGCTGCGCCGGTCGGGAAAGCCGGTCCCGGCGCAGGTGCGGCCCACGGGCCGCGTCTCCTCAGTCGGTCACCTGACCAAGGTCCACCGCCGGTACGGAAAACGCAACCCCTTTCAGTCACCCCAGAACGCCCGCACCGCGGACGCCACCGAGGGGGCCTGGGCCCGGCCGCCGCGGGCGGCGGAGGCCCGCATCGCCGGGTCGATCGGGTTGCGCCCGGACGCCTGCCGGGCCGCCTTGTCCGGGGTCAGGAGGAGGACCTTCGACCCGCCCCGGCGCAGCGCCTCGGCCTCGGTCCGGGCCGACGGCACCGGCCCGCCGCCGACGGGGGACGGCGCCACGATCAGCACGCGGTCGTGGCCGGCGGCGAGCTGGGCGTTCGTGCCGGAGGCGATGCCACCGTTGACGTAGCGCCGGCCGCCGACCGTGGCCGGCGGCCAGATGCCCGGGATGGCGCAGCTGGCCGCGACCGCGTCGACCAGCTCGACCCCGGAGTCCCGGTCGAACGCGACCAGCTCGCCGCTGAGCGCCTCCACGGCCGCCAGCCGCAGCCGCAGCGAGGGCCAGGTCGGCACGGTCAGCCGGGCCGCGATGATCGCCTTGCGCTCGGCCTCGGGGATGGTGTCGGCGGCCAGGGCGATGCGACCCACCCGGGACCGGAACGCGAACGGGTCGCGCCAGGACCGGACCAGTGCGCCGGCCATCGCCAGGGTGGTGCCGCGGGACGCCGACGCCGGCCGCTCCGAGCCCGGGCCGGCCAGCTGGGCGTCGTACTGCTCGTCCAGCGGGACGCGGTTGGCGAACTGCGCGCCGACGACCGACCCGGCCGACGTGCCGACCACGAGGTCGGTCTCCGACAGGTCCACGCCGTCGCGGGCCAGCCCGGCGAGCAGGCCGATGGACCAGGCGATACCGGTCAGCTCGCCCCCGCCGAACACGAGTGCCCTCGTCACCGGATCACCCTATGTCGCACCGCCGAAGCCCGGCTGCCTCGAGCGGATCAGCCTATGTCCCGCCGCCGCAGCCCCGCGGCACCGATCGCGGCCAGCACGACCGCCACCGCGACCAGCACGACCAGCGGTGTCGCGGCCGGCGTGTGCAGCGGGGCCGAGCCCGAGTGCTGGAACGGCGACGCGTCCAGCAGCCAGCCGGGCAGGCTGAGCAGCTGGCCGACCTGGCCCAGCAGCAGGCACACGCCGAGCACGCCCCAGGCCGCGGCGACCAGCCGGGGCACCGCGCCGGCCAGGGCCGCGGCCAGCGCCCCGAGCACCCACACCGCCGGGAGCTGCGCCAGCGTGGCCCCGGTCAGCGTGCCGATCTGGCCCGGGTCGCCGGTCCGCAGGCCGTGCACGGCGCCCAGCGCCAGCCCGGCCACCAGCAGCAGCCAGGCCGACCCGGCCGCGGCGACCAGCACGTGCGCGCCGGCCCAGCGCAGCCGGTCGGTCCCGGCCGCCAGGACCGGCTCGGCCCGCTGCGCGCTCTCCTCGGCCCGGGCCCGCAGCACCGCCTGCATCGCGTACGCCGCCCCGACCAGGCCGAGCAGCCCCACGGTCAGGGACAGGTACGTCCGGACCGCGTCGGCGCCCCCGCCCAGCCGGTCGATCAGGTCGGTGGCCTGCTGCCCGTCGCCCAGCAGGTCGCCGACGTCCCGGGCGACCGCGCCGACGGCCACGCCGACCAGCACGTAGCCGGCGGTCCAGCCGAGCAGGACGCCGCGCTGCAGTCGCCAGGCCAGCGCCAGCGGGGTCCCGATCCGTCCTCCCGCCGGTCCGGGCCGCTGCGCCCGCAGCCCGGCGCCCACGTCCCGCCGCGGCAGCAGCGCGGCCGCCACCGCGACCAGCGCGGCGGCCAGCAGCACCGGCAGCGCGAACACCCACCAGCGCTCGCCCGAGAACGCCCGCACCTGCTGAGCCCAGCCGATCGGAGAGAACCACGACAGCCAGGACGGGCCGGAGTCGCCCAGCGCGCGGACCAGGTAGGCCAGCGCGAGCAGCGCGCCGGCCGTCCCCGACGCCGCCCGCCCGACCGACGCCACCTGCGCCGTCACCAGCGCCACGGCCGCGAACACCAGCCCGGCCGAGGCGATCGCGGCGCCGAGGGCGACCGACCCGGCCACCGGCAGCCCGACCAGCGCCAGGCCGGCCGCGCTCAGCACCGCGATCGCCAGGTTGGCGGCCCCGGCGACCAGGAACGCGGCCGCCGGCACCGCGTACCGGCCGACGGCGGCCGCGCCGAGCAGCTCGGTCCGGCCCGCGTCCTCCTCGGCCCGGGTGTGCCGGGTGATGAGCAGCAGGCTCATCAGCGCGGCCAGCACCGCGCCCAGGCCGGCGATCCGCCACGCGGTCAGCCCGCCGACCGTGGTGAGGTCGAAGGCCGGCCCGGTGATCGCCCGCAGCGCCCCGGTCCGCGCAGTCGCCGCGATCGGGGCCCGGTCGGCCTCGGTCGGATACAGCCGGTCGTACGAGGACGCGGTGGACACGACCGTCAGCACGATGCCGGAGATCCAGGCCGAGAGCACGATCCGGTCCCGTCTCAGCGCCAACCGCAGCAGCGGCCCCCACCCGGTCACTGTGCTGCCCCGGTTCGTTGCCGGTCGGGCGCTGTCGGCGGCGTCTGCCTCCGCGCCTCGACGGTGGACGCGTCGCGGGGCCCGGGGGCGCTCCGTCCAGACGCCGCCGCGCCCGACCTCCCGCTCACTGGTGCACCAGCTCGTCGTCGCCGGCCAGCTCGTCGCCGTAGTGGCGCAGGAACAGCTCCTCCAGCGTCGGTGGCCGGCTGACCAGGCTGAGCACGCCGGCTGCGGTCAGCCGCTCCAGCACCGGGCCGAGCCGGGCCGTGTCCACCTCGCAGTGCAGCCGGTCGCCGGTCACCGTCACCCCGTGCACGCCGTCCAGCCCGGACAGGTCGGCCGGCCTCGCGGTGGTCACGGTCACCGAGGTCCGGGTCAGGTGCCGCAGCTCGTCCAGCGTCCCGCTCTCCACCGTACGGCCGGCGCGCACGATCGAGACCCGGTCGCACAGCGCCTCGACCTCGGCCAGCACGTGGCTGGACAGCAGCACCGTCCGCCCGGCCGCGGCCGCGTCCCGGACCGCATCCTGGAACATCTCCTCCATCAGCGGGTCCAGCCCCGAGGTGGGCTCGTCCAGCAGCAGCAGCTCGACGTCGGCGGCCAGCGCGGCGACCAGCGCGACCTTCTGCCGGTTGCCCTTGGAGTAGGCCCGGCCCTTCTTGGTCGGGTCGAGCTCGAACCGGTCGAGCAGGTCGGCGCGCCGGCGCGGGTCCAGCCCGCCGCGCAGCCGGCCGAGCAGGTCGATGGTCTCGCCGCCGGTCAGGGTCGGCCACAGCACCACGTCGCCCGGCACGTAGGCCAGCCGGCGGTGCAGGGCCACCGCGTCCCGCCAGGGGTCCCGGCCCAGCAGGCTGGCCTCGCCGCCGTCGGCCCGGGCCAGCCCGAGAAGGATGCGGATGGTGGTCGACTTGCCCGCGCCGTTGGGACCCAGGAAACCGTGTACCTCCCCCGTACGGACCCGGAGGTCGAGCCCGTCGAGGGCCTGAGTGTGCCCGTACCGCTTGGTCAGGCCGGACACCGAGATCGGATCGGTCACGGCTCTGACGTTACGCTTGTTTCACAAGGTTGTGAATGTTGTATCGCAGGGAAACAATCGCCCGTATGAGCGACCGGGACGACGCCCGGGTCCGGGCGGCCGTCGAGCAGCTCGCCCTGGTCTTCAACGACTGGGGCTTCCCCCGGATGCCGTCCCGGGTGCTCATCACACTCATGGCCGCGGACGAGGACGCGCTCACCGCGGCCGAGCTGGCCGAGCGGCTGGAGGTCAGCCCGGCCGCCATCTCCGGCGCGGTCCGCTACCTGGGCCACATCGGCCTGCTCCAGAAGGTGCCGACCCCCGGCTCCCGGCGCGACCGCTACCGGCTCCCGCTCGACCCCTGGTACGAGGCGGGCTCGCTGCGCGACGGCTACATGGGCCAGGTGATCGCCGGGGCCGACGCCGGCGTCGCGGCGCTCGGCCTCGACTCGCCCGGCGGTCAGCGGCTGGCCCGGATGCGCGACTTCTTCGGGTTCCTGCAGGGCGAGCTGGGCGCCTTGCTGGAGAAGTGGCGGGTCGAGAACCCGCCGCCGGGCATGCCTTAGGTTCCCTGCGTGAGGGTGACGCTGCTGGACGACTATCAGGGCGTGGCGTTGGCCGGGGGGCCGTGGGACACGCTCGACGCGGAGGTGGTCGCGGTCCGCGAGCACCTCACCGGCGACGAGCTGGTCGGCGCGCTGGCCGGCAGCGCGGTCGTGGTGGCGATGCGGGAGCGGACCCCGTTCGACCGGGCGCTGCTGGACCGGCTGCCCGACCTGCGGCTGCTGGTCACGACCGGGATGGCGAACGCGTCGATCGACCTGGACGCCTGCCGCGAGTGCGGGGTGCTGGTCTGCGGCACTCGCAGCCGGCAGGAGGCGCCGGCCGAGCTGACCTGGGCCCTGGTCCTGGCGGTGACCCGCCGGCTGGCCTTCGAGGACGCCGCCGTCCGGGCCGGCGGCTGGCAGACCACGATCGGGCCGGAGCTGTCCGGCCGCACCCTGGGCGTGCTCGGGCTGGGCCGGCTCGGCAGCCGGGTCGCCGGCTACGGGCGGGCGTTCGGGATGAAGGTGCTGGGCTGGAGCGCCAACCTGGACCCCGGCCATGCCCGGGAGCTGGGCGTGGAGCCGGTCTCGTTCGACGACCTGCTGACCCGGGCCGACGTCGTCACCATCCACCTCAAGCTCTCGGACCGGACGACCGGGCTGATCGGGGCCCGGGAGCTGGGTCTCATCGGGCCGCAGGGCTACCTGGTCAACACCTCCCGCGGCCCGATCGTGGACGAGCCGGCGCTGGTCGACGCGCTGCGCTCGGGCGCGATCGCCGGGGCCGGGCTGGACGTCTTCGACGTCGAGCCGCTGCCGGCCGGCCACCCGCTGCGGTCGGTGCCGCGCACGGTCCTCTCGCCCCACCTGGGCTACGTCAGCACCGACACGTACAAGACCTTCTTCGCCGACGCGGTGGAGGACGTCGCGGCCTGGGTGGGCGGCACCCCGGTGCGCGTGCTGAGCTAGCCGGGTGCGCATCGTCTCGCTGCTGCCGGCGGCCACCGACCTGGTCGTCACCCTCGGGCTGGCTGACTCCCTGGTCGGCCGCACGCACGAGTGCGACTGGCCGCCGGGCCGGCTGGAGCACGCCGCGGTGGTCACCCGGACGGCGCTCCCGGACGGGTTGTCCAGCCGGGAGATCTCGGCCGCGGTCGGCTCCCACCGCGGCTCGTCGCTCTACGGCCTGGACCCGGCGGCGCTGGCCGCGCTGGACCCGGACCTGATCCTGACCCAGGAGCTGTGCGACGTCTGCGCCGTGTCGTACGCGCAGGTGGCCGATGCCGTCCGGGTCGCCGACACGGGCCCGCGGCTGGTGTCGCTGGAGCCGCGCACCCTGGGCGAGGTGCTGGGCACGCTGACCTCGGTCGGCGCGCTGACCGGCACGACCGCGGCGGCCGCGGCGGCGCTGGCGGACGCGCACCGGCGGCTGGACGCGGTCGCGGCCGCCGTGGCCGGCCGGCCCCGGCCGCGGGTGGTGGTGCTGGAGTGGCTGGACCCGGTCTGGCCGGTCGGGCACTGGGTGCCGGAGCAGGTCGCGGCCGCGGGCGGGACCGAGGTGCTGGGCAGGGCCGGCGCACACACCGACCCGGTGCCGTGGGAGCAGGTGGTGGCGGCCGCGCCGGAGGTGCTGGTGCTGGCCCCGTGCGGCTTCCCGCCAGAGCGGACCGCGGCCGAGCTGCCGGCGCTGACCGCCCGCCCGGGCTGGGCCGAGCTGCCCGCGGTCCGGGACGGCCGGGTCTGGATCGTGGACGGCCCGGCGTACGTCAACCGGCCCGGGCCGCGGGTCGTCCGCGGCGTCGAGGTGCTGGCGCACGTCCTGCACGGGATCGGCCCGATCGAGCCGGGCGAGGCCCACCGGGTGCCGGCGGCCCCGATTTTGTCGTAGGCCCCTTCTACCGTGCCGACATGACCGACATCAGTCCTGCGACGGCCGTCTCCCGGACCCCGGGCGTACGGTGGCTGGGTCGCAACGGAGCGAGTTCGGAGGGGGCCCGAACGTGATTGACGTGCTGACCGCGGAGCTGCGGGCCCCGATCACCGAGGAGACCGCCGAGCTGTACGTGGGAGGCACGGTCTTCAAGACCGGCCCTCCCGAGCGGGTCGGCGTCGAGCTGGAATGGCTGGTCCAGGACGCCGCCCGACCCGATGACCCCGTCCGCACCGAGCGCCTCACCGAGGCCCTCGCCGAGGAGTTCGACCCGCCGCTGGCGGGCGTGCTCACCACCGAGCCAGGCGGGCAGCTGGAGCTCAGCTCGCCGCCCGCCCCGCTGGCCGACTGCCTGACCGGCACGGCCGCCGACCTCGACCGGCTGCGCGACCGGGTCGCCGCCGCCGGACTGACCCTCACCGGCCTGGGCCTGGATCCGCGGCCGCCGCTGCTGCAGACCACCAACCCGCGATACCTGGCCATGGACCGCCACTTCGCGGCCGGCGGT
This sequence comes from Mycobacteriales bacterium, assembly GCA_036519715.1. Lineage (GTDB taxonomy): Bacteria > Actinomycetota > Actinomycetes > Mycobacteriales > CADCTP01 > CADCTP01. The sequence continues at coordinate 28,844 of DATDKW010000170.1, forward strand.
CCCGAGGGCCGGACGATGATGTGCTCGACCGCGTCCGTGCAGGTCTGCCTGGACGCGGGCGCCGACGAGGCCGAGCTGGCCGACCGGTGGCACGCGCTGCACGCGTGGCTGCCGGTGCTGACCGGGCTGTTCGCCAACTCGCCGGCGGCCGGGCGGCGGTGCGCCCGGACCGCGGTGTGGGCGGCGATCGACCCGAGCCGGACCGCGGCGCCGGTGGGGGACGACCCGCGCTCGGCGTACGCGCGGTGGGCGCTGGACGCGCGGCTGCTGGCGGTGCGCCGGGAGGGTGGGTCGTGGTCGGCTCCGCCCGGGCTCACCTTCCGGGACTGGCTGCGCGCCCGCCGACCCGGCCTGCCCCCGCCGACCTGGGCCGACCTGGGCTACCACCTGACCACGCTGTTCCCGCCGGTCCGGGCCCAGGGCCACCTGGAGCTGCGGGCCGTCGACGCCCAGCCCGGCGACGGCTGGCGGGTCGTGACCGCCCTGGTCGCCGGCCTGCTCGACGATCCGGCGGCCCGGGCGGTGGCGACCGCGGCTGCCACCGAGGCGACGGCCGAGCTCGACGCCCGCGCCGCGCCATCCCCACCCGGCCCGCAGCCGGAGGTTCTCGCCCGCGCGCTCGACACCGCGGCGCGGGACGCGATGACGGACCCGGTGCTGCGGCGCGCCGGGATGTGTTTCGTCGAGACCGCAGCGGCCGCGCTGCACCGAGCCGGACATCCCGGGCTCGCCGCCGAGGTCCAGGGGTTCGGAGAGCGCTATCCCGCCCGCGGCCGCTGCCCGGCCGACGACGGTCCCGCCCACGACCGTACGAGCACCCAGGAGAGTGCATGACCGACCTGAAGCAGCGCATCGCCGACGACCTGGCCCGGGCCCGGCGCCGGACCGAGGCGCTGACCGTCGAGGTGCTGGACGACACCGAGCTGGCCGCCCAGCACTCGCCGATCATGTCCCCGCTGGTGTGGGACTTCGCCCACATCGGCAACCAGGAGGAGCTCTGGCTGGTGCGGGACGCCGGCCGCCGCGACGGCGTCCGGGCCGACCTCGACGACCTCTACGACGCCTTCAAGCACCCGCGCAAGGACCGCCCGGCGCTGCCGCTGCTGGACCCGCGGGAGTCGCTGGCCTACACCCGGGAGGTCCGGCAGAAGGCGCTGGACGTGCTGGACGAGGTGCCGCTGGAGGGCCGCCGGCTCACCGACGGCGGCTTCGTCTTCGGCATGGTCGTGCAGCACGAGCAGCAGCACGTGGAGACCATGCTGGCCACCCACCAGCTGCGGGCGGGCGCGGCCGTGCTCGACGCGCCGGCCCCGCCACCGTCCACTGTGGACCCCGCGACGCTGCCGGGGGACGTGCTGGTCCCGGCCGGCCCGTTCGACCAGGGCACCAGCATCGAGCCGTGGGCGCTGGACAACGAGCGGCCGGCCCACCGGGTCGACCTCCCGGCCTACCGCATCGACACCTTCCCGGTCTCCAACGCCGACTACGCCGCCTTCGTCGACGCCGGCGGCTACCGGCAGCCGCAGTGGTGGACCGCCGAGGGTTGGGATCACGTCAACGCCGCGGGTCTGCACGCCCCGGGCACCTGGACCCGGGTCGGCGGCGCCTGGTGGCGCCGCCGCTTCGGCCGGGACGAGCCGGTCCCGCCGGGCGAGCCGGTCCAGCACGTCACCTGGTACGAGGCCGATGCGTACGCGCGCTGGTCCGGGGCCCGGCTGCCGACCGAGGCGGAGTGGGAGAAGGCCGCCCGCTGGGATCCGGCGACCGGCCGGTCCCGGCGCTACCCCTGGGGCGACGAGGACCCGACGCCGGACCGGGCCAACCTCGGCGGCGCCCACCTCGGCCCGGCGCCGCTGGGGGCATATCCGGCGGGCGCGTCGCCGCTCGGGGTGCACCAGCTCATCGGCGACGTCTGGGAGTGGTGCTCCAGCGACTTCCGCGGCTACCCGGGCTTCGAGCCGTTCCCGTACCGGGAGTATTCGGAGGTCTTCTTCGGCGACGGCTACCGGATGCTGCGGGGTGGGTCGTGGGCCAGCGACCGGGCCGCCTGCCGGGGCACGTTCCGCAACTGGGACCTGCCGATCCGGCGGCAGATCTTCACCGGGTTCCGGTGCGCGCGGGACGCCGATGTGTAGGCACCTGGCCTATGTCGGCCGGCCCCGGGCACTGCGGGAGCTGCTGTCCGACCCGCCGCACTCGCTGCTGCGCCAGTCCTGGGCCCCGCGCGACCAGCGCCACGGCACGGTCAACGCCGACGGCTTCGGCGTCGGCTGGTATGCCGACGGCGACCCGATGCCGGCCCGCTACCGCCGCGACACTCCGATGTGGACGGACCGGTCGTTCCTGGACGTGGCCCGGGTGGTGCGCTCGGGCGCGGTGCTGGCCGCGGTCCGGTCGGCCACCCCGGGGATGGCGCAGGGGGAGGCGGCGGTGGCGCCGTTCTCGTCCGGGCGTTACCTGTTCAGCCACAACGGCGCCGTCACCGGTTGGCCCACGTCGATCGCCATGCTCAGCGGCGACGTCAGCCCGGTCGAGCTGATGGCGATGGAGGCCGTGTCCGACTCGGCGTTGCTGTGGCTGGTCGTGCACCGGCGGCTGGAGGCGGGCGAGCGGATGCCGGAGGCGCTCGGCAACACCGTCCGGCTGGCCGCCTCGACCGCCGGCGGCCGGCTCAACCTGCTGCTCACCGACGGCCGGAGCATCGCGGCCACGACCTGGGGCGACACGCTGGTCTGGCGGGCCGACGCCGGCGGCGTGGTCGTCGCCTCGGAGCCGTACGACGACGAGCCCGGCTGGGTGCCCGTGCCGGACCGCTCGCTGCTGGTCGCCACCCCGGACGGCGTGGACAGCACGCCGCTCCCCCTGGACGTGCCCCCGGAGGCCCCGTGGACCCGCTGACCGAGTCGCTCACCCTGCAGTCGCACCTGCCGCCGGACTTCCTGGCCGAGGCGCTGCGGGCGGACGTGGCCCGCGGGCTGACCGCGACGCCGAAGACGCTGCCGCCGAAGTGGTTCTACGACGAGCGCGGCAGCGTGCTGTTCGAGCAGATCACCCGCCTGGAGGAGTACTACCCGACCCGGGCCGAGCGGGAGATCCTGGTCGCCCACGCGACCGGGATCGCGGCCGCGACCGGGGCCCGGACGCTGGTCGAGCTCGGCTCCGGCTCGGGCGAGAAGACCCGGCTGCTGATCGAGGCGCTGCGCGAGCGCGGCACCCTGCGGACGTACGTGCCGATGGACGTGAGCCCGTCCGCGCTGCTGGAGAGCGGCCGGGTGCTGGTCCGCGACTACCCGGGCCTGCTCGTGCACGCGCTGCTGGCCGACTTCGAGCACCAGCTCGGGGTGCTGCCGACCGGGGACCGGCGGCTGACCGCGTTCCTCGGCGGCACCATCGGCAACCTGGAGCCGGGGCCGCGGGCGGAGTTCCTGGCCGCGCTGCGCGCCTCCACCGCGGCCGGCGACTGGCTCCTGCTCGGCACCGACCTGGTCAAGGATCCGGGCGTGCTCGTCCCGGCGTACGACGACGCGGCCGGCGTCACCGCCCGGTTCAACAAGAACGTGCTGGCCGTGGTCAACCGCGAGCTCGACGCCGACTTCGACCTGGCCGCGTTCGAGCACGTGGCCCGGTGGGACGCGGAGGCGGAGTGGATCGAGATGCGGCTGCGCTCGACCGCCGAGCAGAAGGTGACGGTGACCGGGCTGGACCTGGTGGTGCCGTTCGGGGCGGGCGAGGAGATGCGGACCGAGGTGTCGGCGAAGTTCCGCCCGGACGGGATCCGGTCCGAGCTGCGAGCGGCCGGGTTCGCCGTCCGGGACGCCTGGACCGACGCCGGCGGCCGGTTCCTGGTGACGCTGTCGGAGGCCGTCTGACGTGTCCCCGAAAATCCCGGTCGGGCACGATGGCGGGATGCCATCCTTGTCCCAGCGGTTGGCGGACCGCGGCCTGCCGTCGGTCCGGGCCCAACTGGCCCACCCGACCGTGCTCGGCATCGCCCGCGGCGACCTCGACCCGGCCGTCTTCCGGTCCTGGCTGGAGCAGGACTACCTGTTCCTGCTCGACTACGTCCGGGTGTTCGCCCGGCTGGCCTGGCAGGCGCCGGACGGGCACCTCGGCGACCTGGTCGACCTGGCCCACTCGACCTGGCACGAGGAGCTGGAGCTGCACCGGGGGCTGGCCGCCGAGTTCGACGCCGACCTGTTCGGGGCGGTGAAGGGGGCGCCGGCCCAGGCGTACACGGCGTTCCTGCTCGACGCCGCGGCCGACTACGGCACCGGGCTGGCGGCGCTGCTGCCCTGCATGTGGGGCTACTCGACGCTGGGCACGCTGCTGGCCGAGCACCCCCCGCCCGAGCCGCGGTACGCGCGCTGGGTCGCCACCTACGCCGACCCGGCCTTCGCCACGCTGGCGGCCCGGTGCGGCCAGATGCTGGACGAGGCCTACGCCGAGGCCCTGGTCGACGAGCCCACCGCCACTGCCGCCTTCGACACCGCCCTGGCCCACGAGGTCGCGTTCTGGACGGTGCCGTGATGCCCGGGACGGTGGCGGGGGAGCTGCTGGCCGGGTCGCGGGCGCCGTGGTCGCAGCTGGCCGAGCACCCGTTCGTGACCCGGGCCGGTGACGGCAGCCTGCGCCGGACCTCGTTCGACCGCTGGCTGGTCGCCGACCACTACTTCGTGGTCGGCTTCCGCCGCTTCCTCACCGGCCTGGTCACGCTGGCCCCGGACGAGCACGCGGCCGACGTGCTCGCGGCCGGCCTGGGCGCGCTGCAGGCCGAGCTGGACCTGTTCCGGCGGGAGGCGGCCACCCGCGGGCTGGACCTGGACGCCGAGCCCGGCCCGATCGCGGTCGGCTACACCGCCTTCCTGCGCGCCTCCCTGCAGGACGGCTACCCGGTCGCCCTGGCCGTCCTGTACGGCGCCGAGAAGGCCTACTTCGACGCCTGGTCGGCGGTCCGGGCCGGGGCCCGCCGGGACAGCGACTACTGGCCGTTCGTGGACAACTGGTCCTCCCCGGCCTTCGCGGGCTGGGTCGCGTCGCTGGCCGGGCTGCTGGACGCGGTCACGCCGGGCGGCCCGACGGCGGCGATGCGGCAGGCGTTCGACCGGGTCGTCCGCTTCGAGCTGCGGTTCTGGAGCGCGGTCCACAGCGGCGACACCTGGTGAGGCGGGGCGGAGCGGCCGACCAACTCCTCGGCCGCCGGTGCGGGCCCGGCGGGCGGTGCGCGGCGGGACACGACCCCGGGCGCCGGCCGGCCACGGGGGAAGCCGACCAGCGACACCGGGGCCGCGCGGATCAGGACCACGGGGGCAGCCCCGACCACGTCTCGCACTTGCGGGGGTGAGCACAACACGGCTGCCGGTCGAGGTCGACAACCTGTCCGTACAAATTCGACTACGGACAGTGATGAGACACCAGGTTCACTGTCCACACGCGACTCGGAATCGGTGCAGTTCAGGAGCACTTTACCGAGAGGCTAAACCGATGAGCGCGATACGACGAAGGCCCCGTCCTGACTGTGCGTGATCGTCCTCCGGTCCATCGCCCCATCCCGCATACTGGACGGCGTGCCTGAGCTGCCCGAGGTCGAGGCGCTCGCCGCGTTCCTGCGCGAGCGGGCGGTGGGTCATGTCGTCGCCCGGCTGGACCTGGTCGCGTTCAGCGCGCTGAAGACGTTCGACCCGCCGCCGTCGGCGATCGCGGGGATGGAGGTCTCCGGCGCCGGGCGGTACGCGAAGTTCCTGGACCTGGAGATCGGCGGCTCCGGCCCGGGCGCCCCCGACGCGCTGCACCTGGTCACCCACCTGTCCCGGGCCGGCTGGCTGCACTGGCGCGACTCGCTGCCGACCGCCCCGCCCAAGCCCGGCCGGGGCCCGATCGCGGCCCGGCTGCACCTCGACGACGGCAGCGGCTTCGACCTGACCGAGCAGGGCACCCAGAAGCGGCTGGCGATCTACCTGGTCCGGGCGGTCACCGACGTGCCCGGCATCGCCAGGCTGGGCCCGGACGCGCTCGACCCGGAGCTGACCGCGGAGCGGCTGGGCGAGCTGCTCACCGCCCACGGCGGCCAGCTCAAGGGCGCGCTCACCGACCAGACCATGATCGCCGGCATCGGCAACGCCTACTCCGACGAGATCCTGCACGTGGCCAAGCTGTCCCCGTTCAAGCCGGCCGGGAAGCTGACCGAGGCGGAGCTGTCCCGGGTCCACTCGGCCATGGTGACCACCCTGCGGGACGCGGTCGAGCGCTCCATCGGGCAGGGCGCGGCCACGCTGAAGGCGGAGAAGCGGTCCGGGCTGCGGGTGCACGCGCGCACCGGCCTGCCCTGCCCGATCTGCGGCGACACCGTGCGCGAGGTGTCGTTCGCCTCGAAGTCCATGCAGTACTGCCCGACCTGCCAGACCGGCGGCCAGCTCCTGGCCGACCGCCGCATGTCCAAACTGCTGAAGTAGCAGCACTCAACCTGCCGCCGCCTCCGGGAGTGTCTTGTCCGGGGACCGAGGAGGCGGGATGGACGAGGACAGCGAGGCTCATTTCCGGGCTTTCGTCGAGGCGCGGTCCAGCGCCCTGCTCGGTACGGCCTATCTGCTGACCGGGGACCAGCACCGGGCCGAGGACCTGCTGCAGTCGGCCCTGGTCAAGGCGTACCGGCACTGGGGCCGGATCCGGGCCGGCGGCAACGGGCTGGCCGTCTTTCCGACCGGCGCGGTGGGCCGGGAGAAGGTCACCGTGTCCCGGGACGGCCGGACGGTGGCCGCCCGCCAGCTCAACTCCGACGGCGGTGGCCCGATCGACGTCCGGGCGCTGGTGCCGGACGCCGAGGTCGCGCGGGCCGTGCGGGACGGCGGTGGCACGCCGGACGGGACGCTGGCCGGCACCATCGCCCGGATGGCGGCCGCGGACCTGGCCGCCGCGACGGTGGACGAGCCGACCGGGGTGCGGGTGCCCTGGGGCGGCCCGGTGACCGCCGGCCGCCGGGCCGTGCTGGTCGCGCTGACCCTGCCCAGCGGGGCGCTGTACGTCGACTCCGCCGGCACCGAAGGCCCCGACAAGTACGCCAGGTACAGCGGGGACTACCACGGGCTGCTGCCCGCGGGCGGGCTCGACGGGGCGGTGCTGGGCTTCCAGAACACCGACGGCCTGGTGGTGGTCGTGGCGCCGGACGCCGCTCGGGCCGAGGTCGTGCTGGCCGGCGGCGGCGTCCTCCCGGTCCGGCTCACCGGCGGCGGTGGTGGCGTCGTGGCCCCGGCCGGGCAGGCCACGGTCATCCGGGCGTACCGGGCGGACGGCAGCCTGCTCGGCTCCCGGGTTCCGGGCACCGGCCTGCTGCCCCTGCCCCGGACGTTCTGAGCGGACGGGCGGTCCGGCCCCGGGCCGGACCGCCCGTCATTCCCGGGCCGCACGCAACCTTGTGCGGCCCGGTGGAGTGTTGGCGGGTGTGAGCGACGAGGACTTCCGCGACTTCGTGACCTCGAGGTCGCCCGCGCTGCTGCGGACCGCGTACCTGCTGCTCGGGGACCGCGCGTTGGCCGAGGACCTGGTGCAGAGCGCGCTGGTCAAGGCGTACCGGCACTGGGGGCGGGTCACCGCGGCCGGCAACCCGGAGGCGTACGTCCGGCGGATCATGGTCAACGAGCGCCGGTCCTGGTGGCGGCGCAACCCCGGCCGTGAGGTCGTCGGGGCCGTCCCGGAGCGGCCCGGCCCGGACGAGCCCGGCGCGCTGGCCGAGCGGGACGCGGTCTGGCGGGCCGTGCTCGGGCTGCCGCCGCGGACCCGGGCCGTGCTGGTGCTGCGCTACTGGGAGGACCTGTCCGAGGCCGAGACGGCCACGGTCCTCGGCTGTTCCGTCGGCACCGTGAAGAGCCAGGCCTCCCGCGGGCTGCGGAAGCTGCAGGACGTCATCGATTCGGAACAGGCAGCCGCCCTGCGTGCAAAGGGAGACCCGCGATGAACCCCGAGACCATGCTCCGCGAGGTCTTCGCCGACCGCGCCGCCACCGTCGACCCGCCCACCGACGTGTACGCGGGCGTCCGGCGCCGGCACCGACGCCGGCAGCTCGCCCTCGCGGGCGGTGCGATGGTGCTGGTGGCCGCCCTGATCGGCGGGCCGGCCCTGCTCCTGGGCACCCGGACGGCGAGCGCGCCGCCGGCGCCGCCCGCGGCGACCGCCTGCCCGGCGCCGGTCGCCTACCCGCCGGCGCCGTCCGCGCCGGTGTCGACGGACCAGCTGCCGCCCCAGTCCGGCGTGCGCGGGTCGCTCGGCACCGACCGGTCCGTGGTCGACGCGGTGCTGGCGGCCGGCTGGGCGCGCCTGAACCGGCCGGACGACCCGCAGCCGGTCGATCCGCGTTCGGTCCGGGTGCGCTTCGTCGAACGGGCCGGGCCCGGCGTCGTGGGGCTGGTGACCGGCCACGATCGGACCGGTCGGTGGCAGGTGACCCAGATGGTCACCGGTCTGGTCCGCTCCCTGGTCCCGACCGCCTACACGGGCACGTCGGTCACCGAGGGGTCCGCGCAGCAGCTCCGGCGGACCGGTCAGCTCTTCTACGGCGACGATCCGCTGGGGATCACCACGGAGACGGTGTGCGGCCGGGCCTTCGGCCTCGTCCTGGCCCGGCCGGACTCGACCGCCACCCTGGCCGCGGCGCCCCGCATCGGGGCGGACGGCCGGCCGCAGTTCTCCGCCGGCCGTCCGCTCCCGCTGGCGCAGGGGATCGCCGTGTTCGCGATCGAGCCCTCGGCCCGGCTGAGGGTCACCGTGTCCCGGGCCGGCGCCGCGCCGGTCCAGCGGCAGCTGGACCCGGACCCGCTCCCCGACGCCGAGGCCCGCCGGCTGGTGCCGGACGACGAGATCGACCGGGCCGTCCGGGCCGGCGGCGGCAGGCCGGACCGGCGCCTGGCCGGCATCGCCGCCCGCTACGCGGTCCAGGACCTGGTCGGCGCGACCGGGGACGAGCCGACGGGTCTGCGCGTGCTCTGGGGCGACAGGCTGCCGAGCGGCCTGCGCAGCGTGGTGTTCGCGCTGACCCTGCCCAGCGGGGCGGCGTACCTCCAGGTCGGCAACAACGTCACCCCCGAGACCTACAACGAGTACGTCCTGGACTTCGACGCGCTGGTGCCCGCAAGCGGCCTCGACCGCCCCGTGCTGGGCATCCAGGGGCGGCACGACGGTCTCGTCGTGGTCGTCGCGCCGCGGGCGGCCCGGGCCGAGGTCGTGCTCTCCACCGGCACCGTGCTGCCGGTGCCACTCACCGGCGGCGGTGGGGCCGTCGTCGCCCCGGCCGGGAAGGCCACGCTCATCCGGGCCTACCGGGCCGACGGGAGCCTGCTCGGCACCGCCGACCCGGCCGCCCCGCTGCCCCAGCTGCCCCGGGTCGGCTGAGCGCTCCCGTACGGTCGGCGGGTGCGGATCGTCGTGGTCGGGGCCGGGGTGGTCGGGCTGACCTGCGCGCACCGGCTGGTGCGGGCCGGGCATCAGGTCGAGGTGTGGAGCCGGGACGCGATCCAGGACACCACCTCGGCGGTGGCGGCCGCGGTCTGGTACCCGTACCGGGCCTTCCCGGAGGAGGCCGTGACCCGCTGGGCCGGGGCCACGTACGACATGCTGTCGATCCTGTCCGTCCGGCCCGAGACCGGGGTGGCGATGGTCCGGGGCCGGGAGCTGTTCCGGGAGCCCCGGCCGGACCCGTGGTGGGCGGCGGCGGTGCCGCGGCTGCGCCGGCCCACCGACCTGCCGGCCGGCTACGCCGACGGGTACGAGTTCGCCGCGCCGGTGGTGCGGATGCCGGCCTACCTGGCCTGGCTGCTGGACGAGCTGGCCGCGGCCGGGGTGGGGTTCCGGGCCACCACGGTCACCGACCTGGCCGCGGTCCCGGCCGACCTGGTGGTGAACGCCACCGGCCTGGGCGCCCGGGCGCTGACCGGGGACGCGGAGCTGACCGGCGTCCGGGGCCAGGTGGTGCGGGTGGCCGACCCCGGCCTGGCCGGCTGGACGATCGACGAGGACCACCCGGACGGGATGGTGTACGTCGTCCCCCGCGGCACCGACGTCGTCTGCGGCGGCACCGCCCTGGAGGGCGACGAGAGCACGGAGCCCGACCCGGCCGAGGCCGAGCGCATCCTGGCCCGCTGCCGCGACGTCGTGCCGGACCTCAAGGACGCGCCCGTGCTCGGCCACGCCGTCGGCGTCCGGCCGGCCCGGGCCGCGGTCCGGCTGGAGCGGGTCGGCGACGTCGTGCACTGCTACGGCCACGGCGGCGCCGGGGTCACCCTGTCCTGGGGCTGCGCCGACGAGGTCGCACGCCTGGTGGGCTGACCAGCCCATCACGGGTGGGTGTCGAGTGTCGGCTGTCCATTGCCCGGGGCTTGGGCGACCCCCACCATGCGAGGTGTGCGTACGGCGTGGCTGGCGGTCGCGCTGCTGCTGGTCGTCGCGCTGTCCGTCTGGGCGGTGGGTCGGGTCCGGTCGCGGCGGCGCTTCGCCACGTCGGCGGAGCGGGTCACGTTCGAGACCCTGCACACCGCGTCGCTGGCCGCCCCACCGCTGCGGCTGGGCCTGAACGCGACCTCGGCCGGCAAGTCGGCCCGGCACCTGCGCACCCTGCTCGGCACCCCGGCGGTGGCGATCTCCGACACCGAGGCCGCGCTGGTCTGGGAGGGGCCGGGCGACCACCACGCCGACCGGCTCTGGACCGCGGCCTCGGAGGGGCCGCTGACGTCAGGCCGCCCGGTCGTCGTCCGGCCCGAGGAACTGCTCTGCAACGACCCGGCCTGCCTGGTCCGCGGGGCCGTGGTGGTGCCGATCGCGGTGGACGACCGGGTGGTCGGCACGCTGGCCGCGGTCACCTCGACCGAGCCCGGGCCGGGGCTGGTGCAGGCCGCCCTGGAGACCGCCCGGTGGGTGTCGACCCAGCTGGAGCTGTCCGAGCTGGACCGGTCCCGGGCCCGGCTGGTCAAGGCCGAGGTCCGGGCGCTGCGGGCGCAGATCAGCCCGCACTTCGTCTACAACGCGCTGACCACGATCGCGTCCTTCGTCCGGACCGACCCGGAGCGGGCCCGGGAGCTGCTGCTGGAGTTCGCCGACTTCACCCGCTACTCGTTCCGGTCGCACGGGGAGTTCACCACGCTGGCCGAGGAGCTGCGCTCGATCGACCGCTACCTGACCCTGGAACGGGCCCGGTTCGGCGACCGGCTGGAGGTACGGCTGCAGATCGCGCCGGAGGTGCTGCCGGTGGCGGTGCCGTTCCTCGGGGTGCAGCCGCTGGTGGAGAACGCCGTCCGGCACGGCCTGGCCACCAAGACCGGGGTCGGCACCGTGTCGATCGTGGCCGAGGACGCCGGTACGGCCTGCCTGATCAGTGTGGAGGACGACGGAGTGGGCATGGACCCGGACGTGCTGCAGCGACAGGCGGCCGAGGGCGGGCACGTCGGCCTGGGCAACATCGACGACCGGCTGCGGTCGGTGTTCGGGGACGAGTTCGGCCTGGTGGTGGAGACCGCGCCCGGCGCGGGAACGAAGGTGAGCATGCGGATCCCGAAGTTCCACGCCGACGTGCGGGCGTCATGAGCACGCGGAGCGGAAGGTGAGCACGCCCCGCCGCCGGCTGCGGGTGCTGGCCGTGGACGACGAGCCGCCGGCGCTGGACGAGCTCGGTTACCTGCTCGGCGCCGATCCCCGGGTCGAGTCGGTCGCGTGCGCCGGCGACGCCGCGACCGCGCTGCGCCTGCTGCTGCGGGACGTGGACGCGGTCTTCCTGGACATCCGGATGCCCGGCATGGACGGGCTGGACATGGCCCGGGCGCTCCGCCGGCACCCGATGGCGCCGGCGATCGTGTTCGTCACCGCGCACGACGACCGGGCCGTGGACGCCTTCGACCTGGGCGCGGTCGACTACCTGCTCAAGCCCCTGCGGCCGGAGCGGCTGGCCGAGTCGCTGCGCCGGGTGGTGGCGGCCCGGTCGTACCCGGACCTGGACCGGGCCGACAGCGAGGAGGTCATCCCGGTCGAGCTGGCCGGCCGGACCACGATGCTGCCGCGGGCCGAGGTCCGCTGGGTCGAGGCCCAGGGTGACTACGCCCGGCTGCACACCGACGGCACCTCGCACCTGATCCGGGTGCCGCTGTCGGTGCTGGCCGAGCGCTGGGCCGACGCCGGCTTCGTCCGCATCCACCGGTCCTACCTGGTCTCCCTGCGCGACGTCCGCGAGCTGCGGCTGACCGGCTCCGGCTACGTCGTCCTCACCGGCGACCGCGAGCTGCCGGTCTCCCGCCGCCACACCCGCGAGCTCAAGGACCGCCTCATCCGCGCCACGAAAGCCGACTGGGCCCGCTCCTAATGCGGCTCGTCGGCGCCGGCTGGGGCCGCACCGGCAGCACGTCGGCGGCCGAGGCCCTGGAGAGCCTGGGCAGCGGCACGGTCATGAAGATGCAGGAGATGTGGGCCCACCCGGAGCTGGCCGAGGTGTGGCTCCGGCATCTGGACGGCCGGCCGGTCGACTGGCCCGAGGTGCTCCGGGGCTGGGGCGGCACCCTGGAGTGGCCGGGCTGCTGGCTGTGGCGGGAGTTCGCCCGGCTCTACCCGGCCGCCCCGGTGCTGCTGACCGTCCGCGACCCGGACGCCTGGTACGACTCGGTCCGGGCCACCATCCATCCGCTCACCGCCCCGGGCCGGGACCTCGGGCCGCCGGCCGTCACCGAGCTGTGCGGCCGGCTGTGGGAGCGGGACTTCGGCGGGTGGGCGGCGGTGCTGGACCGGCAGGCCACCATCGCCCGGTTCGTCGCCCACAACGACGCCGTCCGGGCCGAGTGCCCGCCGGGCCGGCTGGTCGAGTGGTCGGCCGCGGACGGCTGGGGGCCGCTGTGCGCGGCGCTCGGGGTGGCCGTGCCGGACCGGCCCTTCCCGCACGTCAACCGGCGGGACTGAGCAGCACGGAGAGGAAGACCTTGAGGAGGTGTTCGCGGGCGGGGACCGGGAGCGCGTCCAGGGTGGCGTTGATCGGGGCCATGGTGGCCAGGGACAGGCCGGTCTCGACCAGCAGCCGGACCAGACCGTCCTCGTCCACTGTGGACACGTCCACTCCGGACAGGTCCGCCGGCCGGGCCGGGCCGGCCGCGCGGGCGGCGTCGACGGCCCCGGCCAGGGCAGCCAGGAGCGCGTCCACTGTGGACGGCGAGACGCCGTGGGCGGAGAAGTGCAGGGTCGGCGGGAGGGCGCCCAGGGACAGCTGGACCTGGGCGTAGAAGCCGCGGGCGCGCAGCTCGTCGGCGACCACGAAGACGTCGACCCCGGGGGAGCCGGCCACGGCCAGCAGGGTGGTGTCCGGGACGCCGAGCACGTGCAGACCGTCCACTGACGACACCCCGGCCGCCAGCCGCAGCAGGGCGTCCCGCGCGGACAGCGCCAGCTCGCGGTAGCCGTCCGTGCCGACGTGCCGGAGCACGGCCCAGGCCGCGGCCAGCGGACCGGCCGTCTTCGCGCTCTGCATCGTCGGGTTGAGGACGGGATAGCCGGGCCAGCCGGCGTAGGCGAACCAGGCGTCCCGGCGGGCGGACCGGTCCCGGAACAGCAGCACCGACGCCCCCTTGGGCGCGTACGCGTACTTGTGCAGGTCGACCGACAGCGACGTCACCCCGGGCACGGTCAGGTCGAACGGCGGCGCGTCCGGGAGGAACGGCAGCACCCAGCCGCCGATGCAGGCGTCCACGTGGCACCGGACCCCGCGGGCGGCGGCCACCGCGGCGATGTCGGCGACCGGGTCCACCGTGCCGGTCGGATACGACGGCGCCGACGCCACCACCAGCACCGTCCGGTCCGTGATCGCGGCCGCGATCGGCTCGACCTCGGCCCGCATGTCGTTGTCGACCGGCGTCGTCACCACGGTCAGGCCGAAGTAGTGCGCGGCCTTGTGGAACGCCGGGTGCGCCGTCACCGGCAGCACGATCTCCGGACCGTCCACATCGGACCTGGCGTCCCGGGCCGCCTTGACCGCGAGCAGGCACGACTCGGTGCCGCCGGAGGTGAACATCCCGGCGCCACCGCCGAGCAGGGCGGCCGCGGTGCCGACGACGGAGTTCTCCAGCGCCACCACCGACGGGAACGCGGTCGGGTCGAGCGCGTTGACGTCGAGCATCTCCGCGTACGCCCGGGCGCCGACGTCGCGGATCTCCGCCGATCCCGAGTCGTAGATGTAGGCCCAGGTCGTGCCTCCGGTCAGGGGCAGGTCCAGGCCCCGCAGCGCGGCCAGCTCCTCGAGGACGCTCATGTGCGCACCCGCGCCAGCAGCGGCAGCGACACGGCCAGCAGCACCGCCGGCAACACCGTCATACCCACCAGGACTCCCGTCACCGCCGAGGCCGGCTGCGCCACCCGCTCGTCCGCCGGCGCGGAGACGAACGACGACAGTGCCAGCACCGCCGCGTACAGGGCCGGGCCGGCGGCCGCGCCCAGGGTCTCGCCGGCCGTCCACACCCCGGTGAACGCGCCGGCCTGCCGCTGCCCCGACCGGCTCTCGTCGTCGGAGATCGTGTCCGGCAGCAGCGAGAAGGCCAGCAGCTGCATGGCCGCGTAGCCGCAGCCGAGCAGCGCGCACTGCCCGACCACCAGCCAGGCCCCGCCCGGCGACGCGGTCAGCAGCAGCGAGGCCGTCACGACCGCGTAGCCGGCCGTCGCGGCCAGCAGGCACCGCGCCTTGCCCCACCGGCGGGCGGCCCGCACCCACAGCGGCACCACCACGATCGACGGCGCCACCAGGGCCACGAACAGCACCGAGGTCCAGTCGTAGTCGTCCAGCCGGTAGGTGGCCAGGTAGGGCGCGGCCGCCAGCATCACCGAGACGGCCAGCGACTGCAGCACGTACGTGCTCAGCAGCAGCAGGAACGGCCGGTTGCCGCGGGCCAGCCGGAAGGCCGCGACCGTGCCCAGCGGGGTGCCCGGCCGGGAGCGGACCCACCGGGTGCCGAGCGTCGCGGCCAGCATGGCCGCCAGCAGCACCAGCCCGAGGACCAGCCCCATCACCGCGTGGCCGGCCCGTCCGCCGCCGGCCGCGTCGGTCAGGGTCGGGGCCAGCCCGCCGGCCAGCAGGATGCCGGCGGTCAGGGCGACGATCCGCCAGGACACGATCCGGGTCCGGGCCTGCCGGTCGTCGGTCATCTCGGCCGGCAGCGCGACATAGTTGACCTGGTAGAACGAGTACGCCGTGGCGGCCAGCAGGAACGCCACCGCCACCCACAGCCCGCCCGCGACCGGGCCCGACACCGGCACCGCGAACATCGCCGCGAACAGCACCGGCAGCCCCAGCGTCCCGGCCAGCAGCCACGGCGTCCGCGACCCGCCGGCCGCGGCGGCCCGGTCCGCCCGCGCCCCCACCAGCGGGTTGAGCACGACGTCCCAGGCCTTGGGGACGAGCAGGATCAGCCCGGCCCAGCCGGCGCCGACCCCGAGGGTGTCGGTGAGGAAGAACAGCAGCAGCAGGCCGGGGACCGCGCCGAAGATGCCGGTGCCGACCGAGCCGAGCCCGTATCCCAGCAGCCGGCCGCGGGTCAGCTCCTCGGCCACGGCCGGACCCTATCCGAGCCGCCCGTCGCGACCGGGACCTGCCGGAAACGGTCCCGGGGTGGCACCCTCGGCGGCATGGACGAGCCACCGCCGCAGCGCGTCCGGGTGGTGCTCGCCGGTGGGGCCCGGCCGCCCCGCCCGGACGCGGCCGCGCGCGAGATCGAGGACCAGACGCCGGTCGGCGAGGTGCTGGTCCGCGGGCTGATCCGGACCCAGCTGTCGCTCGCCCTGCGGCTGTCGGTGGTGGTCGCGGTGCTGTTCGGGGTGCAGCCGGTGCTGTACGCGGTGGCGCCGGGGGCGGCCCGGATCTCGGTCGCCGGGCTGCCGCTGCCGTGGTTGCTGCTCGGCGTGCTGGCCTACCCGGCCGTGTTCGGCATCGCCTGGGCCTACGTCCGCGCCGCCGAGCGCAACGAACGCCACTTCTCCGAGCTGGTCAGCCGCGAATGACCCGCGCATGAGCCCGTACGCGGTTCCGGCGATCGTGGTCATCACGCTGGCGACGCTGGGGATCGGCGCGTTCGGCTACCGGATCTCCCGCAACACCAGCGACTTCCTGGTCGCCTCGCGCACGGTCAGCCCCCGGCTCAACGCCAGCGCGATCAGCGGCGAATACCTGTCCGCGGCCAGCTTCCTGGGCGTGGCCGGACTGATCATGGTCTACGGCGTCGACATGCTCTGGTATCCGGTCGGCTTCACCGCCGGCTACCTGGCCATGCTCCTGTACGTGGCCGCGCCGCTGCGCCGGTCCGGGGCGTACACGCTGCCGGACTTCGCCGCGGTCCGCCTCCGGTCCTCCGGTCTGCGGGTGGTGGCCACCGGGTTCGTGGTGCTGATCGGCTGGCTCTACCTGGTGCCGCAGCTGCAGGGGGCCGGGCTGACCCTGTCCACCGTCACCGGCGCGCCGGCCTGGGTCGGGGCGGTCGTGGTGGGGGTGGTCGTCACCGTCAACGTGGCGGTCGGGGGGATGCGCAGCATCACCTTCGTCCAGGCCTTCCAGTACTGGGTGAAGCTGACCGCGATCGCCTTCCCGGCCATGGTGCTGCTGCTGATCTGGGCCCAGCGGGACGGCGCCCCGTCGCCGGCGGCCCAGGCCGGGCTGGACCCGGACGGCGCCCGGTGGGTGATCCCGCTGACCGGGCTGCCCGGCGGGCACCCGCTGTTCTCGACGTACTCGCTGATCCTGGCCACGTTCCTGGGCACGATGGGGCTGCCGCACGTGCTGGTGCGCTTCTACACCAACCCGGACGGGCGGGCGGCGCGGACCACGACGCTGGTGGTGCTGGGGATGCTCGGCGTCTTCTACCTGTTCCCGACCGTCTACGGCGCGCTCGGCCGGGTCTACGCGCCGCACCTGCTGCGCACCGGCAACGCCGACGCCGTGGTGCTGGTGCTGCCCGGGGCCGCGCTGGACGGCCGGCCCGGGCAGCTGCTGAGCGGGCTGGTCGCGGCCGGGGCGTTCGCCGCGTTCCTGTCCACGTCCAGCGGGCTGCTGGTGTCGGTGTCCGGGGTGCTGTCCACCGACGTGCTCGGGCGCTGGTCGGGCGGGCACGGCTCGGTCCGCGACTTCCGCCGCTCGGCCATGGTGGCCGGGGTGGTGCCGCTGCTGCTGGCCCTGCAGGCGGGCTCGCTCGGACTGTCCACTGTGGTCGGTCTGGCCTTCGCCGTGGCCGCGTCCACGTTCTGCCCGCTGCTGGTGCTGGGGATCTGGTGGCCG
This sequence comes from Mycobacteriales bacterium, assembly GCA_036519715.1. Classification (GTDB taxonomy): domain Bacteria; phylum Actinomycetota; class Actinomycetes; order Mycobacteriales; family CADCTP01; genus CADCTP01. Next base: position 46,107 of record DATDKW010000170.1, read on the forward strand.
CGGCTGACCGGGATCGGCGCCGGGGCCGGGCTGCTGGCCGGCGGCGGGCTGTCGCTCGGGGCGGTGCTGATGACCGTGCTGGGTCCGGACCTGGACGGCTGGCCCAGGGCGCTGCTGGCCCAGCCGGCGGCCTGGACGGTGCCGACGGCGTTCGGGGTGATGGTGCTGGGGTCGCTGGCCAGCCAGCGGCGGGTGCCGGCCGACGTCGGCCGCACCATGGTCCAGCTGCACGCCCCGGAGCGGCTCCGCTTCCAGGGGTGATCCACGTCACTGGGCGCACGACGGGTGCCGCTCGGCGCAGCCGGCCGGGCTCGGGTCCCAGGGAAAGGCGTCGCGCTTCTACGGTCTCGCCAAGTGCTGCCGTCGACGGCGAGCAGGAGGTGCCCTCATGACCAGCAGCGAGACCGCGCGCACCGGCCCGGGACAACCGAGCGCCGAGGCGTACACCCGGATGGATTCCGATCCACGATTCGCCGACCTGCGCCGGCGCTACCGGAACTTCGTGTTCCCGATGACGGTGGCGTTCCTGGCCTGGTATCTGCTCTACGTCCTGTGCTCCGCGTTCGCCCGCGGGTTCATGAACACCAAGGTCGTGGGCCACCTCAACGTGGCCTTCTTCTTCGGCCTGCTGCAGTTCGTCTCCACGTTCGTGATCGCCTGGGCCTACGCCCGGTACGCGAACTCCAGGCTGGACCCGCTGTCCAGCGAGCTGGCCGACGAGCTGCGGGGCGGCCGCACCGGCCGCGGCCGCCCGGGCGGTGCCGCGTGAACGACACCGTGCTCGCCGTCAGCGAGAACACCCGGCACACCCTCACCATCGGGCTGTTCCTGGTCTTCATCGCGATCACGCTCTACATCACCGTCTGGGCGTCGCGGCACAACAAGACCGCGGCCGACTTCTACGCCGGCGGCCGGTCGTTCTCGGCCTTCCAGAACGGCCTGGCCATCGGCGGCGACTACATGTCGGCGGCCTCGTTCCTCGGCATCGCCGGGATCATCGCGCTGTTCGGCTACGACGGCTTCCTCTACTCCATCGGCTTCCTGGTCGCCTGGCTGGTCGCGCTGCTGCTCGTCGCCGAGCTGATGCGCAACTCCGGCCGGTACACGATGGGCGACGTGCTGGCGTTCCGGATGCGGCAGCGGCCGACCCGGATCGCGGCCGGCGTCTCCACGATCGCGGTGTCGATCTTCTACCTGATCGCGCAGATGGTCGGGGCGGGCGCGCTGGTGGCGCTGCTGCTGGGCATCGGCAAGGGCGAGACGTTCCTCGGCCTGTCGGCCGGGGCGGCCAAGAACGCCACGGTGATCGTGGTCGGTGCGCTGATGATCATCTACGTGATCGTCGGCGGCATGCGCGGCACGACCTGGGTGCAGATCATCAAGGCCGGCCTGCTGATGACCGGCGCGCTGCTGATGACGGTCTTCGTGCTGGCCAAGTTCAACTTCAACCCGTCGTCGCTGCTCGGGGCGGCCGCCGACAAGAGCGGCAAGGGCGACGCGTTCCTCAACCCGGGGCTGCGCTACGGCGCCGGGGACTGGAAGACCAAGGTCGACCTGATCAGCCTGGGGCTGGCCCTGGTGCTGGGCACCGCCGGCCTGCCGCACGTGCTGATGCGCTTCTACACCGTGCCGACCTCGCGGGACGCGCGCCGCTCGGTCAACTGGGCCATCGCCCTGATCGGCACGTTCTACCTGTTCACGCTGGCGCTCGGGTTCGGGGCGGCGGCGCTGGTCGGGTCGGCCGCCATCCGGGCGTCGAGTCCGAGCGGCAACACCGCGGCCCCGCAGCTGGCCGAGGAGCTCGGCGGCGGGGCCGGGTCGGCCGGCGGTGCGATCTTCCTGGCCTTCATCGCGTCGGTGGCGTTCGCCACGATCCTGGCCGTGGTGGCCGGGCTGACGCTGGCGTCCTCGTCGTCGGTGGCGCACGACATCTACGCCAACGTCGTCCGCAAGGGCGACGTGGACGAGGGTTCCGAGGTCCGGGTGGCCCGGGTGGCGGCGGTGGTGATCGGCGCGGTGTCGATCGTGCTGTCGGTCTTCCTGCAGAACGTGAACGTCGCCGCGCTGGTCGCGCTGGCGTTCGCACTGGCGGCGTCCGGCAACCTGCCGGCGATGCTCTACAGCCTGTTCTGGCGGCGGTTCAACACCCAGGGCGCGACGTGGGCGATCTACGGCGGGCTCGGGGTGGCGCTGTTCCTGGTGATCTTCTCGCCGGTGGTCTCCGGGAGGCCCACGTCGATGATCAGCGACAAGGACTTCAGCTGGTTCCCGCTGGAGAACCCGGGCGTGCTCTCGATCCCGCTCGGCTTCTTCTTCGGCTGGCTGGGGACGGTGCTGTCGAAGGAACGCGACGACGCCAAGTTCGACGAGCTGGAGGTCCGCTCCCTCACCGGGGCCGGCGCCCACTGAAGACGCGGCGCCGGTGGGTGGTCGTCCCCCCACCGGCGCCGTTTCTCCTGCTCGGCCGGGGGTAGCCCGTCCCCATGGAACGCACGTTCGATACTGAGGACGACGTCGACAGCGACGACAACGTGGCCAACTCCCGGGCGACCGGGGGCGGCTCGGACACCGGCGGCGACGCCGGGACCACCACCGGCACGGGCCAGAACGAGGAGTTCGTCGGCCGGACCGCCGGCCAGGACGAGGGGTACGCCGGCGAGACCGGAGCCGAGGCCCGCTCGGAGGCCGACCGCGGCCAGCGCTGAGCAGTGACTGATCCGGCCCGGCACCCC
>DATDKW010000171.1:0-31171 GCA_036519715.1 Mycobacteriales bacterium
CGAGCAGGAGGTCGAGCTGTCCAAGCGGATCGAGGCCGGCCTCTACGCCGACCACCTGCTGGCCGACACCACCAAGAAGATCACCCCGGCCAAGCGCCGTGACCTGCAGGCCCTGGCCACCGACGGCCGCCGGGCCAAGGAACACCTGCTGCAGGCCAACCTGCGGCTCGTGGTCTCGCTGGCCAAGCGCTACACCGGCCACGGCCTGCCGTTCCTGGACCTGATCCAGGAGGGCAACCTCGGCCTGGTCCGCGCCGTGGAGAAGTTCGACTACACCAAGGGCTTCAAGTTCTCGACGTACGCGACGTGGTGGATCCGCCAGGCCATCACCCGCGCGATGGCCGACCAGGGCCGGACCATCCGGCTGCCCGTCCACCTGGTCGAGCAGGTCAACAAGCTCGAGCGCACCCGCCGGCTGCTGCACCAGCAGCTGGGCCGGGACGCGACCGAGGAGGAGCTCGGCCTGGAACTCGACATCACCCCGCAGCGGGTGACAGAGCTGTTCCAGTACGGGCGCGACCTGGTCTCGCTGGACCAGACCGTCGGCGACGACGAGGACGCCCAGCTCGGCGACTTCATCGAGGACTCCGACGCCGCCGACGCCCAGGACGCGGTGGAGTTCGGCTTCATGCGCGACCAGCTCGACGCGGTCCTCGAGACCCTGGAGAGCCGGGAGCGGCAGGTCCTGCGGATGCGGTACGGGCTGGACGACGGCCGGCCGCGCACGCTGGACGAGATCGGCAAGGCGTTCGGCCTGTCCCGGGAGCGGATCCGGCAGATCGAGCGGGACACGATGGCCAAGCTGCGCCACCCGTCCCGGTCCAACGCCCTGCGCGACTACGTGGAGTAAGTCGGCCTGATGTACTAAGGACCTGTCCGGGTACGCCGGGACAGGTCCTTGGTCTTTCGTGGGGAGTTCCGTTGGCACAGCGCAAGTCCACCGTCGTCGCGCTCGGCATCACCGCACTGCTGGCGCCGTCCCTGTCGGCGTGCTCGTCCAGCGACGAGGTGGACAACCAGGCCGTGTGCGTCGACCAGGAGACCCAGCAGCGGGTCCCCGACAGCCAGTGCGACGACGACCGAGCCAGTGGCGGCATCGGCGCCAGCCCGTTCCTCTGGTATTTCCTCGGCACGGCCGTCGGCGGCCGGAGCTTCCCCGGCATCGGGCAGCGGGTGCCGGCCGGCGGGACCTACACCACCCCGTCCAGCGGCTCCTACCGGCGCGGCGGTGTCCCGGAGGCCGGCGGCAAGGTGCCCCGGGGCGGGTTCGGCGGCGGCGTCAAGAGCCGGACCAGCGGCAGCTGATGCGACGGGAGAAGTCGGCCCCGCGCCGGGACTGGCGCCGGACGGTCGAGTCGCAGGGCCTGGTCTATCCGGTGTCCGTCGCCGACGACGGCACCGAGCGGCCGTACTGGTTCGAGGACGCGGCGTACGTGCTGGACGAGTGGGAGGTCGAGCACCTCGAGGACGTGACCGAGCGGCTGCACGGGATGTGCGTCGAGGCCGCGCACCACCTGGTCACCGGCGCGTACGGGAACCTCGGGCTGCCGGAGCGGGCCCTGGCCGCGGCCAAGGCGTCGCTGGAGTCCGACCCGGTCTCCATCTACGGCCGCTTCGACCTGCGCTACGACGGCCAGGGCCCGGCCCAGCTGTACGAGTACAACGCGGACACCCCGACCGGGCTGATCGAGTCCTCGGTCGCCCAGTGGTATTGGCTGCAGGACACCCATCCCGAGCGGGACCAGTGGAACTCGCTGCACGAGCGGCTGATCGCGGCCTGGCGGAACGCGGCCAAGCGGATCGGGCCGGTGCTGCACCTGGCCCACTCCGAGGCCGAGACGTCGGGCGAGGAGTGGATGACCGTCGCCTACCTGCGCGACACCGCCGACCAGGCCGGGCTGAACACGGTCGGGATGACGATGGAGCAGATCGGCTTCGACCACGACCGGCGCCGGTTCGTCGACCACGAGGGCCGGCTGATCAACTGCTGCTTCAAGCTCTACCCGTGGGAGGACATGCTCTCCGACGAGTTCGGCGACCGGGTGCTGGCCGACCCTGACTCCACCCGCTGGATCGAACCGCTGTGGAAGGTCCTGCTGTCCAACAAGGCGCTGCTGGCGGCGCTGTGGGCGCTGTATCCCGGGCACGAGAACCTGCTGCCGGCCTACCTGGACAAGCCCTGGGGCATGGAGTCGTTCATCGCCAAGCCGCTGCACGGGCGCGAGGGCGACGGGATCAAGTGGACGCTGTCCGGGGTCGAGCACGCCACCCCGGCCCAGCACTACGGCGCCGAGGGATACGTCTACCAGCTGTGGTCGCCGCCGGCCGCGTTCGACGGGGCGTACCCGGTGCTCGGCTCCTGGGTGGTCGACGGGAACGCGGCCGGGCTGGGCGTACGGGAGTCCGACGGGCCGATCACCGACTACTGGGCCCGGTTCGTGCCCCACTACATCGACGCGCCGACGCCCGGCAAGGACCAGCGGGCGGCCTGGCTCAAGGAGGACGGGATCAAGACCTGACGCCGGTCAGGCTATGGACGCGACCACGATGCCGGCGCCTGATGTCGGCGCCTGACGCCGGTCAGGCTATGGACGCGACCACGATGCCGGCCACGGCGAGGTGCGCGGCCGCGGCGACGAGCGCGACCGGCTGGACCGGCCCGGCCTCCATCAGCAGCTCCCCGAGCTTGCCCGGGGTGAGCAGGTCCACGATCGTGAACGCGACCGCGGTCAGCAGCACGCCGACCAGCCCGAACACCACCGTCCACAGCAACGCGTCGCCGAAGCCGCTCTCGGCGTTGGTCCAGATGGCGGTGAAGATGACCAGACCCTGCCCGATCAGGGCGGCGGCCAGCACCAGCGCCGCGCTGTACGACCGGTGCACGACCACGTGCGTCACCAGCCGGCCGGGCGTCAACAGGTCGACCACGAAGGCGGCCAGTATCAACAGCGCCATGCCGAGGCCCAGGTACACGACCGCGTAAAGCAGGTTGTCCCACATGAGTCCGGGATCTTAGGCCTGCAGCCTTCGCGGGCCCGGATCGAGCCTCGCGGTCGGCGGCCCCACGGTGACGACCGCCGTCAGGACGGCCAGCCCGTGCCGGGCCACCAGCACCGGGTTGAGCTCCAGCGCGAGCACCTCGGGCAGGTCCTCGGCCAGCTGCGACACCCGCAGCAGCAGGTCCCGCAGCGCCCCGGTGTCGACCGGCTCGGAGCCGCGGTAGCCCGACAGCAGCGGCGCCGCCCGGGGGGCGGCGACCAGCTCGGCCGCGTCCAGGTCGGACAGCGGCACCGGCGCGTACGCCCGGTCGCCGAGCAGCTCGGTCGCCAGCCCGCCGACCCCGAAGGACACCAGCGCGCCGAAGGTCGGGTCGTCGAGCACCTCGACCACGGTCGTCACCCCGGGCGGGGCCATCCGCTGCACGACCACCGGCGCGGGTTCCTCGGTCAGCCCGGCCAGCGCGGCCGCTGCGGCCCGGACGTCCTCGGCGTCGTCCAGGTCCAGCCGCACCGAGCCGAGGTCCTGGCGGTGCCGCAGCGACGGCGCGGTGGCCTTGACCGCGACCGGGAAGCCCAGCTCGTCGGCCGCCGCGGCCGCCTCCTCCGGCGTTCCGGCCGTGCGGCGGTCGAGCAGCGGCAGCCCGTACGCGGCCAGCAGCCGGCGCGCCTCGGCCGGGGTCAGCTCGCGCCCGGTCGGGGTCCCGGCCAGCACCTGCTCGATCAGCTCCCGGGCGCCGGCCGCGTCGATCCGGTCCAGCTCGGGCACGGTCCCGGCCGGGCGGCGGCGCCAGGCCGCGTACCGGGCGGCCGAGGCCAGCGCCCGGACCGCCCGCTCCGGCGTCGGGTAGGACGGCACCGAGCCCGGCAGCGCCTCGCCGCCCGGCCCCTGCCGGCGCAGCGGTGCGGGGACGCCCTCGGTGCCGAGGAACGTGGTCAGCACCGGGACCCGGGAGGTCGCGGCCACCTCGGCCAGGGCCCGGGCGTAGTCGTCGCCGGGGGTGGCCAGCGCCGGCGCGAACACCGCCACCACGGCGTCCGCCCGCTGCAGCGCCTCCCGCACCCCGGCCGAGAAGGCCGGCACGTCCGCGTCCGGGCCCACGTCGACAGTGGTGGCGGCGTCCAGCCCGGCCGCCAGGCAGGCGTCCGCGACCAGCACGCCGAGGGCGCTGGAGTTGGTCACGGTGGCGACCCGGGAGCCGGTCGGCAACGGCTGGTAGGCCAGCAGCTGGGCCACGTCGAACAGCTCGGTCAGGGTGTCCACCCGGATCACGCCGGCCGCCTCGAACAGCGCCTGCACCCGCTCCTCCGGCACCGGCACCGCCCGGGCCGCCAGCGCCGGCGTGGCCGCCGCGTACCGGCCGCTCTTGACCGCGACCACCGGCTTGGTCCGGGCCACCCGCCGGGCCAGCCGGGCGAATTTGCGCGGGTTGCCGAAGCTCTCCAGGTAGAGCAGGACGACGTCGGTGGCCGGGTCCCGCTCCCAGTACTGCAGCAGGTCGTTGCCGCTGACGTCGGCCCGGTTGCCGGCGCTGACGAAGGTGGACAGACCGAGGCCCCAGCGCTTGGCCGCGGCCAGGATCGCGACCCCGAGGGCGCCGGACTGGCAGAAGAAGCCGACCCGGCCCAGGCCCGGGGCCTGGGGCGCGATCGTCGCGTTGAGCCGGACGGCCGGGTCGGCGTTGACGACACCGAGACAGTTCGGCCCGACCACCCGCATGCCCTGGGATCGGGCGGTGGCGACGAGGTCCCGTTCCAGCTCCCGGCCGGCCTCGTCCCGCTCCCCGAACCCGCCGGAGACCACGACCACCCCGCGCACGCCCTTGTGCCCGCACTGCTCGACCACCTCGGCCACCATGGCCGCCGGCACCGCCAGCACGGCCAGGTCGACCTGGTCCGGCACGTCCAGCACGCTCGGGTAGGCCCGCACGCCGCCGATGTGCCGCGCCTCCGGGTGGACCGGGTAGACCGGCCCGGAGAACCCGTACGCCATCAGGTTGGCGAACACGACGTGCCCGATCTTCTTCGGGTCGGTGCTCGCGCCGATCACCGCGACCGAGCCGGGGCTGAGCATCCGCTCGATGGAGCGGGCCTCGGCCCGGCGCTCGCGCTCGGCCGCCACCGCGCGCGACTGGTCGGTCGGCGCGATCGGGAAGGTCAGCTCGACCACGCCGGACTCGTACCGGTATTGCGCGGAGTAGCCGGCGTCGGTGAACACCCGGACCATCCGGGAGTTCTCGGCCAGCACCTCGGCGACGAACCGCTGGATGCCGCGCTCCCGGGCGGCCGCGGCCAGGTGCTCCAGCAGCACCGTGCCGATGCCGCGGCCCTGGTGGGCGTCGGCCACGACGAAGGCGACCTCGGCGTCGGGCCGCTCACCGATCCGGTCGTACCGGCCGACCCCGATCAGGTCGTCGCCGAGCACCGCGACCAGCGCGACCCGGCGGTGGTGGTCGACGTGGGTGAAGCGGTAGAGGTCCCGCTCGGTGATCCGCGGGTACGGTCCGAAGTAGCGCAGGTAGCGGGTCCGGTCGGACAGCGTGGCGTGGAACGCGACCAGTGCGTCGGCGTCCTCGGGCCGGATCGGGCGCACGTGCACGACGCCGCCGTCGGACACGACGACGTCGGCCTCCCACCCGGCCGGGTAGGCCGCCTCCTGCTCCGGCGCCGCCGGATCCGCCGCCGTGGTCATCCGCTCACCACCCTCCCGGGCCTGCTCGTCGTACGCCTGCGCCCGCCGTCAGTCCCGCGGATCGTCCGGATCGAGCCCGTGCAGCGGGAAGACGGCGCGCCGGGTGGCGGCGATGGCCCGGTCCAGCGGGCTGTCGACGCCCGGCTGCCAGGCCGCCCACGCGATCGCCTGCGGCGGCGGCTGCAGCTCCGTCATCGCCCGCGGCGGCGCCGTCCGAAGTCCCCGCTCCCGGACCTCCTCCAGCCAGGCCTCGGGAACCGCGCTGCCCGGGGCGATCCGCTCCCCCACCACCTCGGCCAGCAGGTGGGTCCAGGCTCGCGGCACGCACCGGACGAGGCCGTAGCCGCCGCCGCCGAACGCGACCCACCGGCCCTCGCACAGCTCGTGGGCCAGCTCGTGCAGGAGCATGTAGGAGCTGCGCTGCCCGTCGACGGTCAGCGCCAGCTCGGCCAGCGGGTCCTCGTGGTGGGTGTCGCAGCCGGCCTGCGTGACCAGCACCTGCGGCCGGAACGACCGCAGCACGGACGGCACGACCGCGGTGAAGGCCCGGTGCCAGCCCTCGTCCCCGGTCCCGGCGGGCAGCGCGACGTTCACACTGGTGCCGACCGCGTCGCCGCGGCCGACCTCGTCCGGGAACCCGGTGCCCGGGAACAGCGTCAACGGGCTCTGATGCAGGCTGACCGTGAGCACCCGGGGATCGCCGTAGAAGGCGGCCTGGACGCCGTCGCCGTGGTGCACGTCCACGTCGACGTACGCGACCCGCTCCGCCCCGAGCTCCAGCAGCCGCGCGATCGCGATCGCCGGGTCGTTGAAGACGCAGAAGCCGGACGCCCGGGAGCGCATGGCGTGGTGCAGGCCGCCGGCGATGTTGACCGCGTGCTGGCTCTGGCCCGACCAGACCCGCTCCGCCGCCAGGACGCTGCCGCCGGCGATGAGCGCGGACGCCTCGTACATGTGCGGGAAGATCGGGTTGTCGGCCGACTCGAACCCGTGCCCGATGCCCCACGGGTGGCCGGGCGCCGCCCGGACGACGTCGAGGTAGGCCGGGTCGTGCACGAGGGTGAGCAGGTCCTCCCCGGCCGGGCGGGGCGCGACGGTCGTGACCGTGGGCCGGTCGAGCACGCCGAGCTGCCGGGCCAGGGACACGGTCAGCGCCAGCCGGACCGGGTTGAGCGGGTGATCGGGTCCCATGTCGTACGCCAGGAAGTCGTCGTCCCAGACGACGGTGACCGAGTCACTCACGCCCCGACGCTACCGCCACGATGATCGAGCGTCCGATTGATCACTGTCGGCTACCGAATCCGGTTGTCGGGGTTGCCTGTATCGTCCGGGTTCACCTCGTAGGCTTACAGCCCACTGCGCACGGTGGCCGGGCCTCGGTATGCCAATGAGGGCACCCCGTGCGCTGACAGTCACCATGTGACCCGCCACATGATGACCCGCACCGCGAGAGAGGAACGGTTCATGACGGCCCGACGAATCCTGGCAGGGAGTGCCCTGGTGCTGGCCGCCTGCACGACCGCCGCGTGCGCCCAGGTCGTGTCCGGAACCGGCACGGTGGCCTCCGACGTGCAGGGCGGCATCGCGATCACAGGCTCGCCCAGCGCCTCGGCGTCGTCGACGGACTCCTCCTCCGACCCGAGCGCCTCGGCGTCCTCGCCGAGCAGCAGTTCCAGCAGCTCCAGCGGCGACTCCGACGACACCAGCCCGGTCTGCCAGGCCCTGAGCAAGTCGACGGTCGAGGACCTGTTCGGCACTACCGTGTCCTTCGGCCGGTCCTCCAGCAGCGGCTGCCAGCTCCAGGCCGAGGATGGCCGCTCCATGATCATCGCCGTCTTCGACTACCTGAAGCTGAGCCAGTACAAGAAGGCCGGCACCACGGACATCACGGTGGCCGGCCACCCCGGCGTGAAGACGCCGAGCACGATCATCTACGTCTCCCGCGGCTCCTCCGCCGACACCAACGGCCTGGTCGCGGCGTACTTCGCGGGCCTGCGGGACGGCGGCGACAAGATCGCCGCCAAGGTCCTGGAGATGGTCGTCCCCAAGTTCGCGAAGTAACCAGCACACCTCCGCGCCCGCCCGGCTCCACCCCGGCGGGCGCTTCCCTGCGCGCTCCGCCTCTCCCCCGTGGCTGAGCAGGGCCGGACCGGTCAGCCCGGCGGCCGCTTCGCCGGTCGGTGGCGATGTCCGTCCGCCCCACACGCCGGTGCGTACGGCTCCCGATTCGGCAAGCCCGTCAGCGGCGACCTCTGTCCGCCCCACACTCCGGCGTGCGGTGCGGGTCCGGTGAGCCGGTCAGCCGGTGTCGGGGCCGGTCGCCACCGGGCGACTCGGGTCGGCGACCCACTCGCTCCACGATCCGGGATAGAGCGCGGCCGGCACACCGGCGATCTCCAGCGCCAGGACCTCCTGCGCGGCGGTCACCCCGGAGCCGCAGTACGCGGCGACGTCCCGGCCGGGCCGGACCCCGAGCGCGGAGAACCGCTCCCGCAACCGGGCCGGATCCAGGAACCGCCCGTCACCGTCGACGTTCCCGCTGGTCGATGCGCTGCGCGCACCCGGGATGTGCCCGGCCACCGGATCCACCGGCTCCACCTCGCCGCGGTACCGCGGCTCCGCCCGGGCGTCGAGCAGCACCCCACCCGCACCGGGCAACGCCGCGGCACCGTCCGCATCCACCGTCGGCATCCGGCCGGGCCGCACCACGACATCACCAGGCTCCGGCTCCGGCACCTCCGTGGTCAGCGGAAGCCCGGCATCCACCCAAGCGGCGATCCCGCCGTTCAGCACACGGACGTCGGCCAGCCCGGCCCAGCGCAGCAACCACCACGCCCGCGCGGCACTGCTGCCGTCCGCGTCGTCGTACGCCACCACGGTGCTGTCGCCGCGGACACCCCAGCGACGCAGCGTCTCCTGCAGCACGTCCGGGTCGGGCAACGGGTGCCGCCCGCGCTCCCCGCCGCCGACCGGCCCGGACAGGTCCCGGTCGAGATCGACACCGACCGCGCCGGGCAGATGGCCACCGGCGTACAACTGTGCCGGCGACGGCCCGCCCAGCCGCCACCGGACATCGAGCACGACAACACCGGTGCCGGTGACGGTACGTGTCAACTCGGCCAACTCGGTCGCATCGATCAGCAGATTGCGGGTGCTCACCGGATCATCCTCGCCGACGCACGCGCACGGACCGCACACGCGGGCCGGGGAAGACGTACCATTTTCGGTGACGAGCCGGAGGACTGTTGAGCCACCACAGCGACCTGATCGACACCACTGAGATGTACCTCCGCACGGTCTACGAGCTGGAGGAGGAGGGCGTCACACCGCTGCGCGCCCGCATCGCCGAGCGCCTGCGCCAGAGCGGCCCCACCGTCAGCCAGACCGTGGCCCGGATGGAGCGGGACGGCCTGATCACCGTCGAGGGCGACCGCCACCTCGAGCTCACCACCGAGGGTCGCCGCCAGGCGACCTCGGTCATGCGCAAGCACCGCCTGGCCGAGTGCCTGCTGATCGACGTGATCGGCATGGAGTGGGAGGAGGTACACATCGAGGCCTGCCGCTGGGAGCACGTCATGTCGGACTCGGTGGAGCGCCGCATCGCCGCTCTGCTCGGTGCGCCGACCGCCTGCCCGCACGGCAACCCGATCCCAGGGCTGGACGAGCTCGGCGAGCTCCCGACCCGCAGCGAAGGTATCGGCGAGCTGCTGACGCTCGAGCAGGCAGCCGCCCGCGGCACCGGCGAAGCCGTCGTCCGCCGCATCAGCGAGCAGATCCAGCCCGACGCCGACATCATGCGCGAGCTGAGGACCGCCGGCGTCCAGCCGGGCGAGACCGTCAAGCTCGTCCCCGAGGGCAAGGGCCTGCACCTCACGACCCATCAGGGCGCGACGACGGTGGACGGCACCACGGCCCGCCACGTGTTCGTCTCCGTCCTCTGACCCGCCCCTGACGACCGGAGACGACGGCCGGATCAGCTGGTCAGGGTGCCGCGGAGCACGCTGGTCTCCGAGTGCGTCTGGTTCCCGTCGTACTGCTCCAGCGAGATGTCGACCACGTGGTACGTCCGCAGGTCGAGTGTGGGCGGCAGGGCGAGCACGGCCTTGGAGTTGGCGCCGAGCACCCCGACCGCGACCATCTTCACCTTGCCGTCGAAGACCCACACCTCGTAGTACCCCCGCTGCAACGGCAGCCCGGACGCCGAGATGTCCAGCTTGGGACCGTCCGGCCCCTGCACGACGACCGCCCGGCCCGAGACCCCGCCCGGGCCACCGGGGACCGGCCCGAGGCTCGCGACCGAGGCAGCCACCGGCCTGACGACGCCGTCCTGCCACGGGCGTACCGCCACAAGCGTCCCCACCACGCCGATCAGGACGGCCGCCACCAACCCGGCGACCGCCTTCCCCCACCGCCGACCCGAGGCTCGATGCGCACCGGTGCCCCGGAGCGCAGACACAGTCGACCCGGCCATGGCCGGGTCGAGGGCATCGTCGGGCCGCGTCCCGTCGGCGACAGCGCCCTCGGCGTCCGAACCCGTCGCCGCGGAACCCCGGACCATCGGCCCGTCGCCCGGTGCATCCGGCCCGGACAGGCGCGGCGCATCACCGGACACCTCCGCGTCCCGCGAAGACCCGACTCCTGGGGCAGACGTCAGCCCGAGCTCGCTGGAGATCCGATCCCAGACGGCCTCCGGCGGACGGACCTCGCCGCGGTATTCGACCGTCTCCCGGGCGAGGGTCACGGTCTGCCGCAAGGTGTCGATCTCGCGCCGGCACACGTCACACCGCTCGAGGTGAGCGGTCAGCTCCGCCGCGTCATCCGCCAAGGGCTCACCAAGCGCGATCAACGCCAGCTGATCCGAATCCGCGTGCTGCACCGTCCACCTCCCATCTCGTCCGCAGTCGCGCCAGCCCTCTCCTGAGGTGGCTCTTCACCGTTCCCAACGGCAGTCCCGTCACGCCGGCGATCTGCACGTGGGTCAGATCGTCGAAGAAGGCGAGCTCAACCACCCGCCGCTGCTCGGCGGTCAGCTGACGAAGCTCGTCGAGGAGGACGAGCCGGTCCACCACCCGCTCCGGCACCGGCTCATCCGAGTATCCGGGTCCGCTCTGCCGCACGGCTGCGGCGATGCCGTGATCCCGGTGGATCACCCGCAGCCGGTCGACGACCTGTCGCCGTGCGATGCCCAGCAGCCACCCGGCCAGTGTTCCGCGGCCCGGGTCGAAGCTCTCCCGCCCTCGCCACGCCGCGACGAACGTCGCCTGTGTGACGTCCTCCGCTTCGTGGTGAGAGGAGAGGCACGAGAGACCCACCCGGTGCACGAGCCCGCCGTAGCGGTCGTACACCTCCCGGAGCACCGTCTCGTCGCCGCCGCGGAACCGCTCGGCCAGAGCGAGCTCTTCGTCCGACAGCCGCCTGATTTGCCCGCTCACGGGACGGACTCCGGGACGTCCGCAACAGCGACGTCGTCCTCGTACGAGGCGATGCCGTCCAGAAGCGAGTGCAAGCGAACGACTCGGCCAGACCCCGTTTCCACCGTGCTCACCGGCCTGGCCAGCGTCCAGCCGATCGGGAGACCGACCGAGACGGGCACGCCGGCAGCGACGCGGAGCGGCCACTCCAGTCGTCGACCTGTCATGTGCCTGCGTCCCTGGATAGTTCCCTGCTGACTACTCACTTTGACGCCACTGCCGGTTGGTCGCCAGTCGAACGGTACCGCCGCCGGCCGCACCCGGGCCCGGTCCGACGTGCAGAGTGATGAGGCCTTGTTCACTGGCGCGCGGTCGCCACCGAGGTCGGACGCGTCGGAGTGCACCGTCTCGCCCGCTGAGGTGGCGATGTGCTCCATCCGGCCCTCCCCCGACAACCTCCTTGTCGCTGCTTGGATGCACCTCAACAAGAGGTCGACGACGCAGACAGCGCAATCCCGCCCCTCCGGACGCACTGGCCGACCAACCGGTACCAGATCGCTGCGCAGCGAATGTCCCTTACTGTGCCCGAAGGCGTCGAAACGATGACACGTAGGACTGGGTGACTAATGTCGGGTCACCGTGTCTTGCCTAGAAGGAGCGCGCATCATGACCGAGCAAGCCGCATCCCCGTCGCGCGGAGGGACGCACCCGAGCCACACCGCCGTTCGACCGGACGGCTCATCGCCGGCGACACCCTTCCACGACCTCGACGACTACGTCGCGCTACGACGGCTCTCCGGGCTCGCGCTCTCCCCCGACGGCATCCGGCTCGTCACCACGGTCGCCGAGCGGACGCCGGACGGGAAGCGCTTTGCGACCGCCCTGTGGGAGGTCGACCCGGGCGGGCAGCGGCCGGCGCGGCGACTGACCCGGTCGGCGCCGGGCGAAGCCCATCCGGCGTTCATCCCGGACGGCCGGCTGCTGTTCTCCTCGCGCCGCCCGGATGCGGACGCGAAGCCGGACGAGGACACGGAGGACCGCGCGACGCTGTGGCTGCTTCCGGAAGCAGGCGAAGCGCGGCAGGTGGCGCGGCGCGGCGGGGACATCGGCGATGTCGTCGTGGCCCGGGATTCCGGAGATGTGGCGTTCACCGCCTCGACCCTGCCGGGCACGGCAACGGTCGAGGACGACGAGAAGCGCCGTCAGGCGCGCAAGGACGCCGGTGTGACCGCGATCCTGCACGAGGGACACCCGGTCCGGGAGTGGGACCACGACCTCGGACCGGCCGAGTCGCACGTCGTCTTCTCCGGTCCGGTGCCCATCGGTGACGGCCGGCTCACGGCCGTCACCGACCTCACGCCGATCGCCGACGGCAAGGTCCGGGAGGGTCTTGCCCTGTCGCCGGACGGCCGCACGCTCGCCGTCGGGTGGCGGGTCGACGAGCCTCGGGCCGTACACCACGGAACGCTGGCGATCTTCGACTCCGTCACGGGAGAACAGCGTCTCCTTGACGCCGACGGGCGGTGGCTCTCCGATCCGGCCTTCTCCCCCGACAGCAGGGCGCTGGTCTATCTGCAGGAGACCCTGGGCGACTGGGACAGCCCCCCGGGCCGGAACTTCCGGCTCCTCGACCTCGACACCTACGAGAGCCGCGAGCTGCTGCCGCCGGACACCCAGCTGTGGCCGTCCTCCCCGGTCTTCTCGCCCGACGGCGCGTTCCTCTACTTCCTCGCCGACGAGGCCGGGCACGCCCCGGTCTTCCGGCTGGAGCTCCGCACCGGATCGATCGTGCGGTTGACCGATTCGGGCGCGTACACGGACCTGGTGGTCAGCCCCGACGGCACCGCCCTCTACGCGCTGCGGTCCTCTGTGGACGCTCCGCCGACCCCGGTCCGCATCGACCCGACCCGGGAGGATCAGCGGGTCGTCACGCTCCTCGGCCCTCAGGACGACATCGCCGTCCCGGGCACGTTGACCGAGGTCACCACCGTCGCGGAGGACGGCACGCCGCTGCGCGCCTGGCTCGCCCTGCCGGACGGAGCCTCCGCCGACACGCCGGCGCCGCTGCTGCTCTGGATCCACGGCGGTCCGGTCAGCAGCTGGAACGCCTGGTCGTGGCGGTGGAACCCGTGGCTGATGACGGCCCGCGGCTACGCGGTGCTGCTTCCGGATCCGGCTCTGTCGACCGGCTACGGGGTCGGCTTCCTGCAGCGGGGTTGGGGCGCCTGGGGCGGTCGTCCTTTCACGGACCTGATGACCGTCACGGACGCGACCATCGAACGCCCGGAGATCGACCGGACCAGGATCGCAGCGATGGGCGGCTCCTTCGGCGGCTACATGGCCAACTGGATCGCGACCCAGACCGACCGCTTCCGCGCAATCGTGACCCACGCGAGCCTCTGGCACCTCGACGCGTTCGCCGGCACCACCGACGAACCGTCGTTCTGGCACCGGGAGTTCGGTGACCCGCTGCTGAAGCAGGAACGGTACCTGGAGAACACGCCGCACCTGAGGGTCGAGAACATCCGCACCCCGATGCTGGTCATCCACGGGGACAAGGACTACCGGGTCCCGATCGGCGAGGCGCTGCGGCTCTGGAACGATCTGGGGCGGTTCTCGGTGCCGGCGAAGTTCCTCTACTTCCCGGACGAGAACCACTGGATCCTCACCCCCGGGCACGTCAAGGTCTGGTACCAGACGGTCGAGGCGTTTCTCGCCGAGCATGTCCTGGGTGAGCCGTGGAGGCGGCCCGACCTGCTCTGACCGGTGCGGGTTCCGCCCCGGTAACATCGGATCGATCTCGCGAGCCGGCGTCGTCTCGCTGTTGTCAGTGAGCCGACATTCGACCTCGAGAGGTGCAACGTGGTCGCCAACCCCTGGGGTTTTCTCCGACTCGCCCGGGCCGAGGCGCCGAAGCGACCGGTGACGGAACGACTGCTGGACTGGGACCCGGTCTACGGTCGGCCCGCTCCTGCGGACGTCCAGGTGCAGGCCAGCAGGTGCATGGACTGCGGTGTCGCCTTCTGTCATGCCGGCTGTCCGCTGGGCAACCTGATCCCGGAGTGGAACGAGCTCGTCGCCGACGACGACTGGCGCAACGCCATCGAGCGGCTGCACGCGACCAACAACTTCCCCGAGTTCACCGGCTGGCTGTGTCCGGCGCCCTGCGAGGCGTCCTGCGTGCTGGCGATCAATGCCGACCCGGTGGCGATCAAGCAGGTCGAGCTGGCGATCATCGACCGGGCTTGGGACGAGGGCTGGGTCGGGTCGCGCCGCCCGGCCGAACGGACCGGTAAGCGGGTCGCGGTCATCGGGTCCGGGCCGGCCGGCCTGGCCTGCGCCCAGCAGCTCACCCGCGCCGGCCACGACGTGGTGGTCTACGAGCGCTCCGACCGGCTCGGCGGCCTGCTGCGCTACGGGATCCCCGACTTCAAGATGCCCAAGGATCTCATCGACAAGCGGCTCGCCCAGCTGACCGCCGAGGGCACCGAGCTGCGCGCCGGCGTCGACATCGGCGGAGAGGACGGTCTCGATCCGGTCCAGCTCCGGACCGGGGTCGACGCCGTCGTCCTGGCCACCGGCGCTTTGCAGCCGCGGGACCTCGAGGTGCCGGGACGGGACCTGGAGGGCGTCCATCAGGCGATGGACTATCTGCCGCTCGCGAACCGGGTCCGTACCGGGGACCTGGCCGCGCCGCCCATCGACGCCGCGGGCAAGCATGTCGTCATCATCGGTGGGGGCGACACCGCCGCGGACTGTCTCGGCACCGCCAACCGTCAGGGTGCGATCGACGTCACGCAGCTCGACCACAACCCACGCCCGCCCGAGACCCGGGACATCACCGCGAACCCGTGGCCCCAGTGGCCGAAGATCCACCGAACCTCGGCCGCGCACGAGGAGGGCGTCGTCGAGTCCTGGGCCCGTGAAGCGGTCGCCTTCGTCGGCGACGACGCCGGCCACATCCGGGCCGTGGTGGTCGAGGAGGTGCAGACCGTACGGGTGGACGGCCGCCGGGTCTTCCGGCCGGTGCCCGAGAGCCGCTCCGAGATCCCCTGCGACCTCCTGCTCATCGCCGCGGGGTTCCTCGGCACCGAGCGTGGCTCGCTGCTCGACCGGCTCGGCGTCGAGGTCGATCCGGAGCGGGGATCGATGCTGGTCCGGGGCACCTGGCAGACCACCGCCGACGGCGTCTTCGCCTGTGGCGACGCGACCCGCGGAGCCAGCCTGGTGGTGTGGGCGATCGCCGAGGGCCGTGCGTGCGCTGCCGCCGTCGACACCGTCCTCAGCGGGCACACCGAGCTTCCGGCACCGGTACGACCGGGCGCGCGTCCGCTCTAGGACTGCTCGGCTCCGGCGCCCGGCCCAGGCCTTGACCTGGCGGGCGAGGCCGAGCGCCAGCCGGAGCAGTTGTGTCATCCGACGTCCCTGAGGGCGGATCGCTCGGACAGCGCCGGCAGGGCGGTCGGAGCGACGTCGAAGCGAAGCAGCGTGCTCAGCATGGCTGCGGCCACATGGCCCGGCTCCTCGACGAGGGCCGCCTCGACCGCCCGGCCCGCGAGCGCGTCATCGCCCGACCGCCAGGCGCTCCAGGCCAGCAGAAACAGCGGCTCGGCCCGGTACGGCGGCAGGGCCCGGCGGGCCAGGTAGAGCCAGAACACGGTCCAGGCCGGATCCCGGTCCGATTCCACCTGCAGCCAGCACCGGTCCCGCATCACCACGTCGGCCAACGCCACGATCAGGGCAGCCGTGTCGACCCGGGACAGCCGTCCGGCGCCGGTCAGACATCTCCGCGCATGCGCGAAGCGCGCCTCGGTCAGCCGGCGCCACGGGCGGATGCCGCCGTCCTGAGCCACTCGGGCCACGAACCGGGTCTCCGCGTACTCCAACGCCCGCGACAGACGGATCCGCCGGCCCACCGGGACGCATGCGGTCAGCGGCAGGTCAGGGAAGGCTCCGGCAGGTGGGCGCGGGGGCCGGTGCGCGAAGCTGTTCACGTCCAGACCGTCGCCCATCCGCACGCTCGGGACGAGACTCGACTCGCTGTCTGTGGACAGCGGGGACGCCTGTGGACGAACAGACGATCGACGACCGGTCAGGTGTCCGGTCGGTCCGCACGGGTAGAGCGACAGCGCCCCCGAGGAGAAGGAGTCACGGTGACCAGCCCGACCGACGGTGAGATCACGCCGGACAGCGACGCGGCGGAGGAGTTCGCCGAGGAGGTCAGCGTCGATCCCACTCAGGACGAGATCGACACCTACCTGCGCCTGGAAGGCGACGACGCGGACGAACCGCCGGCCGCGATCGACGGCCCCGCGGGCGACTGAATACCGCGGGTCTCTCACCACGGTGCCGGCACCATCCATCGCACCAGGAGGTGCTCAGCCGGGACCAGCGTGGGCAGCAACCAGCAGCTGATCTCGGATCCCACCGGCACCGACGACGCCGTGGTCTCCCAGCCGACGACCCGGCAGTCGCCGGCGTCGTCGAGGATCAGGCCCTCCCACGGCGCGGTCACCATGACGGTGACCCGGCTGCGCTGCACCCGGGTCCATTGCTCCAGCAACTCGCGTTCGCCGACCGGAAGCACGCTCCTCCGAGCGGCGATGTAGTCGGCGATGCCCGCCCGCCACGGCTCCGCTGCGTGCTCGGCCCGCGGTACCGGTGTCTCGCCCAGTCCGAGCGCACCGTTGGACCACGGGCGCCGGGCCCATCGGGACAGCCGTTCCCGTAACCACCGGGCGTGCATGACGCCGGCCAGGCGGGACCGTTCGCACTGGCGACGTTGGGAGCATCCCAGCACACAGCGCAGCGCGGCCCACTCCGCGTCCGGCTCGGCCAGGCCCAGCCGCTCCACCTGGGTCCAGGCCAGGGCGGGCCGGCCCGCGTCCTCGGCGAGATCTGCCAGCAGCTCGAGGGCCGACCGGCGGAACTCGCCCGGTCTCGATGCCGCACCGACGACGTCCAAGGCCTCGTCGGCGGCACCGCGTCGGGCGAGGGAGACACCGAGCAGGACAGCCGGTCCGACGTCGAAGGGCGGGCGCGCCGAGCGCAACAGCAGGCGCCACAGATCCTCACCCTCGGCGGCCGCCACCCACCAGGCGTGCTGACACAGCTCGTCCTCCAGCAAGCACCGGAGCAGCGCGCGCACCCTGCCGTCGTCGACGGCGCCGCTCCGGGCATGATCGCGCGCTGACTCCGAGAGGAACAGCAACTGCTCCGCCAGCTCAGGAGCTATGTCCAGGTCCGAAGCGGCCGCGCGGACGAAACGCGCCCGTTGCTCGGGACTTCGCGTGGTCATGCCGGCACAGTGCCCAGCCTCACCCGACAAGTGGAAGGGCCGATTCGCGATCTGTGGACGACGCGGTCGCCTGTGGACAGAAGTTTGCCGATGTCCGCGATCTGCCGTACGACTGTCGCGTGCCTGTCCTCCGACTGCTGCTGCGGCGACTCACCGCCCTACGGACCACCGTCGGTCCACAGTGGATGGTGCGGCGGCTGCGGCTACTTGGCGTCGGCGTAGCAGGTAACGACCTTGGCCTCGAACGGGAAACGCACCGGCGTCGCGCCGAACAGCAGCCGGGTGGCCTCCTCGGCCGACTCCGCGACCACGCGGGACGCCTCGGTCGCCACCTCTGCCGGACAGTGCAGCACGACCTCGTCGTGCATGAACAGGATGATCTCAGCTCCGGGGGCCGCCCCGTCCAGGAGCCGGCGCCGCAGCGCGGCGAGCATCACGGCGGTCCAGTCGGCCGCGCTGGCCTGCACGACGAAGTTGCGGGTGAACCGGCCGCGGTCCCGCGCGGTCTGCCGGGCCCGGGTCTGTTCGGCCGCACCGGCTCCCGGAAGCGACGCCTGCTCCTGCGCCTGCCGCCAGCCCGCCGACGGGGGCGGGCAGGTCCGGCCCAGCCGCGAGCGGACCAGCCGACCGGTCTCACCGTCGCGGGCCGCGGCCTCGACATAGGCGACCGCCGTGGGGAACCGGCGGCGCAGGGTCGCGAGGACCGGGGCGGAGTCGCCGCTGGTCGCCCCGTACAGCGTGCCCAGCATCGCGATCTTCGCCCGGGACCGGTCGCCGTCGAAGGCGTCGTCAGCGAGCGCCGAGTAGAGGTCGGTCGCCGTGGCGGCCTGGGCCATCCGGTCGTCACCGGCGAGCGCGGCGAGGATCCGCGGCTCCAGCTGGGCGGCGTCGGTCACGACCAGGACATGGCCCGGGTCGGCGACCACGGCGCGCCGGACGGCATGCGGGATCTGGAGCGCGCCGCCGCCACGGCTGGCCCACCGGCCCGAGACCACGCCGCCGACGACCCAGTCGGGCCGGAACCGGCCGTGCCGGACCCAGGTGTCGAGCCAGGACCAGCCGTTCGCGGCGTGCAGCCGGGCCAGCTCCTTGTATTCGAGCAGCGGCGCGACGGCGGGGTGATCCAGTCGCTTCAGCGTCCCCGACCGGGTCGACGTGATCGGCATGCCGGCCCGGGCGAACGCCTGCATGACCTCGGCCGGCGAGTCCGGATTGATCCGATGGCCGTCGAAGGCCCGGGCGATCCGGTCAGCGAGGTCGGTCAGCCGGCGCGGCGGCAGTCCCGCCGGCGGCCGAGGGCCCAGCAGCTCGGTGAGCACGGCGTCGTGGACGTCGGCCCGCCACGGCACGCCGTCCCGGGTCATCTCTGCCGCGACGAGCGCGGAGGCGGACTCGGCGGCGACCAGCAGGCGCAGCCGCTCGAGCGCCGGAAGGCTCGACAGCCAGCGCAGCTGCTCGGCGTGCACGGCGACGGCGGCATCGATGGCAGAGACACCGCCGGGCAGCTCGACGCCGGCGCCGAAGAGCGACTGCTGTGCTTGCCGGCTCGGCGGCGCCGGGTCGTCCGGCACCGGCAGGCCGGCCAGGCGGGCCCACGCCGCACCGAGCGAGCGAGAGGCACCCCACCGGCCGTCGAAAGCGAGCAGCAGTCCCTCGGTGAGCGCGAGGTCGACACAGCGGCGGATCACGACGTCGGCGCCCAGCAGGCGCGGGTAGAGCTCCTCGGTCGAGGGCAGCACCCAGCGGGGCGACTCGGATCGCTCCCGCATCGCCACGGCGGAGACCAGGTCCTCCACCCGCTCGGCATCGGCGACCGGCACGCCGGCGTCGTCGACGGCGCGCAGCCACCCGGCTCCGCCCTCGTCCTCGGGCGCCACCACGTACCGCACGAGGCCATCATTCGCTGCGGCACCGACAGTTCCGTCGGAGGCTGGTCCCGGGCGCGCAGAGGCGGGTGGGTGTCGGGTCGTCAGCGGACGGCGGAGGCCGCCGGGGCGGCCGGGTCCTGGTGGCGGCGGGCGTCGGCGCGGGCCAGCAGGTCCTCGACGTCACCCAGTTCGCGGCGCAGCCACTGGACGAGGTTGATCCGCTCGCTCAGCTCCGGCGTCTGGGCGTCCCTCCGCAAGTCCGTGAGGAGTGCGAGGACCCGATACACCGCGGCGGCCAACTCCGCGTCGCTGTCGCGCTCATCCTTGCCGGAGTCAGTTGCCACGCTCATCCTTCGTGGCGTTCGACAATTCCGGTTCACCGCAAGATCACCGAATGTCGACCGAGGACGGAAGCACGGGCGTCCCGCCAGGAGGACGTGTCGTGAGATCGATGCGGCACTCTCGGATCTGGTAACCGGATCACGCATGGTGTCTGATTCTCTCGACGGTGGGAACGGCCCGTCAGCCGTCCGAGCGCGACCGGACGCGTCGACTCGCCGAGCGTCACCTCGGTGTTCGATTCTGGATGCACGTCGGCAGGGGCAGCAGTGGATCATGTGAGAATGACCAATGCGGACGCGGGTGCCTCGGCCGCATCAGTACAGGCGGCCGCACCGAGACACGAAGGGATGCCGCCGATCATCCTTCCGTCGACGCCGGCCGTCGCCTCGCCGTACCCGCCCATCGGTGACTACGGCTTCCTTTCCGACTGCGAGACGACCGCGCTGATCGCGCCCAACGGGGCGGTCGAGTGGATGTGCACGCCGCGGATGGACTCACCGAGCATCTTCGCGGCGATGCTGGACCGGGGTGCGGGCTACTTCCGGATGGGTGCGGCCGAGGCGGAGGTGCCGCACGACCGGCGGTACCTGCCCGGCACGCTGGTGCTGGAGACGAGCTGGAACGTCGGCGAGGGCTGGCTGATCGTCCGGGACGCGCTGGTCATGGGTCCGTGGCGGGAGCGGGACCCGAATCGCTCGACCTACGACCGGCCGCCGACCGACTATGCCGCGGCGCAGATGCTGGTGCGCACGGTCCGGTGCGTGAACGGCGAGGTCCAGCTGCTGATGGAGTGCGAGCCCGCCTTCGGCTACGGGCTGCGCCGCGCGACCTGGCAGCACACCGACGCCGGCTACCACCAGGCGACCGCCGTGGCTGAGGGCGACGGCGACGTGCCGTTGACCCTCACCACCGACATGCGGCTCGGGTTCGAGGGTCCGCGGGCGGTGGCCCGGACCCTGCTGAAAGAGGGCGAGACCCGGTACTGCGCGCTGTCCTGGGGCGACGCCAAGCCGCCGAAGACGTACAAGCAGGCGTACAAGCGGCTGACCTGGACCGCGCACCACTGGCAGCACTGGCTGGCCGGTGGTCGGATCCCCGATCACCCGTGGAAGGCCTACCTGGCCCGCAGCGCGCTGACCCTCAAGGGACTCAGCTACGCGCCGACCGGAGCGATCGCCGCCGCGGCGACGACCTCGCTGCCGGAGACGCCGGGCGGGGAGCGCAACTACGACTACCGGTACAGCTGGATCCGGGACTCGACGTTCGCGCTGTGGGGCCTCTACACGCTGAACTTCGACTGGGAGGCCGCCGACTTCTACCACTTCATCACCGACGTGGCCGAGCGCGACGGCGAGCTGCAGATCGTGTACGGGATCGACGGCCGGCGGGACCTGAACGAGACGGAGCTGCCGCATCTGCAGGGGTACGAGAGTGCCCGACCGGTACGGGTCGGCAACGAGGCCTACCGGCAGCGGCAGAACGACGTGTGGGGCGTGGTGCTCGATTCCGTCTACCTGCACACCCGCTCGCGGGACCGGCTCGACGACCGGGTCTGGCCGATGCTGCGCCGGCAGGTGGAGAACGCCCTCGAGCACTGGCGGGAGCCCGACAGCGGCATCTGGGAGATCCGCGGCGAGCCGAAGCACTTCACCTCCTCGAAGGTCATGTGCTGGGTCGCGGTGGACCGTGGCGCCCGGTTGGCCCGGCTGCGTGAGGACCTGGAGCTCGCCCGTGAGTGGGAGGCGATGGCCGAGGAGATCCGGTCCGACGTGCTGTCCCATGCCGTCGACGAGCGAGGGGTGATCACCCAGCACTACGACACCGACGCGCTCGACGCGTCGATGTTGCTGGTGCCGCTCTTGCGATTTCTGCCGCCCGACGACCCGCGGGTGCGCGCGACCGTCCTTGCCATCGCCGACGAGCTGACCGACGAGGGACTGGTCCTGCGCTACCGGACCAAGGAGATCGACGACGGGTTCAGCGGCGAGGAGGGCACGTTCACGATCTGCTCGTTCTGGCTGGTGTCGGCGCTGGCAGAGATCGGTGAGCACGAACGGGCCCGGTCGCTGTGCGAGAAGCTGCTCGGATACGCCAGCCCGCTGCTGCTGTACGCGGAGGAGCTGGATCCGCGGACCGGGCGGCACCTCGGCAACTTCCCGCAGGCGTTCACGCATCTTGCGCTGATCAACGCGGTCATGCACGTGATCCGGCTGGACGAGAACGCCACCGCGGGCACCGAGCAGAGCCGGCGGCCGGGGAGCTGAGGTCCGGTGCGCGGCGCCCGGTAGCGTCGCGGAATGGCTACGTACGAGTACCGCGTCGTCGAGGTCCGCGAGGGACTGGTCGGCGGGAAGATGTCCGGTGACAAGCTGGAGAAGCTCCTCAACGAGCACGGGCGTGAGGGCTGGCAGCTGAAGTCCATCACCTCGGTGGAGGTGAAGGGTCGGATCGGTCCCGGCGGCGTCGAGGGCCTGCTGGTCACCTTCGAGCGGGTGCGCAGCTGAGCGTGCGGCGGCGGCGCGGCGGCGCCGCGTCGCTGCGGGTCGTGCTCGCGGTGGAGGACGTCCTGCACGCCCTGGTGGTCGTGGTGGTCGGCCTGCTCGGGCGGCGGGAGGTCAGGGTGCTGCCGTTCATCGGGTATGGCACGCCGGGGCAGGTACGGGCGCTCGGGCGGGTCGTTCTCGGCCGGCCGGCCGGCGGCTCGGCGGCCGGTGATCTCGTCCGGACCGCCGGCCCGCGGGTGGCCGGGGCGGGGTCCGCACTTCCCCTTCCAGCAGCCCCTCCCCGCGAGCGGCGGCCGGCGGGTGGCGGCCCTGCCGGCGACCGGCTGTCCGGCGAGACGACGCCCGGCGGCAGCGGACCGGGCGACAGGACCTCGGTCGGCGATGCGCCCGGAGGCAGCCAACCCGGCAGCAGTGGGCCGCCCGACAGCAGCCAACCCGGCAGCAGTACGCCCGGCCGCACAGTCGACGGCAGCGGGCCCGGCAGCGGATCCGGCAGCGGGCGCGGTAGCAGCGGGCGCGGTGGACCGGTGGCCTATGGGTGGCGCGCGGTGGGGCCGGGTGCTGACGGCTGGGAGCCCGGCAGCAGCACGCCGGGCGGCAGCCAACCCGCGGGCAGCACGCCCGGCCGCACAGTCGACCGCAGCGGGCCCGGCAGCGGACCCGGCAGCGGACCCGGCAGCGGACCCGGCAGCGGGCGCGGTGGACCGGTGGCCGATGGGTGGCGCGCGGTGGGGCCGGGTGGTGACGGCTGGGAGAGGATGGCGCGGCTACGGGTGCGGTGGCGGACGTTGCGGGAGTCGGTGGCGCCGTTCCTGACCGTCGAGCTGCCGAGGGCGCGGGTGCGGGTGCTCGGGCCGGGCGGACCGGTGGACGGGCGGTGCGACCGGCAGGGATACCTGGACGTGGCGGTCGATGCGGACGGGCTGGCGCCGGGGTGGCACGAGCTGCCGGTCGAGGCGACCTGGCGAGGCCGGTCGGCGGTCATGCCGGTGCCGGTGCTGGTGGTCGACCCCGAGGCCTCGCTCGCGCTGGTCAGCGACCTCGACGACACCGTCATCGAGACCGGCATCACCCGCGGGCTGGAGTTCCTCCGGCTGACCCTGTTCACCGGCGTGACCGAGCGGACGCCGCTGCCCGGTGCGGCCGAGCTCTACCGGGCACTGGCCGCGCCGCGGGGCGGACCGGACCGGCCGGTGTTCTACCTGTCGACCAGCCCCTGGAATCTGTACGAGCTGCTGGCCCGGTTCCTGGTGCTGCGCGGGTTCCCGGCCGGCCCCATGCTGCTGACCGACTGGGGGCCGAGCCGGACCAACCTGTTCCGGATCACCGCCGAGGAGCACAAGCTGACGCTGATCCGGTCCCTGCTGGCGGAGCACCCCGGACTGCGGATCGTGCTGGTGGGCGACACCGGGCAGCTCGATCCGGAGATCTACGCGACCGTGGCGACCGAGTCCCCCGACCGGGTGCGGGCCGTGTACGTGCGACGCACCGCCGGGATGACGTCGGCGCGGGCGATCGCGGTCGGCGGCCTCGTCCGCCGGGTCGCCGCCGCCGGCGTGCCCATGCTGATCGTCGAGGACAGCGTCCAGATTGCCGAGCACGCGGCCGCTCTCGGGTTGCTCGACGCGGCCGACGTCGGCGCCGTGCGGCGGGCATCGCAGCGCTGATCGAGGCGAGTCCACCGCGGCTGTGACGACCGGCGGACACGTGGGTGTCCGGGTACGAAGGTGATCGCTCCGAGGCGGGATGGCCGATCGGCCGGACGGGTACAGGGAACCGTTCGGCATCCGGAGCCGAATGCGGTGCGTGAGGACAGTGACCGAGACGCCGACGCCGCCTTCCCGCGCCGACGAGAACGCCTGGTCTGCGGCACTCGTGGTGCGGGTGGCCGCAGGCGAGACACGCGCTCTGGAAGAGCTGTACGACCGCTACGCGCGTCCGGCGTACTCGCTGGCCCGCCGGGTCACGGGCGACCCGGCCTTCGCCGAGGAGGTCGTGCAGGAGGTGTTCCTGGCCGTCTGGCGCCAGCCGGACCGGTTCCAGGCCAGCCGGGGCGGGTTCGCGAGCTGGCTGCTGGCGGCCGTGCACCACAAGGCCGTCGACGCGGTCCGCCGCGAGGAGGCGGTCCGGCGCCGGGCGCTGGCGCTGCAGGCGGTCGAGGGACTGGATGCCTCCGACCCGCCGGCGAACCGGCCCGAGGATGCACTGGAGGAGCGGGTGCGGGGCGAACGGGTCCGCTGCGCACTGCGCGAGCTGCCCGAGACGCAGCGTGAGGCGATGACCCTCGCTTACTACGGCGGCTACACGCAGCGGGAGATCGCGTCCCTCACCAACACGCCGCTGGGCACCGTGAAGACACGGATGCACCGGGCGATGCACAACCTCCGGGCCGCTCTGGACGACCTGTCCGACCTCGAAGGACTGCCCGTGACCGACGACACCGAGGGAGGTTCGCGGTGAGTGCCTCAGCCCCGCCGAGGGGACACGACATCTACGAGGCGCTGGCGGTCGCCTTGGCGATCGACTCGCTGGAACCCGCCGATCAGGCGATCTTCGAGGAGCACCGGGGCGGGTGTGTTCGCTGCGCGCGCACCGTGCTGCTGACCCTCGAGGTGGCGACCGAGCTGGCGTACGGGGTGCCGGACATCGACCCGCCGCCACAGCTCCGGCGCCGCATCCTCGCGGCCGCGACGCCGCGGCCGCCGATCCGGGCGACCTCACTCGACGGCGTGCCGGAGCACCGTGGCCACGACGAGGACGACCTCGGCGGTCCGGCCGGGTTCGCCGCCCTCGATCTCTTCGGCGACGGGACCCCTGCCGACCGGGCCGCGTCGGACGGGCCGGAGACGGCGCCGCGCACGCAGGGCGGCGGCCCGCGGTCGCCCGGACACCGGCGGCCGAGCGGCCCGCCGCTCGGGCTGCGGACCGCGGTCCGCACCGGCTCCCGCCGCCGGCGCATCGTGTCGGTGCTCGCCGCTGCCGCGCTGGTCGGGATCTCGGCGGTGACGACGTGGGAGGTCACCCGGCCGGCCGCGGTCACCGCACCGGTCGCAGCCCCGGAGCGGACCGCGACGCTGAGCCCGCCGGCCGGACAGGGCACCGTCGCCACGGTCGTCGTCCGGGGCGGCACGGCCGATGTGGTCACCGACGTGCTGGCGCCGAACGCCGAGGACAGGCAGTTCTACCTGTGGGGGGTCCCAGCCCGGGGCACCGGCACACCGCAGGTGGTCGGCACGTTCACGGTGACCACCAGCGGGCTGCACTCCTACCCGGTGCAGCTGACCCGCTCCCTGGAGGGCTACCCGGTGCTGGCCATCAGCGAGGAAGCAGCCGGATCCACGCCGGCCAGCCCGAGCGGTGTCCTCGCCCGCGGCGCCCTCAGCCGCTGACCGCGGCGACCCTGCGTTGCTCGACCGGCCCGCCCGACGGCATCAGGCGGGCCGGTCCAGCAGGGCGACGAGCCGCTTGGGGGCGATCTGCCGGTAGGCGTCGGTGATCAGGTCGGCGACCTCGTCCCAGTCGACCGGCAAGTCCAGGTAGACCCCGAGCCAGCCGCGGCCGCCGACGTACGGCGGGACGAAGTAGTGCTCGGGGTCGGCCGCGACCCGGGCCTGTTGCGCTCCCGGCGGCGCCGCGCACCACAGCGCCACCCGGTCGTCGTGGTGCCGGTCGGCGAAGGACACGAACACCTTCCGGACGAACCAGGTCGGCTCCCCGTGGCTCAGCTTCTCGGTCACCTCGGGCAGCGCCAGGCACAGCGCCCGGACCCGGTCGAGGACATCCGGTTCGGCCACGGGGAGGCTCAGCTCGGCCACGGGGCGGCTCAGGCGGTGTGCCGGCGGCTCTGGATCACCCGGAACCGGCCGACGACGAAGTGGGCGTCCGTGTAGGCCGCGTTCGCGGCCGGGTTGGCGCCGCTCGCGTGCAGGTCCGAGTACGCCGCGGTCTGGTTGACGTAGACGCCGCCGGTCAGGTTCTCCGACAGCGCCACCCCGGCGTCGATGGCGGCCGAGCGGGCGGCGGCGACCACCTTCTCGTCGGTCGAGTAGACGGCCGCGGTCAGGGCTCCGCGCGCGGTGACGGTCCGGCGCAGGATGTCCAGGCCGTCCTCGGTGGAGTCGGTCGTCACCAGGAATGACACCGGCCCGAAGCACTCCGAGCCCCAGGCATCCGCGTCGGCCGCGGACACCCGGACCACGGCCGGCGTCCGCACCCGGGCGTCCGGGTAAGTCGGATGGGTCAAGGTCCGGGACGGCACGACGACCTCGCCCAGCGACCCGGCACCGTCCACACGCGACAGGACGCCGTCGTTGACGATCGCGCCCAGCAGCTCGACCGCCTGGGCATCCGAGCCGAGGAGCTTGTCGATCGCGGCACCGAGGTCGGCAGCGAACTCGTCCACCGTCCGGCGCCCGTCCGACGTGGCGATGCCGTCGGCCGGGATCAGCAGGTCCTGCGGCGTCGTGCACATCTGCCCGCTGTAGAGGCACAGCGAGAAGGCCAGGTTGGCCAGCATGCCCGGGTAGTCGTCGGTGGAGTCCAGCAGCACCATGTTGACGCCGGCCTTCTCGGTGTAGACCGCGGCCTGCCGGGCGTTGGCCTCCAGCCACTCGCCGAACGCGGTCGAGCCGGTGAAGTCGACGATCCGCACCTCCGGCCGCACGGCCAGCGTGGCGGCGACGGTGCCACCCGGGTTCTCGGCCACGAGGGAGACCAGGTCGCGGGAGAAGCCGGCCTCGGCCAACACGTCCCGGGCGATCGACACCGTGATCGCCAGCGGCAGGATCGCAGCCGGGTGCGGCTTGACCACGACGGCGTTGCCGCAGGCGAGGGAGGCGAACAGCCCGGGATAGGAGTTCCAGGTCGGGAACGTGGTGCAGCCGATCACCAGGCCGATCCCGCGCGGCACGACCGTGAACGTCTTCTCCATGACCAGCGGCGGCCGCTTGCCCTGCGGCTTCTCCCAACGCGCCGTGAAGGGCACCCGGGTCTGCTCCGCGTACGCCACCGCGATGGCCTCCAGCGCCCGGTCCTGCGCGTGCGGGCCGCCGGCCTGGAACGCCATGACGAACGCCTGCCCGCTGGTGTGCATGACGGCGTTGGCCATCTCGAAGCTGCGGGCGTTGATGCGGTTGACGATCTCGACGCAGACCACGGCCCGGACCTCGGGGCCGGCGTCGCGCCAGGCCGGCATCGCGTCCTGGGCGGCGCCGAGTAGGACGTCGAGGTCGGCCTCCGGGTAGGTGATGCCGAGCGCCGGCCCGTACGGGGAGCGCTCGGCACCGACCCAGCCCACGGTGCCCGGCTGGTCCAGCTCGAAGCGGGAACGGAGATGGGCCTCGTACGCGGCCAGGCCGGCCGGCGCCGCGTCCTCGCCGTACACGCGGGGGCTCGGCGACTCGGGGTAGGCCGACCAGTAGCTCCGGTCGGCGATCGCGGCCAGGGCCTTGGTCAGGGTCTCGCGGTGGGCGGTGCGGTGGGCAGGGTCCGCGAACGCGGTCATGCGTCACTCCTCGTCGAGTGCCGGGCAGGCACGGGCGCTCGTGGCACCCGTGGGGCCAAGTTACCCGGCACGGGGCACCGGCGGGGCCGGGGAGCCGGGGTGGGGGCGGCCAGCCGGCCGCGAATGGCAGCGGGCCGCGAGCGGCGGGCGGCAGAGGGGCGGCTAGCTGCGGGTGGCGGCGAGGCGGCGGGCGACGGCGCGGGGCAGGGCGTCGACGACGATGTTGTTCTGCCGCCGGACCTGGCGCCGGGTCACCAGCACCATCACCAGGCCGACGGCCCAGAACGCGTACTGCGCGCACATGGCGACCCGGTAGGACCCCGTCGCGTCCAGCAGCAGCCCGACCACGAGGGTCAGCAGCAGGGAGGCGACGAACCCGCCGACGTTGACGATCCCGCTGGCGCTGCCGAGCCGGGCCGGCGGGTTCTCGGTCCGGGCGAAGTCGAGGCCGACGATGGAGCCCGGGCCGTTCGCGGCCAGGACCAGAGCGAGCAGCACCAGCAGGCCGATCGGCGCGGGCCCAGGCCAGGCCAGCACCAGCGTCCAGGCCGCCGCGCTGGATCCGACCACGCCGAGCACCAGCGCCGAGCGGCGCATCGGCCACCGGGCCGCCAGCGCCCCCAGCGTCGGCGCGATCGCCATCCCGGCCACCACCAGCACGGTCAGCAGCGCGCTGGCCGCGGCCGGCGACAGCCCCTCCCCCTCCACCAGGAAGGGATAGCCCCAGAACAGCGCGAACGTGTTGCCGGAGAACTGGGTGACGAAGTGGGTCCACAATCCCAGCCGGGTGCCCGGCTCCCGCCAGGACGCCCGCAGCGCCTCCCGGCGGCCGGCCGGCACCACCATGGTCACGCCGGCCGGCGCGTTGCGCAGGCCGACCCCGACCAGCACGGCCACCAGCACGCCGACCCCGGCCGCGGTCGTGAACGTCGGCGACCAGCCGGCCGAGTGCAGCCCGGCCACCAGCGGGTACGCGGCGACGATCTGCCCGGCCTGGCCGATCAGCGCGGTCAGCTGGGTCACCAGCGGCGCCCGCCGGGCCGGGAACCAAGCCGGGATCAGACGCAGCACGCTGATGAACGTCATCGCGTCGCCCGCGCCGACCAGCACCCGCGCGGCCAGTCCGGCCGGGACGCTGCCGGCATGCGCGAGCAGCAGCTGCCCGGTGGCCATGAACAGCGCGCCGGTCACGATCATCCGGCGGGAGCCGATCCGGTCCAGCAGCACGCCCACCGGCACCTGCAGCAGCGCGTAGACCCCGAGCTGGACGACGCCGAAGAGGGACAGCACCGCCGCGGTGGTGCCGAAGCGCTGCTGGGCCTCCAGCCCCGAGACCCCGAGCGAGGCCCGGTGGAACACGGCGACCACGTACGCGAGGACGCCGAGTCCCCACATCAGCCAGGGACGCGCAAGGGTGGCCACACGGAGCGGCAACGCTGCGTGTCCGGGACCGAGTCCGAGACCTCGGCCACATACGCCCGGACGGAGTATTCCTACCGAGCAGTAGGCCCCGCTACGGTTCGGTCACCTGACGAGGCGACCGCCGCGGCGGAGACGGCCACCCCGACCTCAGGGACTACACCCGTGCCACCGGGAGGTCCCCGTGCGCCCACTCGTCCGCGCCCTGGCCGCCGTCGCCCTCGGCCTCGGCCTGGCCGCCGCCCCGGCCGTCGCCGGCCCGGCCGCCGCCTATGCGGCGCCCGGCACCGACTACGTCGCCCTGGGGGACTCGTACTCGTCCGGCACTGGCACCAACTCCTACGACCTCAACGCGTCCTGCCAGCGTTCGTCGCGGGCGTACCCGGCGCTGTGGGCGGCCCAGCAGGGGACGGCGAGCTTCACCTTCGCCGCCTGCGCGGGCGCGACCACGAGCTCGGTCCGCAGCTCCCAGCTCGGTGGTCTCAACGCCGGCACGGACCTGGTCACCATCACCGTCGGCGGCAACGACGCCGGCTTCGTCAACACCGTGCTGGCCTGCCGGCTCGGCTCGGACAGCACCTGCTTCACCGCGCTCAACAACGCCAGCGCGTTCATCCAGACCACGTTGCCGGCGCGGCTGGACGCGACGTACCGGGACATCCGGACGAGGGCGCCGAACGCGCGGCTGGTGGTGCTCGGCTACCCGCACCTCTACCGCACCGGCTTCTGCCTGTTCGAGATCAGCGACACCCGGCGCACCCGGATCAATGCGGTGGCCGACACGCTGGCCACGGTGACGGCGCAGCGGGTGGCGGCGGCCGGCGGGACGTTCCTGGACGCCCGCGGCGCCTACAGCGGACACGAGGTCTGCAGCGGCTCGGCCTGGCTCAACGGGACCACGCTGCCGGTCGGCGACTCCTACCACCCGAACCGGTCCGGATACTCCCAGGGCTACCTGCCGCTGCTGCGCGGCACCGCCACGTGAACCCGGCCGGCAAAGCCACCGGCCGCGGCCGCCAGCCGCAGAACCGGCCGCCAGCCGGCGAGGCCGCCGGGCACAGCCGGCGTCAGAGCCAGCCGTGCCGGACCGCCTCCACGCCGGCCTGGAACCGGCTGGATGCACCGAGGCGGATGAGGATGTCGGCCACGTGCCGCCGGTACGTCCGGTCGGAGATGCCGAGCTGCCGCGCCGCCGCCTCGTCCTTGACCCCGCTGCTCATCAGCATGAGCACGGACCGGTCCAGGTCGGACGCGGACGGGGCGCCGCTCGTCAGCGCCTCCTCGATGTCCTGCGCACCGGCCCAGAGCGACTCGAACAGCATCACGAGGTTGGCGGTGATGGCCGGCTCCCGCACCACCAGCGCGCCGGCGCCGGTCCGGCGCGGGTCCACCGGCAGGAAGGAGACCGTACGGTCGAAGATCACGAGCCGGTGCGGCAAGGTGTCCGCGATCCGGACGTCGGCGCCGTGCTCCCGCATCATGTGCATGTAGTCGCGCATGGGCCCGTCGGCGAGCTGCCGCCGGGTGTAGAGGGTGCGGAAGCGGACCCCGCGCTCGAGCACGGCCAGGTCGTAGTCGGCGGCGTCGGCCAACAGCTCCGGCGGCGGGGGCTCCCCCGGCACGACGTTCAGCAGCTCCTGGTAGCACCGGGCGAACAGCTCGCGGAGCACCTCGAGGACCTGTTCCAGGTCGTCGATCCGGCGCACCTCGCGGATCGCGGTGGGGTGGTCACCGCTGGTGCGGACCAGCCGGGACAGCTCGGCCCGGGCCTCCAGCAGCTGCCGCTCGCGGCGGGTGATCTCCGCCTGCTCCAGCGACAGCAGCGCATCCAGCGCGACGTCGGGGTTGATGGGCACGTAGACCCGGCCCGGTGAGCGCTCGGTCACCAGCGACAGCGCGACCAGCCGCTGCAGGGCTTCCCGGACCTCCGCGCCGGCCACGCCGAGCGTGCCGGCCAGGGCGTCAAGATCGGCATCGGGATTGGAGAGCATCGCTCGGTAGACGGACTCCGACAGCCCATCGAGCCCGAGGATTTCCAACGCCACCGAGTGCCGCTTTCCGCTTGGGTTCGCGCTGACCCTAACCGGCGGGGCGGGTGCCGACAACGTGGCGCGACCGGGGTCGCCGTGCACCTCGGC
>DATDKW010000172.1:0-3601 GCA_036519715.1 Mycobacteriales bacterium
CGAGAGATGATCGGCACCTTCTGCGCCGACCCGGACGAGGTCGAGGCCCGCAGCCTGCTCGCCTTCTGCGTCGCCATCGGCCGCCACTTCCTGGCCGCCGACCACGGCGACCGCACCCGGGCCCAGGTCCTCACCCGCGCCGCCGACCTCCTGCTCGACCGCACCCCGGCCGGATAGCGTCCCCTGTCCGGACAGGGGCACGTTGAGAGATGACAGGCGGTATGCCCGGTCCGATGATTCCAGAATGATCGGTAGGCGGCGTTTACTGAGATTAGGCGGGTTGACCGCAGCTACTGGCGTTACGGGCGGGTTCATCCTGCGCCCCGATGGATCGACCCAGGCGATCGCGGCCCCGGCCACCGGCACGGGCCATACCCACCTGGAGCCGGTCGTCCGGACCCGCGCGCTCGCCCCGACCGCGACGGCCACCCGGTTCAGCAGGCGCATGCCCGTCCCCCGCGAGCTGGTGCCGACCCGGGCGGCCGACGGCGCCTGACGCCTACCAGATCCCGATCACGCCGGCCACGACGGAGTTCCTGCCCGGCCACCCCGCCCAGCGGAAACTTCGACATCCCGATCATGCTCCGGGACTGCGAGCTCGACGCGAACGGCGCGCTGGTCTTCCCGTCGGCCGAGCTGGGCGACCGCACCACGGTGCTGACCAACGGCGTGATCGCGCCCTATCTCCCGGTCGCGGCGCGCAAATATCGCTTCCGCCTCGTCAACAGCGCGCTGGAACGGACGTTCCGCCTCACCCTCGGCGGCGCCACGCTGACCCAGATCGGCTCCGACGGCGGACTGCTGCCGGCCCCGAAGCAGCGCTCCGAGATCATCCTCGCCTGGTGAACGGGAAGCCCTACGACCCGAGCCGGACCGACTTCCAGGTCAAGCGGGGCACGACCGAGATCTGGACGATCAAGAACGACGACGCCGACCTGGGGGCGACGCACACGGTTCACATGCACCTCGAACAGTTCCGGGTGCTCGACCGCAACGGCGGACCGCCGACGCCGGCGGACGAGGGCCGCAAGGACACGAATCTTCCTCGCGCCGGGCGAGACGGTCCGGGTGCAGGCGACGTTCAGCGACTTCCTCGGCACGTACGTCTACCACTGCCACTTCCTGGAGCACTCGACCATGGGCATGATGGCCCAGATGACGATCGTCCCCTGACCCGCCGGCCGGCCCGGCCGGCGCCCTGGGCGGGCAGGGTCGGCCGTCAGTCCCGGGCGACGCGGTCGGCGGCCGGGCCGGAGCCGATGCCGCGGACGAACAGCCGGACGACGGCGTGGATCGCGTCCACGTCCATCCCGTCCGGTCCGGCCAGCGGGCTGGTCTGGACGCCGTACAGGGTGGCGAGCAGGACGACGGCCGTGTGCGCCGGGTCGAGGTCCGGCTGCACGTGACCCAGCTCCTGCTCGGCCGCCAGGTAGCGGGCCAGCATCAACGGCGGCCCGCCCCGCTCGGCCAGCCCCGCCGCCAGCTCGCCCGGCGTCAGCGGGTGCCGGGCGCCCGGCCGGGCGCCGCCGAAGTCCCCGCCGAGCTCCGGGCTCGCGGCCAGGGCCGCCTCCAGCGGGATGATCGCGGCCCGCAGTCGGGACAGCTGGGCCAGCGCCTCGGTGAGGACCTGCTCCAGCGGCGCGGTGCCGGCGCGCTGCGGGAGGTCGGTCATCCACTCGGTCAGGCCCTGCTGGCCCTCGACGACCGCGGCCGAGAACAGCGCCCGCTTGTCCGGGAAGTGCCGGTAGATGGAGCCCTCGGCCACACCCGCCCGCTCCGCGATCGCCCGCGTGGTCGCCTGGTGGTAGCCGACCTCGGCGACGAGCTCGGCGGTGGCCCGGACCAGCGCGGCCCGGGTCGCGACCCCGCGCTTCCCGGGCCGGTCGCCGGGCCCGCCGGCCGTCGTCGTCGCCTTCATGAGCCGCCTCGTCACTCGGTGATGTCGCGGCGGGTGAACACCGCCCAGGAGGCCAGCAGCGCGACCGCCACGTAGAGCGCACCCAGGCCCGTGGCGCCACCGTAGGACAGGTCGGTGCTGCCGCCACCGGCCAGGGCGGTCAGCGTCGTACCGGGCAGCCACTGCCCGATGCCCGAGGACAGCGCCGTGATCACGGCCTCGACGAGCAGGACCCAGCCGACGCCGACGCCGATGGCGATCCCGGCCGAGCGGGTGACGCCGGCCAGGGCCAGGCCGACGGTGCCCCACACCAGCAGCGAGAGGTAGAGGTCGAGGGCGGCCTTGGCCATGACCCCGATCAGACCGGTGCCCCAGGCGTCCGGGGACCAGCCCCCGGCCGACGCCGCCGCGGGCGCGGCGACCAGGTTGGCCACCACCACGACCGCCACCACCGCGGCGGTGACCAGGGCCAGGGCGACCCACTTGCCGGCCAGCAGGCGCCAGCGCCGGGGTTCGGCCGACACCAGCACCCGGATCAGTCCGGTGGAGCTGTCGCCGGCCGCGGTCAGGGCCCAGAACGACAGGGTGACGACGCCGAGGAACGACGACGCGGCCGGCAGCCCGGCCATGATGCCGGACCGGCTGAGCAGCTCGGCGGCGGTGGGGAAGGCGACGCCGGGTGCGTCGGTCGCGCCGTCCCCGGACGGATCGACGACCTGGAACATGACGAACACGACCAGGACCGTGAACAGGACCGCGAGACCGGTCCACCCGACCAGCACGCTGCGGCGGCGCAGCCGGATCAGCTCGCTGCGGACGATGCCGACCATGTCAGGCCACCTTCCCGGCCGCGGCCGCGGCCCGGGAGCCGGACAGCTCCCCGTCGTCCCGGCCGGTCATGTCGAGGAAGATCGCTTCCAGCCCGTCCCGGTCGACCGCCAGGGCGGCCAGGGTGATGCCGGCCGCGGCCGCGTCGCGGTTGATCCGGGCGGCGTCGGGGGCGTCGGCGGCCACCCGCAGCCGTGCGGGACCGTCCGCGGTGACCGCCCAGCCGGCGGCCGACAGGGCCGCGGCCAGGGCGTCCAGGTCGGCCGGGTGCTCGGGCGCGACGTCGACGTGGCTGGCCGCCCGGGCCAGCAGCTCGCCGATGGGACCGTTGAACAGCAGCGCCCCGAACCGGATGACGACCAGGTGCGTGCAGACGCTCTCGATCTCCGACAGCAGGTGGGAGGAGACGATCACGGTGCGGCCGGCGCTGCCGAGACGGTGCAGCAGGGCCCGGATCTCCACGATGCCGGCCGGGTCGAGACCGTTGGTGGGCTCGTCCAGGATCAGCACCTGCGGGTCCGGCAGCAGCGCGGCGGCGATCCCGAGCCGCTGCTTCATCCCCAGCGAGAAGCGCCGGACCGGTTCCCGGTCCCGGCCGGTGAGGCCGACGGCGTCCAGCACCTCGTCCACCCGGGAGGACGGCAGCCGGCGCAGCCGGGCCAGCGACAGCAGGTTGGCCCGGGCCGACAGCCCCGGGATGAACGCCGGACTCTCGATGAGCGCGCCGACCTGCCCCGCGTACGCCTGGGGCCGGGTGATCGGGTGGCCGAGCACCTCGGCGCTGCCGCTGGTCGGGCGGACCAGGCCGAGCAGCATCCGGATCAGCGTCGACTTCCCGGAGCCGTTGGGGCCGACGAGGCCGATCACGCCGCCGCG
>DATDKW010000173.1:0-11345 GCA_036519715.1 Mycobacteriales bacterium
CCACGACCCGGCCACCGTGCCGGAGGCAGCGGCCGCGGCCGGGCCGGGCCCGGCGGCCGCGCCGAGCCCGACGACCAACCCGTTCGCCGCGCCGGCCGGGGCGAGCGGGGGCCCGACCGCGAGCGCGACCCCGGCACCGGCGCCCGCGAAGCCGGCCGAGACGCTCACCACCGCCGGCGCCCGCGCCCGCAAGGTCACCGACGCGACCAAGGACTGGGCCTCCTTCACCCTGCTCGACCGGACCACCGGCAAGGTGGTCGGCGACCGCCGCTCCGCCGAGGTGACGTTCATGGAGTCGACCGTGAAGGCGTGGCTGGCCGCCGACCTGCTGGCGACCCGGGCCCGCCAGGGCACCGGACTCAGCGCGTACGAGACCTTGCGGATGACCGCGATGATCCGCCGGTCCGACGACAACGCGGCCGAGGTGATCTGGCGCTGGCTCGGCGGCGACGGCGCCATCCGCGACATGATCCGGACCTGCCGGCTGCAGGACACGAGGGTCTACCACGACTGGTGGTCGAAGACCCGGGTCTCGTCCCGGGATCTGGCCCGGCTCGGCGACTGCATCGTGCCGGGGAAGGGCAAGTTCCTGTCCCCGAAGGTCGGGGCGCCGCTGATCAGGCTCATGCGCAGCGTCGACGGGTCCGACGCCTTCGGCATCCAGCAGGCGTCGCCGGCCGGCAAGGGCGTCCGCATCGCGGTGAAGAACGGCTGGACCGAGCACGGCGGGCCGGGCCAGTGGAACGTCAACTGTCTCGGCATCTGGGGACCGGGCAGCCGCTGGGTCCTGGCCGTGACCACCCGCTACCCGATCGGCAACGGCCTCGGCTACGGCGCCGCCGTCTGCCGCCGGGTCACCGCGTCCCTGTTCCCACTGGTGAAGACGGGCTGACGCCCCGCCGCGCCGGTGTGGACCTGGGCCGGGTGTCCTCTTCGGACTGGTGCCGGGGTCCGGGGTGAGTCGGCGGCTCAGGTGGGTCGCTGGCCGGCCGACTCCGGATCGGCCAGCAGCTCGCCCAGGGTCATGCCCATCACCGCCGCCAGCCGCCGCAACCGGACCGCGTCCAGCCCCTGCGCCCCGCGCTCGATCGCGCTGACGAAGTTGCGGGTCACCCCGGCCTCCGCCGCCAGCTCGTCCTGCGATCGCTCGTTCATGACCCGCCACACCCGGATGCGCTTCCCGACCGCTCGCCGGTACGCCACGTCGCTCGCCCCACTCACCACAGATGACACACTAACCCCTGATGATGTTGCTCCGCATCAGGCTGCCGGGTGGCCTGGACCGGCGTGGCGATGGGGTCGTAGGAGATCCGGGCCAGCGGGACCCCGTGCCGGCGGAGCATGTCCACGGAGACGGGCACCATCGCCGGCGGCCCGCTGACGTAGACGTCGCGGCCGGACCAGTCCCCGGCGCCGATGGCGACGTCGCACACCACCCCGCGCCGGCCCTGGATCGTCCGCATGGTGACCGGTCCGTACGGGTCCATCACCCGTCCGTGATCGGGCGCGGGGCTGCGAGGCGGTCGTGCGACCATGGCCCGCGTGACGGAGACCGGCGCGCCCACGCCGTGGCGGGACGGGGTTTCGGTAGCGGCGACGTCCCGGCCGGCTGTGCCCCCGGCGTACCAGCCTCCGGTCGTCGAGGGCCCGCCGCCCGGGTCCGGAGCGCTCAGCCTCGGGCTCGGCCGCGGCTCCCGGGAGCGGGAGCTGGTCCGCCAGGTCGGCATGCCGCTGGTGGGCACCCGCCGGGTGGTGGTGCTCAGCATCAAGGGCGGGGTCGGCAAGACCACGACCGTCGCGGTGACCGGTTCGATGCTGGCCGGGTTACGCCGGGACAAGGTCGTCGCGCTGGACGCGTCCTCCGACTGGGGGACGCTGGCGGCGCGGCTGTCGGTGGTGCCGCGGCAGAGCGTGCGCGACCTGGCCGCCCACGGACGGCACGCGGTGTCCGAGCGCGGGGTGCTGGCCCAGCTCGCGGCCTCGCCGTCGGGCCTGCTGGTGGTCGGCAGCGATCCCCAGTCGGCGGTGTCGGGCGCGCTGACCGAGGAGGAGTACGTCCAGACGCTGCGGCTGCTGGAGTACGTCGGGAACGTCATCGTCACCGACGTCGGGGCCGGGCTGCAGCAGCCGTTCCTGCCGGCCGCGCTGACCGCGTGCGACCAGCTGGTCGTGGCCAGCGCCGCGACCTGGGACGCGGCCCAGAGCGCCGGGGCGGCGCTGGACTGGCTGGCCGCGCGCGGGCACGGGCCGCTGGTCCAGCGCAGCATCGTGGTGGTGAACAACCTCTCGCCCGCGCGGCGGCGCCGGACCGGCTACCTCCGCGACATCAAGGCCGACCTGTCGCGGCGGTCGCGGTCCGTGCACGAGGTTCCCTTCGACGCCGGGCTGCAGCCGGGCGGCCGGATCCTGCTGCGGAAGCTGTCGGCGTCGGCGCGGCAGGCGTACCTGGAGGTGGCGGCGGACATCGTCGCCGGGCTGGCCGGCCGACCGGCCTGACCTGTGCGCGGGACCTACGCGCAGGCGGGGCGCAGCTTGCGGAGGTGGTCGCGGACGGCGTCCTGGGCCGAGGCCGGATCCTGGGCGGCGACCGCGTCGAAGATCCGCTCGTGGTCGCCGGCGATCCGGGGCCAGAAGCCGGGGGGCGCGTCCCAGCCCTGCACGTGGTCGTACACGACCTCGAAGACGGGCCTGGTCAGCACCTCGACGAGCGGGCTGCCCGTCGCCCGCACCAGCGCGGTGTGGAACGTCTTGCTGGCCGCGATCGCCTGCTCCAGGCTGACCTGCCCGCGCTCGAACAGGGCCATCTTCAGGGCCTGCAGCTGCTCCTCGGAGCGCCGCCGGGCCGCGAGCCCCGCCGCCGGCACCTCCAGCATCTGCCGGGCCTCGGCGAGCTGGCCGATGGTGAGGTTGTCCGACTGGGTCAGCAGCCGCAGGCTGGCCTCGAGGTAGCCGGCGATCTGCTCCGGGTTGGGATAGGCGACGAACGAGCCGCCGGACACGCCCCGGGTCGTGGTGATGAGGTTCTGGCTGGCCAGCACGCGCAGCGCCTCACGCACGGTCGACCGGCTCACCCCGTACAGGGAGGAGAGGTCCGGCTCGATCGGCAGCCGCGCGCCCGGCTTCAGCTCCCCGGTGAGGATCCGCGCACGCAGCGCATCGGCGAGCACCTGGTACACAGGCACGGACCCCCGTCCCGCTTTCACAGGGACACCCTAGGTGTACCGGTTGTGTTAGTCGAACCTGGGTTGCGACAACACCGGCGCGGATCGGCCCCTTTCCGCCAGCGATGAGCCGTCCCACACGGCCCCGGTCCGATTGGCCCCGGTCCGCCCGCTCTGGGTGCGTCCGCCTGCGTACCGGCGGGGGGCGCCCAGCCGGTACACTTCCGCTCCGGCACCGCTTGCGGTCGCCAGGAGGCTTCGCCTAGTCCGGTCTATGGCGCCGCACTGCTAATGCGGTTTGGGGCTTACACCCCATCCCGGGTTCGAATCCCGGAGCCTCCGCCCTGAGCCGCAGGATCAGCGCGTCCCGGCTGCGGGCCCGGGTGGACACGATCTCCGGCGGGCCGGGCCGGTCGGTGAGCGGGACGGGCAGCAGTAGAGCGCGCCGATCCGCGGCCACGAGAGGTGCCATGAATACCGGGCGCCGCCTGCGGGTCCCTGACATCCTGAGGGCGTCACCTCTCCGTGGAGCAGCCATGACCCGAGGCCCGGATTCCCCTCCCAAGTCGGCCCGGAAGATCTACGAGCGCGAGCTGGTCAGGTTGCAGAGCGAGCTCGTCGTCATGCAGGAGTGGGTCCGGCAGGAGGGTGTCCGGTTGGTCGTCGTCTTCGAGGGCCGGGACGCGGCCGGAAAGGGCGGCGCCATCAAGCGGATCACCCAGTATCTCAACAGCCGGGTCGCCCGCATCGCCGCGCTCCCCGCGCCGACGGAGCGCCAGCGCACCCAGTGGTATTTTCCAGCGCTACGTCGAGGAGCTCCCCGCGGCCGGTGAGATCGTCCTGTTCGACCGCAGCTGGTACAACCGCGCCGGCGTGGAGTGGGTGATGGGCTTCTGCACGAAGCCGGAGCACCAGCGCTTCCTGCACCAGGCACCGATCTTCGAGCGGCTGCTGGTCGAGGACGGGATCCTGCTGCGCAAGTACTGGTTCTCCGTCAGCGACGCCGAGCAGCAGCGCCGCTTCGCAGACCGGCTGCACGACCCCATGCGGCGGTGGAAGCTGTCCCCAATGGACCTGGAGTCGATCAGTCGGTGGGAGGACTACTCGCGGGCCAAGGACGAGATGTTCGTCCACACCGACCTCTCGGAGTCCCCTTGGTACGTCGTCGAGGGCGACGACATGCGCCGGGCGAGGCTCAACATGATCGCGCACCTGCTGTCCACGGTCCCGTACCAGCAGGTGGCGAAGGCACCGCTGACGCTGCCGGACCGGCCGCCGTCGACCGGTTACCAGCGCACGCCGCGCACCCTGCAGACCTACGTCCCGACCACGCCGCCGCCCTGCC
The DNA here is from genome assembly GCA_036519715.1 of Mycobacteriales bacterium. Lineage (GTDB taxonomy): Bacteria > Actinomycetota > Actinomycetes > Mycobacteriales > CADCTP01 > CADCTP01. The sequence goes on from DATDKW010000173.1 coordinate 4,507, forward strand.
GGCGAAGCGGCCCCGCCGCTGACCGAAGCCACTGCTGCCGGAGGTGTGGAGGGTCGAGCCGGGCCAGCAGACGGGGCGCTGGCCGCCGGGCCCGCCGACCTCGGCCGCCGCGGACGGCTGACGCGGATGGGCCGGCGCGCCTGCACCGAGCCATCCCCGTCAGCCACCGCGTGCTGGCGCCGGTTCGGCGCCGCGAGTCGTCCGGAAGGGGTCAGACCCTGCGGCCCGCGCCGCGGCCGGTGACCGTGGCCGCGATCACGACGAGGACAGCGGCGACGATGATGCTGATGATCCAGCGGATCCAGTCGATGCCCTTGGTCGCCTCGACACCCAGCGCGGCGGCCAGGTAGTAGCCGATCAACACGCCGCCGACACCGCAGATCACGGTCAGCCAGAGCGGGATGTTGTCGCGATTGCCGGGCGCGACGAACTTGCCGAGGAGCCCGATGATCAGGCCCGCGATGAGAACTCCGATGATCTCCACTGTGATGCCTTCCGCTCGCGAACTGGTCTGGTTGTGAGCTGGGGTGTCGAGCCCGTCCCTGGTCTACCCCGAAGCGACACCCGCCTTAACCCACCGGGCACCGGGACCGGCGCCAGGCTGATCCCCGTGGCGGCCGGTGGAGCCGCTCCGTGGCGGATCACGGTGGTGAGCCGGTCCTGCCGTCCGGAGGCAGGCGCAGCCCGGCGTCGCCGGCCGCCGCCCTCCCGGTCGGCCGAGGAGTCCACGGCCCCGTTCTGCCGCCCCTCCGAAGCCGGGGAGCAGGACTGCCGTCACCGGCCGCGCGGACACGTGCATCGCTGTCCCGGTCGGGAAGCGCCGCCGCAGCCACCCGGCGATCCTCGAGGTGGAAGGTGCGACCGGAGTGAATCCGCGGTGAGGCCGCGTGGGTTTCTCAGGCGGGGTCGTCGGGCCTGGCCTTCTGCGGGTATGGCGTCTGGTGGCGCGCGAGCATCTCGACGTACTCGGCGATCTTCCGCGCGCGTGTCTCGGCCCGTTTGACCGCCCCAAGACGGTGAATGAGCGTGTAGCGGTTGGTCCTGGTGAGGACGTCGAACATCGCCTGTGCGGCCGGATTGGCGGCCACGGCCGCGCCGAGGTCGCTCGGGACCTCGGACTCGGACGGTGGCGCGTACGCCGCTTCCCACCGGCCGTCGGCCTGGGCCGCCGCAACCGCGGCGCGGCCCGCCGGCAGCATCCGTCCTGCCGCTTCCAGCCTGGCGACGTGGCCCACGTTGCGCCTGGACCACATGCTCCGGGGCCCGCGCGGGGTGTACCGGATCGAGGACGTTTCCTCATCACGCTTCCTGGCCTGTCCATCGATCCAGCCGACGCACAGGGCCTCGTCGACCGCCTCCTGCCAGGTCACCGTCGTCACGGTGCCGCCTTTGCGGGTCAGCGCGAGCCAGACTCCTGGGGACGTCGCGTGGTGGAGGCGCAACCACTCCCGCAGCTCGTCAGCATCGGCGACAACGAGGTCGTCGAGGTCGACGGCAGCCATGTCGCCACCCTAAGCCTGCCCGAGCGCCGGCCGACGCCGGGTCGCCAGAGGTCGCGGGCCGCTCCCGAGACGGGCGAGGACGCTGCTCACGACCGGCATCCACCCAGGACCGCCGCCGATCTCGCACTACCTTCTGACCGCGCGAGCGAGCGGGTCACCGCGCACAGGCGTCGGTCGTCGGTTGACGACCGCGCTTGCGCCTGCCAATAATAATTGGCATGAGCCAAGGCGAGCTATGGGGGGAGCTGAGCGGCGATCGGCTGATCGAGGTCCTGGCCACCCTGGCCAGCCCGCACCGGCTGCGCGTGCTCGCCGCCCTGACCGGCGAGCGCGCCTATGTCTCCCAGCTCGCCCGCGACCTGGGCATCAGCCGCGCGCTGCTGCAGGTGCACCTCAAGAAGCTGGAGAAGGCCGGGCTGGTCAGCGCGCACCTGGAGCTGTCCGCCGACGGCAAGGCGCTCAAGTACTACGAGGCCACGCCGTTCTCGCTGCACCTCACGCCCGACGTGGTGGCGGTCGCCGTCACGACCCTGAGCAACGCCGCCGACGGCGACGCCGTACCGAAAGGACACAGTTAGATGGACATCACCGCCTCGGTCTTCCTCGTCGTCGTCGCCGCCCTGCTGATCTCGGCGGTCTGGTACGCGGGCGTCCGCAAGCGGGCAGTCGTGTCGGCCGAACTGCAACGGCAGTACGCCCAGCAGGCCGGCGACACGCAACGCCTGCTCGCCGAGGTGACCGCGCAGCTGGCCGATCTCAACCGGCGCACCGCGGACATGCACCGCATCCTCAAGGACGCCGAGTGACCACCCTCGGCCTCAGCCCGCCGGTCACGCTGCTCAACGTTCCCAACGCCGTCACCGCCGTACGGACGGCCGGCTCCGTCGGGCTGGCCGTGGCGGCGCTGAGCCACCGCAGCGCCGCACTGCTCGTCGCGGCGTACCTCATCTACTGGGTCGGCGACATCCTCGACGGTGCCGCCGCCCGCGCTCTCGGACAGGAGACGCGCACCGGCGCGGTCTTCGACATCGTCGCCGACCGTGCCTGCACGTCGGCCTGCGCCGCCGCGTTGATCGTCCTGCGGCCCTCCGCCGCCCTGCCGGTCGCGCTGTTCCTGGCTCAGTTCATGGTCGTCGACCAGTTGCTGAGCCTGATGTTCCTGCGCTGGCCGGTGCTGGGCCCGAACTACTTCGCCGGCGTCGACGGGCGGATCTACCGATGGAACTGGTCCCCGCCGGCGAAGGCGCTGAACACCGCCGCGGTGGTGATCCTGGCGGTCGTCGCGCCGACGGCCGCGGCGGTCACGTTCGCCCTCGGGGTCGCCGCGGTGAAGGTCGTCTCCCTGGTCTCCGCCGCCAGGTTGCCGGCCGGCCTGCTGCCCGCCCAGCCATGATCGCCGTCCTGGCGGCCGCGGCCGTCGGGCTCCTGTCGGCCTTCCTGCCGTTCACCCCGGCCGAGCCGTACCTGATCGCGGCCGTGGCGACGACCGGCGCGCCGCCGGTGGCGCTCGGCGTGGCCGCCGCCGCCGGTCAGACCGCCGGCAAGGTCCTGATCTTCCTGGGTGCCCGCGGCGCGATCCGCTCGCCCTGGCTGCAGCACCGGCTGAGCCGGCGCCCGCCCGGCGCGCCGGAACCACCGGGCCGGCTGGGCACGATGCTCGCCGGTCCCAAGGCGGCCGGCGCGCGACTGGTCGAGGTGATGGAACGCCCCCGCCAGGCGACCGGGGTGCTGCTGGCCAGCGCCGTCACCGGATTCCCACCGCTGCTGGCCGTCAGCGTCTACCTGGGCCGCACCCCCATGCGCCCGGCCGCCTTCGCAGCGACCTGCCTGCTCGGCCGCACGGTCCGCTTCGTCACCATCGCGCTCACTCCCCATCTCGCCATCTCCTGACCACCACCCCGAACCGGGCCCCGGCAACCCGCACCGTCCCGCGGCGTGCCTGTATCGGCACCTGGACCGGCGAGCAGTACGCGGACTGGGTCGGGCGGGCCATGGCCGACGCGGTCCTGCCGTACCCGTCGACCTGACGCGTCCTCGGAGTCGAGGACCTGAGCGCCACCGTCGATAGGATCGAGGGATGTGTCGGAACATCACGGAGTTGCGGGGGCTGGAGCCGCCGGCCAGTGACGACGAGATCGAGGCGGCGGCCCGGCAATTCATCCGGAAGGTGTCGGGGCTGCAGAAGCCGCCCGCCGGCGCCGAGGACGCGTACGAGCACGCGATCCAGCACGTGACCGCCGAGGTCCATGCGCTGCTGGCCGCGCTGCCGGCCCGCCGGCAGCCGCCGCCGACCGTGCCGCCGCTGCGCCGCCCCGAGGTCCGGGCCCGGATCGCCGCCAGGGAGAGAGCCGCCTCGGCGTAATCTCCACAATGTGACCACTGTGGACGAAACTGTCGCAACCTGGCAGCAGGCGAGCCGGGACAAGGACGTCGACCTGCTTCGCCGCTGCCTGACCCCGGACGTCGTCATGATCTCGCCGCTGACGGCGGCCTTCCGGTTCCACGGGCCGGATCAGCTGTGCCAGGTGTTCGGCGCGGCCTGGGAGGTGCTGACCGACCTGAGCTTCCACACCGGGGTCGGCGACGAGCACACCCGGGCGCTGTTCTTCCACGCGACGGCCGGCGGCCAGCCGGTCGAGGAGGCGCAGCTGCTCCGGTTCGACCGGGACGGGCTGGTCACCGAGCTGACCCTGTACGGGCGCCCGCTGCCGGGCGTGACCGCGGTGATGACCGGCATCGCCGGGCCGCTGCTGCGCCGGCAGGGCCGCCCGGTCGCCGCCCGCCTCCTCACCGCCGCGACCGCGCCGCTGGCGCTGCTGACCCGGCTCGGCGAGCGCCGGGTCGTGCCGCTGGCCGATCCGGCCAAGGGTCGCCGCTGAGGCAGGCATGACCTGCGTCCGGCCGGGTATCGCACGTCGCCCAACGTTCGAAAGGGAACTGGACGATGTCAAACACCGGGCGCTCCGCGGTCCAGCCGCGCAGCCTTCTCCGGACCGCCGCCCTCCTGGTCGGCGCAGTCTTCCTCCTGGTCGGCGTGCTCGGCTTCATCCCGGGCATCACGACCGACTACGGCGACATGAGCGGCGCCGGCCACAACTCCGGCGCCGACCTTTTCGGGATCTTCCAGGTGTCGATCCTGCACAACGTCGTGCACCTGCTGTTCGGTCTGGCCGGGGTGCTGATGTCGCGCACCAATGAGGGCTCCCGCACCTACCTCATCGGCGGCGGCGTGATCTACCTCGTGCTCTGGCTCTACGGCCTGGTCATCGACAAGGACAGCTCGGCCAACTTCGTGCCGATCAACTCGGCCGACGACTGGCTGCACTTCGTCCTCGGCGCCGGCATGATCGGCCTCGGCGTCCTGCTCAGCCGCAACCTGCGCACGGCCGCCGCCCGGCGGGTCTGACCGCGGACCGCACCGGGACCCCCGTCCACAGTGGACGGGGGTCCCGTGGCGTTCAGCTCTCTTAGGCGGCGACACCCGCGTGTGGTCCCGGGCCGCCTGGGCACGCCGCCGCAGCTGTCGGTGGCCCCGCGCGATGTCCCCCCGGGGCTCAGAGGTGGGAAGCGCCCTCCGGTGCCGGCGGCGGACCGGCACCGGAGGTCGCTCCTTACTTCAACACTCGATTTAACTCAGGTGAAAAGGGTCGGTCAATGGCCCAGCCGGGTGACGAGCCGTAAATCGGTTGCCCGGGCGTCCGAGTCCGGGCGACAGTCGCCGTGAACCGGTGCCGGCCATGGCCGGCGGTGCGGGAGGAGGACTCAGTGACCCACGACGTCCGGGCGCTGTCCGCTGCCCGTCCCCAGCCCGCCGGCTGACGCGCTCGCCGGTGGGCCCGGCTCCGCTGGAGATGCCCACCGTGTCACGCCGCAAGAACCGCATCGACGACCATGCCGAATACGCGCCGTACTTCGGCAACGAGCTCGACTGGATCCGGCTCACCACCGGCCCGATCGAGGTCGGCGCCTCCGCCGACGACATCCCCGGCGGCGGCGACCGCTGGTCCACCTGGGACCAGTCGCAGGCCTCCGAACGGGGCCCGCAGCCGTACCCGGACTGGCTGGTGACTGAGCTCGCCGCCGTCGACCACGAGCTCGGGGTCCTCAAGACCGGCAAGGAGGCCGACGTCCACCTGCTCCGGCGCGAGGTGCCGGACGGCGGCCGGTCGTGCCTGCTGGCGGCCAAGCGCTACCGGGACGACGAGCACCGGCAGTTCCACCGCAGCGCGGTCTACCAGGAGGGACGGCGGACCCGCCGGACCCGGGACGCGCGGGCCATGCACAACCGCAGCGCCTTCGGCCGGCAGCTGCTGGCCGGGCACTGGGCCCGGGCCGAGTTCGACGCGCTGGCCCTGCTGCACCAGCTCGGGTCGGCGGTGCCGTACCCGGTCCAGATCGTCGGGACCGAGATCCTGCTGGAGTTCATCGGGGAGCCCGACGGGTCGGCGGCGCCCCGGCTGTCCGAGTGGCCGGGCCGGGGCGCCGAGCTGGCCGGCCTGTGGGAGCAGGCGGTGGAGCTGATGGTCACCCTGGCCGGCGCCGGCTACGCCCACGGCGACCTGTCCGCCTTCAACCTGCTGGTGCACCGCGACCGGCTGGTGATGATCGACCTGCCCCAGCTGGTCGACGTCGTGGGCAACCCGCAGGGACCGTCCTTTCTGGACCGGGACGCGTCCACAGTGGCCGGATGGTTCACCCGCCACGGCCACCCCGCTGACGTCGCCGCCCTCCTCGACCGCCTCCACAGCGAGGCCCGCATCCGTTAGGGCTCACAGGCCGGGCCCAGGCCGTGCACAGGGTCCGGCCAAGGTCGGGCCGGAGGGTGTCGGTGACACCCCGAGGAACGGAGAACTGGCGATGACCACCACGCTGCCCCCGCGGGCCGCCGAGACCCGGGCGGAGGAGCCTCGGCGGAAGGCGCCCGGCCGGGCCCGCCGGCTGTGGCACGGACCGGCCGGCGACCCCCGCTGGGCCCGCCCGGCCGCGCTCGGCCTGCTCGTCGCGACCGCGGTCCTCTCCCTCTGGGGTCTGGACCGGTCCGGCTGGGCCAACTCGTTCTACTCGGCCGCGGTGCAGGCCGGATCCCAGTCCTGGAAGGCCTTCTTCTACGGCTCCTCGGACGCGGCCAACTCGATCACCGTGGACAAGACGCCGGCCTCGCTGTGGGTCATGGCCCTGTCCGTACGGGCCTTCGGCCTGTCGAGCTGGTCGATCCTGGTGCCGCAGGCGCTGATGGGCGTGGCCACCACCGGCCTGCTGTACGGGACGGTCAAGCGCTGGGCCGGACCGGCGGCCGGGCTGATCGCCGGGGCCGTGGCCGCGCTGACCCCGGTCGCG
>DATDKW010000174.1:0-20876 GCA_036519715.1 Mycobacteriales bacterium
GGCCGCCGGCGCCGTGACCGGGGCCGGCACGGCCAGCGGGACGCCGTCCGGGCCGGCCAGCATCGCCCCGCCCGCCCCGAGGGTCACCGCCACGCCGCCGGCCTGCCAGCGCCCGGCCAGCTCGCGGCCGGCCCCGGCGGCCGCGGACACCATCCCGGCGTCGGCCGTACGGCCGGTGAAGCGCAGCGCCTCGGACAGGTTGGGGGTGACCAGGCGCACGCCGGGCACCGGGTCGGCGCCGCGCGGGTGCGGGTCCCAGACCACCGGCACCCGGTGGGCGGCCCGCTCGATCGCGGCCCGCAGGGCCGGGTCGGCGGCCAGCCCGCGGCCGTAGTCGGAGACCAGCACGGCCCCGGCGCGGCGGACCGCGGCGACCATGTCCCCGGTGACCACCGGCGGGCCGGGCGCGGCCTCCTCCCGGTCCAGCCGCAGCAGCGACTGGCCGGCGACCCGGACCCGCTCCTTGGTCGGGGTCCGGCCCGGCAGCCGGCCCGCGACCACGGTGACGCCGGCCTCGGTCAGCAGCCCCGCCACCCGCTCCCCGGCCGGGTCCGCGCCCAGCGCGGTGACCAGCACGACGTCGAGCCCGTCGCGGGCGGCCAGCAGCGCGGCCAGGCCGGCCCCACCGGGCCGGTCGGTCTCGGTCAGCTCGCTGACCACCGGCACCGGCGCGTCCGGGCTGAGCCGGTCGGCCCGCCCGCTGACGTCCCGGTCCAGCAGCGCGTCGCCGACGACGACCAGCGGCCCTCCGGTCACGCCGGCGTCCCGGCCGGGTTCATCTCGTCCTCGGCCAGCTCGTCGTCGGTCACCGGTGCGCCGCGGCCGAGCAGGTCCTCGTACACGGCCAGGGTGCCGGCGGCGATGCGGTCCCAGGAGTAGCGGGAGCGGGCCCGGTCGACCCCGGCCGTCCCGTAGGCCTCCCGCCAGAACGGCTCCGACAGCAGCTTGCGGACGGCCGCGGCCAGCTGGTCGGGGCGGCGCGGCGGCACCAGCGTGCCGGTGGCGCCGTCGACCACGGTGTCCAGGAACCCGCCGACCGCGTTCGCCACCACCGGGACGCCGCAGGCCATCGCCTCCAGCGGCACGATGCCGAACGGCTCGTACCAGGGCGTGCAGACCACGACGTCGGCCGAGCGCAGCAGCGCCGGCATGTCCGGCCGGGGCACCGCGCCGATCAGCCGCAGCCGGTCGGCCACCCCGAACCGCTGGGCCAGCCGCCGCAGCCGGGCCGCCTCCGGGTCGTCGTCCAGCTTCTCCGCCACCGGGCCGCCGGCGATGACCAGCTCCGCGTCCGGGATCGCGGCCAGCGCCCGGATCACGGTGTCGAAGCCCTTGCGCGGCACCAGCCGGCCGATGCACAGCAGCTGCGGCCGGTCACCCTTCTCCGCGGCCGGCCCGTCCGGGGTGAACTGCTCGACGTCGACGCCGCAGGGCACGACCGTGATCCGGTCCCGGAACGCGCCGACCCGCAGCAGCTCGGCGACCTCGTCGGTGGAGGTGGCGATGACCCGGTCGGCGTTGCGGGCCAGCGCCCGCTCCATCCGGATCCGCACCGGCGGGCTGGTGTCGTGGCGGCCCTGGAAGCGCCGCTTCGTCACCCCGAGGGCGTGGAAGGTCTGCACCACCGGGATGTCGAGCCCGCGGGTGGCGGACAGCGCGGCCAGCCCGGACATCCAGAAGTGCGCGTGCACCACGTCCGGGCGGTCCGCGGCCAGCCGGGCCGCCAGCGCGGAACTCAGCTCCCCGAGCAGGGGCAGCAGGTCGTCCTTGGGCAGCGGCGCCGCCGGACCCGCGGTCAGATGCTCGACGACCACGCCGTCGGCCGTGCGGATCCGGTCCGGCAGGTCGGCGGCGTCGCGTCGCGTGTAGACGGTGACGCCGTGCCCGGCCCGGGCCAGCGCGCGGGCCAGCGACTCGACGTGCACGTTCTGTCCACCCGCGTCCACGCCTCCGACCGCGGCGAGCGGGCTGGCGTGCTCGGACACCATGGCGATCCTCATCGGGTCACCTCCTTGAGCAGTCGGTCCCAGTCGTGCAGGAAACGAGCAAGGCCGTAGCGGGCCAACGCCGCCCGCCGGGCCACCCGGCCGGCCTCGGCGGCCTCGGCCGGGTCGGCCAGCAGGCGCCGCACGGCGCCGGTCAGCACGTCCATCCGGTTGGAGCACGCACCCGCACCCGGCGGCACGGCCTCGACCGCCTCGGTGGTGGCCAGGGTCACCACCGGCATGCCGAGGTGCATGGCCTCGACCAGTGACAGCCCCAGCGACGTCCACCGGAACGGGTGCACGTACACCCTGCGCCTGGCCAGCTGGTTGTGCATCTCGAGCTGCGGGAGGTCGTGCGCCGCGACCCCGGCGACGCGGTCGGTGTTCATCCCGAACAGGTCGACCGGGGCGATCCCGGCGAAGACCGGCACCAGGTCGGCGCCGACCAGCCGGCCGCGCCGGGCCGGGTCGTTGACCACGATCCCGATCCGCTCCAGCTCGCCGGTCCACAGTGGACCGGGGTCGACCACGCCGTGCTCGATGACCTCGGTCGGGGCCCGGCCGGAGTCCCACATCAGCGCGTTGAAGTGGGTCACGTGCACGATCGGGATGTCGCTGCGGCCGGCCAGCGGGTGCCGGGTGTGGGGCACGTCGCCGCGCGGGCAGTCGTGCTCGACGTAGACGGCCGGGATGCGGCGGTCCCCGAGCCACTGCCGGGCCAGCTCCAGGTCCCGCGGGCGCTGCAGCACCAGCACGTCGACCGGCTCGGTGGCCAGCTCGGCCGGCGTCACCTCGCGCACGCGCCCGGGCCAGTCGTAGGTCCGGGCCCGGCCGCGCCCGTCCGGGCCGCGGTCCGGCACCACCGGCACCAGGTAGTCGTGGTCGCCCTGCACGAATGCCGTGCTCCAGGCGCCGTGCACGTGCCAGCTGAGGATCCTCATGCGCTCACCAGCTTCTCCACCGCGACCACCACGTCCGTGCCGGTGACCATGTCCAGGCAGGGATGGCCGGGGACCGGGCAGACGGTGGCCCGGGTGAGCCGGCAGGGCGCGTCCTGGTCGCCCAGCAGCACGCTCGGCACCCCGTACGGGGCCCAGCGGGCGGCCGGCACGACCGGCGCGAACAGCGAGACGACCGGGGTGCCGACGGCGGCGGCCAGGTGGGCCGGGCCGGTGTTGCCGACCACGACCGCATCGGCGCCGGCCAGCACGCCGGACAGCTCGGCCAGGCTGGTCCGCCCGCCCAGGTCGACCACGGCTCCCCCGCCGGCCCCGGCGGCGGCCGCGCCCGCGGCGACGGCGGCGGTCAGGGCGACCTCGGCCGGGCCGCCGGTGATCACGACGCGGCGGCCGGAGGCGACCAGCGCCGCCACCGCCTCGGCGCAGCGCTCCGGCGACCAGGCCCGGGCCGGCACCGACGCGCCCGGGTGCAGCACCACGTACGGGCCCGGCCCGGCCAGCGCGGACACGTCCGGGGCGGGCAGGACCCGCAGCAGCCCGTCGTCCCCGGGCGGCAGCACGAACCCGGCCGCGGCCGCGGTGGACAGGCCGCGCTCGGCCTCGGGCACGTCGCCGTCGATCCGGTGCCGCACGTCCAGCAGCGAGCCCGGGTAGTCGTCGCTGACCGCGGTGACCCGCGGCACCCCGGCCAGCCGCAGCAGCAGCGCCAGCGGCAACGCCGACTGGTGGAACGAGGTCAGCAGCACCGCCTCGTCCACCGCCAGCGACCGCACCGTCGCGATGAGACGGTCCACATCGGACGGATCCACCGGCTCCGGGGCCGGGTCGATCCAGGGCGCCCGCCAGACCACGATGGACGAGACCCCGGGCAGCAGCCCGGCCGCCTGCCGCCCGCGCGGCCCGACCAGCAGCACGACCTCGGCCGCGGCCGCGACCGCGCGGACGGCCGGGCCGGCCAGCAGGACGTCGCCGTCGCTGTCCAGCCGGGCCACCAGGACCCGGCTCATCCGGGCCCGCCCGTCGACCCGGCCATCGCCAGCGCGACCTCGACCGCGGAGCGCAGGTCGGCCGCCACCACCGGCGCCGCCCGCACCTCCTCCGGCCGGGTCGCCGCGGTCGGCACCAGCACCGCGCGGGCACCGGCGGCCCGGGCCGCGGCCACGTCCGCGCCGATGTCGCCGATCACCACGCACCGCGACGCCGGCACGCCGAGGGCCTCGGCCGCGGCCAGCACCAGGCCCGGCTTCGGCTTGCGGCACTCGCAGCCGGCGTCCGGGGTGTGCGGGCACAGCTGCCAGGTGTCGAACGGCCCGAGCAGCTCCTCCACCCGGGCGTTGACCCGGTCGACCTGCTCCCGGGTGACCGTGCCGCGGCCGATCCCGGACTGGTTGGTGACCACGCCCAGCGGGACGCCACCGGCCCGCAGCCGGGTCACCGCCGCCAGCGCCCCCGGCACCGGCTCGACCAGCGCCGGGTCGCCGTTGTAGGGCACGTCGTGCACCAGCGTGCCGTCGCGGTCGAAGAGGATCGCGAACGCCGGCCGGGCCAGCGGCCGGGCCCGGCGGGCGGCCAGCTCGCCGCGGACCCGGTGCGCGACCGCCACCGGCGGGATCACCGCCGAGGTGACCGCCATCGTGGCCACCTCGGCCGGGGTCCTGGGGCCGGGGGCGATCCGCGCCGCCGCGAACTCGGCCGTCCCGGCCAGCCAGGCCAGGCCGGCACCGATCGTGAGCTTCCGGTTGCGGGTCATGACACCGATCAACGAGGCGACGCCCGCGGCGGTGACAACGCTGTGGCGCGGCAGTCGTCCGCGGCCGGCCCCGGCCCGCGCGCGCCAGTCCCGGCCGTGCAGCCGCCGCAGCAGCGCGTCGTCGGCGTTGCCGGCCTGGGTCCGTACGGAGATCCAGGGGGAGGCCGGGCGGACCGGGTGCTGCACCTCGCGGGTCCCCCGGACCAGCGTGAAGCCGGCGTCCTGCAGGCGCAGGGCCAGGTCGGCGTCCTCCCGGTAGGCCCGGGGGAAGCGCTCGTCGAACCCGCCGACCCGGACCAGGGCCGAGCGCCGGAAGGCCATGTCGGCGGTGGCCCAGGCCGCGTCGGCCAGCCCGGCGGTGACCCGCTCCCAGTCGGTCGGGCGGCGGCCGGCCGGCAGCGGCACCCGCACCCGGCCTTGCGAGCCGGCCACCGACGGCGGCAGCGGCGCCAGGTCCGCGACCAGGTCGGCGGTCCACGACGGCGGCGGCAGCACGTCGTCGTCCAGGAACGCCACCCACGGCGTCGCGGTCGCGCCCCAGCCCACGTTGCGGGCCGCGGCCGGCCCCCGGGCCGATCCCGGGACCACCTGCAGCGGGGCCCAGTCGGGCAGGTCCAGCGGGACCCACGGCTCCGGCCGGTCGTCCACCACCACCACGGAGACGGGCTGCGGTCCGGTCCCGGCCCGCAGCGCGTCGACCAGCACCCGCAGCGACGGCCGGCCGACCGTCGGGATCACCACCGAGAAGGCCGGCCCCGTCACGACAGCGGCCGCCGTACCAGGTAGGGCCCCAGCACGAGCACGTCCACCGGCGCCGAGCCGAACAGCTCCAGCGCGTCCCGCGGGTCGTCCACGATCGGCCGCCCGGCCGTGTTCAGCGACGTGTTGACCAGGCACGGCAGCCCGGTCTTGCGCTCGAACGCGGTCAGCAGCGCGGCCACCCCGGGCTCGGTCTCCGGGTCCACCGTCTGCGCCCGGGCCGTGCCGTCGACGTGCACGACGGCCGGGATCCGGTCCCGCCACTCCGGCCGGACCTGGTGCACGAACAGCATGTACGGGCTGGGCAGCGGCCCGTCGAAGACGTCCGCGGCCCGGTCCAGCCGGATCATCGGCGCCACCGGCCGGAACTGCTCCCGGCCCTTGACGTCGTTGAGCTTGGTCAGCATCTCCCGCCGGCCCGGGTTGGCCAGCAGCGAGCGGTGCCCGAGCGCGCGGGGGCCGTATTCGGCCCGGCCGGCGAACCAGGCCACCACCCCGTCGTGGGCCAGCACCTCGGCCACCTCGCCGGCCAGGTCGGCCGGCTTGGTGTAGGGCCAGCGGGCGGTGTCCAGCCAGGCCGCCAGCTCGTCGTCGGTCCAGCCCCGGCCCAGGTCGGCGCCCGGCATCGGGGCGGCCCGCTCCCCCGCCTGCGCGGCCGCGTGCAGGGCGCCGCCGAGGGCGGTGCCGGAGTCGCCGGCGGCCGGCTGCACCCAGATCGTCTCGAACGGGCCGTCGGCGGCCAGCCGCGAGTTGGCCACGCAGTTGAGCGCGACCCCGCCGGCCATGGTCAGGACGCGGTCCCCGGTCCGGTCGTGCAGCCAGGTCACCAGCTCCAGCAGCACCTCCTCCAGCCGCGCCTGCACGCTCGCGGCCAGGTCGGCGTGCGCGTCGGTGAACTCGGCGCCCGGGGCCAGCCGCTTGGCCAGCGCGTCCCAGGCCACCGGCTCGGTGCGGAAGCCGCCGTCGCCGGTGGTGCGGATCGCCTCCCGCAGCATCGGCAGGTGCCGCGGCGCCCCGTACGAGGCCAGGGCCATCACCTTGTACTCGTCGGACGAGCGCAGGAAGCCCAGGTGCTCGGTGACGTCCTCGTAGAGCAGGCCGAGGGAGTGCGGCAGCGACTGGGTCGCCAGCACGGTCAGCGCCCCGGCGGCGTCGTAGCGGCCGGCCAGGTGCGAGATCGCCTCGCCGCGGCCGTCCAGCACCAGCACCGAGGACTCCGGGTGCGGCGCGGCCAGGCCGGCCGAGGCGGCGTGGGCGACGTGGTGCTGGACGTAGCGGACGGTGTCCGGGTCCAGGCCGGGCAGCGCGGTGGCCAGGAACTGCGGGGCCCGCTGCGCGTACGTGGTGCGCAGGTGGTCCCAGGGGTCGGTGACGCCGATCTCCTCGGGCGGGCGGACCAGCGCCGGATCGAACGAGTACGTCACCACGTCGACGTCGGCGGCGGTCAGGCCGGCCTCGGCGAGGCACCACTTCGCCGCCTGCTCGGGCAGCTCCCAGGCCGCGAACGGGACCGGCCGCTTGCCGTGCTTGCGCCGGCTGAACCGCTCCTCCTCGGCCGCCGCGACGACCTCCCCGTCGACGACGAGAGCGGCCGCGGGGTCGTGGTAGATGGCGTTGATGCCGAGCACTCGCACGCATACACCTCCGGATGGTGGGCAACCCGATGTCACCGGGAGTGAGCGGTTGCCGCTTGCGGGGGTGATGCCTGCGCCTCAAGCATCGTCGGAACCAGCGTCCCCGGGCTGCTCTCCAGCCAAACCCGATCGGACGAGAAGCGCTACTCAGCGCGTTCAACGTCACACCGGACGGGCGACCCCGTTAGGCGATCTACCAGCCGGGAAACCCCCGGACTCCCGATGGACGGACCTGGAAGGAAGTTTCCATGGCTGACCGCAACACGCTCGTACGGACCCTGCACGACGTCGGGCTGGCCGCCTGGTTCGGCGGTTCGCTGATGGGGGCGATCGGGCTCAACGGGGCCGGTGCGGCCGTGCTCGACGACAAGGAGCGGGCTCGGGTCGCCTCGGCCGGCTGGGCCAAGTGGACCCCGGTCAACGCGGCCGCGATCGGCGCGCACCTGGCCGGCGCGGCCGCGCTGCTGGCCGCGAACAAGGGCCGGGTCGCGGCCCAGAAGGGTGTCGCGGCCAACTCGGTGGCCAAGACGGCGCTGACCGCGGCCGCGCTCGGCGTCACCGCGTACTCGCGGGCGCTGGGCAAGAAGATCGAGAACGCCGGTCCGGTGCGGGCCCAGGGGCCGACGGACCCCAGCGCCGAGACGCCGCCCGACGTGGCCAAGGCGATGAAGCAGGAGAAGCTGGCGCAGTGGGCCGTCCCGGCCGTCACCGGCGGGATCCTGGTCCTGACCGCGCTGCAGGGCGAGCAGCAGAAGGCGTCCGAGGTCACCTCGGGTGTGCTGTCCCGGCTGAACCCGTTCTCCTCCTGAGGCGGAAGTCGCGGCCGGCCCGGCTCCGCTGCGGAGCCGGGCCCGCGCTCAGCCCTCGGCCTTCTTCTGCAGGAAGGCGTAGACGTTCTGGAGCGTGTCGCTGATCGCGACCGCGGTGAACGTGGCGGCGACCAGGCGGGTCTGCCGCGGCGCCAGCACCAGGCCGGCCGACAGCGCCGTCGCCACCCACTGCGCGAGGCAGAAGGGGCAGGTCAGCAGCTCCCCGACCGAGTGGCGCAGGCCGTGCCCGCGGACCTCCTCGTGCAGCTCGCCCTGACCCTGGGAGCCGCCGAACTCGGTGAACGGCGCCCGCAGTGGCGCGGTCACGTTCTCCTTGGTGATGGTCCGGCTGAGCTTGTGCGTCGCGACCCCGAGCAGCGCCAGGTCGTACGGCGAGAACCGCTCCGGCAGCCGGCGCCCGGCCAGCACCCCGGCCGCGCTCAGCGCGGCGACGGTGGCGCCGTACACGCCCATCGTGGTCACGTAGCCGCCGAGCGGGCGGTCCGTGCCGCCGCGGTAGGCGTCCGCCTCCCGCCGGGCGGCCTTTCTGATGCTGTCCAGGGCCATGCTGCGGTGCGTACCCGGGCAGGCCGACACCTCACCTCGGCCGGAGCTGCGCATGCCAGTGCCCGGGGGTCGGCGACGACTCCCGGGCACTCCCCGACCCTGCGCAGGTTAGGTGAAGATGCTCACCCCGCCCGGCCCGACCAGCAGGCCCACCACGATGAGCACGATGCCGAACAGCAGCGCGCCCCGCACGATCTGAACGATCCCGGCCACGACCAGGATCACCGCGAGGATCCAGAGGATGAATTCCATGGCTGCCTGATACCCACCGGATTTGATCGTCCAAACTGGGATTGATCACCGGCGGGCTACTTCTCCCTGCGCAGCGAGCGGGCGCTCTCCCGGTTGTTGGCCTTCCCGATCGCCTCGACCAGCTCGTCCTTGGTCATCGAGGACCGGCCCCGGACGTCGAGCTTCCGGGCCACCTCCATGAGGTGCTTCTTCGACGCGTTGGCGTCGACCCCGCCGGCGGTGGGGCGGGCCTTGCGCGCCGACGTGCCGGACCGGGCGGCCTGGGCGTCGGACGGGCCCTTCTCGTCCTTCTCCTCCCAGTGGTCGCCGACCTTCTCGAACGAGTGCTTCAGCGAGGAGAACGCGGTGCGGTGGGCCCGCTCGCCCTCCCCGTACGTCTCCACGGCCGAGTCGTGCGTCTTCGACCAGGTCTCCTGGGCCTTCTTCGGCGAGCGCTGCAGCGTGGCCGGAAGCTCTTCCTTCGCGGGCATCGACCCTCACCTCCTGCTGTCTGGGTACCCCGGGAACGCGGCGAGGGCACCGGTCGGTGACCGATGCCCTCGTACGTCCCGCGTGTGTCAGCGCTTGAACGCGTCCTTGACCTTGTCGCCGGCGTCCTTGACCTTCTCGCCCGCGTCCTTCACGTCCGCCTCGGTCTGCTGCCCGCGGCCCTCGTTGCGGAGCTCCTCGTCGTCCGTGGCCGCGCCGACGGCCTCCTTGCCGCGTCCGGTCACCCTGTCAGCGGCATTGTCAAGCTTGTCGTCGAGTCCCATAAGTGGTGTTTACCCCGGCGGCCGGGGAATCATTCACCGCTCAGTCGTCGATTCCCTCGGCGCCGGCCAGGTCGGGCGCGTCGCCCGGGGCGGTGAGCGGCAGCCGGACCAGGAACCAGGTGTCCCCCGGCTGCGACTCGACCCGGATGTCGCCGTGGTGCTTCTTGACCACGATCCGCCAGGAGATGTCCAGGCCCAGGCCGGTGCCCTCGCCGACCGGCTTGGTGGTGAAGAACGGCTCGAAGATGCGGCCGGCGATCTCCTCCGGCACGCCCGGCCCGGTGTCGCCGATGCCGACGACCAGGCAGTCGTCCTCCCGCGAGGTCCGCACGGTCAGCGTGCCCTCGCCGGCCATCGCCTGCACGGCGTTGTGGATGAGGTTGGTCCACACCTGGTTGAGCTCGGCCGCGTACGCCGGCAGCGGCGGCAGGGTCCGGTCGTAGTCCTTGACCACACGCACCTTGCCGATCTTGCTGGCCAGCATGACCAGGGTCGAGTCGAGCAGCTCGTGCACGTCGACGACCTGGAACGGGGCCCGGTCCATCTGCGAGTACTGCTTGGCCGCGCCGACCAGCGTGGACACCCGGGTGGTGGCGTCCTCGATCTCGTTCATCAGGGTCTCGGTCTCGACCGTGTAGGCCAGCCAGCGGACCGCGCCCTCGCTCGCCGTCTTGGGGCACATCGCGATCGCGTGCTCCAGCCACTCCACGTCCAGGCCGCCGTTGACCAGGGTCGGGGCCAGGTCCCAGCCGCCGCGGACGCCGTGGTCCTCCAGCCAGTCGCCGAGCTCGTCCTCGGCGTCGCTGGCCTCGATCGGGCCGAGCTTCGGCGCCTTGGCCACCCGCTCGACCGCCTCCTCCTGCAGCTGCACCAGCGCCGGCAGCGTCTTGGGGTCGATGCCGCCGTCGGCCAGCATGGCCAGCTTGTGGCGCATGCCGGCCACCCGCTCCCGCAGCGCCGCGGTCGCCCGCACGGCCGCCGCGGCCGGGTTGTTGAGCTCGTGGGTCAGGCCGGCCGACAGCGACCCGAGCGCGAGCAGCCGCTCCCGCTCGTTGACCAGCCGCTGGCTGTTCTGCATGCCCAGGAAGATGCCGTCGAGCAGGTGGATGGCCATCGGGAACCACTCCCGGACCTTCTCGCCCCACTGGTCGGCCGGCAGCTGGAAGACCCGCATGTCGGTGACGGCCTCGACGGTCGCCCCGTACGTCGAGGAGGCCCGGTCGGTGCTGAGGTAGGACTGGGTGGCGCCGAAGTAGGAGCCGACGTGGTCGGTCCGGTTGATCTGCACCTTCTCGCCGCCGGCCAGCCGGGACAGCGACAGCGTGCCCGACAGCAGCAGGAAGAAGCAGGTCGGCGGGTCGCCCTCGGCCGCCACGACCGCACCGGCCGGGACCGCCTTCACCTCGCCGTGCTCGGACAGCCAGTCCAGCTGCTCGTCGCTGAGCGACTCGAACAGGAACAGCTGCCGCAGCTCGTCGCGGGTGAGGGTGTCGCTCATAGCTTCTCCAGGTACCGGTGCACCAACGTTACCGCCATCGCGCCCTCGCCCACGGCGGACGCGACCCGCTTGACCGACTCGGCCCGCACGTCGCCGGCCACGAACACCCCGGGCACGCTGGCCTCCAGGTGGTAGGGATCGCGGTCCAGCGACCAGCCGGACGGGCGGCGGCCGTCGACGACCAGGTCCGGGCCGGTCAGCACGAACCCGCGGCGGTCCCGGTCCAGGCAGCCGTCGAGCCAGTCCGTACGCGGGGCGGCCCCGATGAACACGAACAGCCACGACGCCGGCACCGTCTCCGACTCCCCCGACGCGTTGTTGCGCAGGGTCAGCGACTCCAGGTGCTCCTCCCCGCTGCCGCCGACGACCTCGGTGCAGGTCCGGACCTCGATGTTGGCGACGCCCTCGATCTGGTCGATCAGGTAGCGCGACATCGAGGAGTCCAGCGACCGGCCGCGGACCAGCAGGGTGACCTTGTCGGCGTAGCGGGAGAAGTACATCGCGGCCTGGCCGGCCGAGTTGGCGCCGCCGACGATGAAGACGTTCTGGCTGCGGCAGGACGGGCCTTCGGTGGTGGCGGCGCCGTAGTAGACGCCCCGCCCGGCCAGGCCGGCCAGCCCGGGCGCGTCCAGCAACCGGTACGACACCCCGGTGGCCAGGATCACCGTGTGCGCGGCCAGCTCGGTGCCGTCCTCGAAGCGGACCACCCGGGCACTGCCGCGCTGCTCCAGCCCGACCACGTCGCGGGTGGTGAGCATCTCGACCTCGAACTTCAGCGCCTGCCGCCGGGCCCGCTCGGTCAGCTGCTCGCCGGACACGCCGTCGGGGAAGCCCAGGTAGTTCTCGATGCGGGAGCTGGTGCCGGCCTGGCCGCCGGTGGCCCGCCGCTCGACCAGCACCGTGCGCAGGCCCTCGGACCCGCCGTACACCGCGGCGCCCAGCCCGGCCGGGCCGCCGCCGACCACGACCAGGTCGTAGAAGTCGGTGGACGGGATGGTGGCCAGGCCGACGTGCTGGGCGATCTCGACGTCGGACGGGTCGGCCATCGCCGTGCCGTCCTCGGTGAT
Source organism: Mycobacteriales bacterium (assembly GCA_036519715.1). GTDB lineage: Bacteria > Actinomycetota > Actinomycetes > Mycobacteriales > CADCTP01 > CADCTP01. The sequence goes on from DATDKW010000174.1 coordinate 12,033, forward strand.
CACCACCGGCAGCTTGTCGTCGCCCAGGCCGGCCGCGGCCAGCAGCCGCTGGGCCTCGGCCTCCTCGGCCAGGTACCAGCGGAACGGGACGGAGTTGCGGGCCAGGAAGTCGCGCAGCTCGTAGGACCGGGCCGACCAGCGGTGACCGATCACCCGGATCTCCCGGGCCGGCTGCCGGTAGGTCGTGGTCCAGGCGTCGAGCAGGCCGTCGACGACCGGGTAGAGCTTCTCCTCCGGCGGGTCCCACGGCTTGAGCAGGTAGTGGTCGAGGTCGACCACGTTGATGGCCTGGATCGCGGCGTCGGTGTCCGCGTACGCCGTGAGCAGGACGCGGCGGGCCAGCGGGAACAGGTCCATCGCCTGCTCCAGGAACTCGATCCCGCTCATCTGCGGCATCCGGTAGTCGGCCAGCAGCACGGCCACCTGCTCGCCGCGCAGCTTGATCTCCTTCAGCGCCTCCAGCGCCTGCGGGCCGGACTCGGCCCGGACGATCCGGTAGCCCTCGCCGTACTTGCGGCGCAGGTCGCGGGCGACCGCCCGGGACACGCTCGGGTCGTCGTCGACGGTCAGGATCGCCGGTCGGGCGACGCGGCCGCTGTCGGGAGCAGTCATGGTGCCTTAGTCAATCAGCGCAAGGGCCTCCCGTCTTCCCTTAACGATTCCGCGCTGGGCGAAAGCCCGGTCCCCCCATCCCGGGGGACCGGGCCCCGCGGTCAGCCCAGCGAGAAGATCGGCGTCGTGGACGGTGACCCGCCGCCCTGGTACGGCGGGTTGGAGTGCGTTACCTCCCAGAGGGAAGAGACCTCCGGAACGTCAGAGCGGCGAAAGCGTAGGAACAGGCGGTAAACCGACAGCTTCACTCGCGCTGGAGGATGGACTCCTCGAGGTCGAGCTCGCGCTGGACGCGGAGGAGGACCTCGTCGTCGATCTGGCCGCGGTCGCGCAGGTCGATGAAGACCTCGCGCTCGGCCTCGATCATGGCCCGGCGCAGCCGGCGGAAGGACACCGTCGGCGGCTCCATCGCGGCGCCGTCCGAGCCGCCCCGCCCGCCGAGCCGCTCCCACGCGCCCAGCTGCCGGATCTCGGCCTTCTCCCGCAGCCGGGACACCACGTCCTCGGGCACGGTCCCGTCGCCGGCCAGCTCCTGGTCGAGCCGGGCCAGCGCCGCGTTGGCGGCGGCGTGCTGCGCGCCCGCCTCCCGGATCAGGTCCTGCTGCTCCTCCGAGCCGACCACACCGAGCCGGCGGATCAGCCACGGCAGCGTCAGGCCCTGCACGAGCAGCGTCCCGACCACCACCACGAAGGTCAGGAACCGGATCAGGTCCCGCTCCGGGAAGTCCTCCGGCAACCCGGACGCGGCCGCCAGCGACACCACCCCGCGCATGCCCGCCCAGGCCAGCACGGTCGGGTACGTCCACGGCGGCTTCGGGTCCCTGGCCCCGACGGCCGGGATGAGGCGGGGGACGTACGTCCCCGGATACATCCAGACGAACCGGGCCCCGATCGTCGCCCCCAGCGCGACCGCTCCGGCCAGCGCCAGCGTGCCGGCCGAGCGCTCGGACAGCGCGTCCAGGACGCCCGGCAGCTGCAGCCCGATCAGCGCGAACACCACCGACTCGAGCAGGAACTCGATCACCCGCCAGACCTCGGTGCCCTGCAGCCGGGTGGCCGCGGTCTGCCGGCGCGGCGAGCGGTGCCCGAGGTAGAGCCCGGCGGTGACGACCGCGAGCACGCCGGAGCCGTGGTAGCCGTCCCAGCCGGTCTGCTCGGCCGCGGCGAAGGCCAGGAACGGCAGCAGCAGGACCAGCGAGTTCTCCAGCACCGGGTCGTGCAGGAGCTGCAGCAGCCGCTCCACCACCACCGCCAGCACGATGCCGACGAGCACCCCGCCCAGCGCGGCGGCGGCGAACTCGGCCAGCCCCTTCCAGATCGAGAACCCGCCCGCGACGGCCGCCCCGACCGCCACCCGGTAGGCGGTGAGCCCGGTGGCGTCGTTGATCAGGCTCTCCCCGGCCAGGATCGTGACCAGCCGGCGCGGCAGCCCGACCGTGCGGCCGACCGCGGTGGCGGCGACGGCGTCCGGGGGCGAGACGATCGCGCCCAGGGTGAAGCAGACGGCCAGGGACAGGTCCGGCAGCACCGCGTGCACGGCGAACCCGACCACCAGCGTGGTGAACAGCACCAGCCCGACGGACAGCAGCCCGATCGGGCGCAGGTTCTGCCGGAAGTTGATCACCGAGCTCTGCCAGGCCGCGGCGAACAGCAGCGGCGGCAGGATGAAGAAGAGGACGAGCTCGGGCTCCAGGTCGTACTCGGCCACGCCCGGGACGAAGGACACCGCGATCCCGGCCACCACCAGCAGCAGCGGTGCGGACAGGTTCGTCCGGCGGGCCAGGCCGGCGACCGCGGCCGCCGCCAGGACCAGCAACAGCGTCTCGAAGAACACGGGGCAGCCTCCTCCTGCGTGAGCCGGGCACCGCCGCGGGCAACACCCGGCGGCCCGCGAAGGTTCCCGCATCGACCGCGGGCGCGCGAGGCCCGGGGCGTAGGTTCGCCCAGAGCTGATCGAGGAGGACCGCGTGAAGGACTGCCCGCACGTCGCCGCACTGCCGCCGGAGCCGGCCCCGAGCACGACCGAGGGCTGCGAGGACTGCCTGGCCGCGGGCACCTCGTGGGTGCACCTGCGGCTGTGCCTGACCTGCGGCAAGGTCGGCTGCTGCGACTCCTCGCCGCAGCGCCACGCCGGCAAGCACGCCGCCGCCTCCGACCACCCGGTGATCCGCTCGTTCCAGCCCGGCGAGGACTGGCGCTGGTGCTTCGTGGACCAGGTCCTGGTCTGAGTTCCGTGGTCCTCCGCCGGCCTGAGGTTTCGTTCTCTACCCCCGGGTAACCACCGGCGGTGGAGTCACCCGAGGTCACCATCACCGCGTACGAGGACGGGCCGCTGCTGGTCCGCGGGCCGGTCAGCTTCCGGACCCAGGACGGGGTCGAGATCGACGCCGGCCGGGCGACCGTGGCGCTGTGCCGGTGCGGCAAGTCGGCCAGCAAGCCGTTCTGCGACGGGACGCACAAGGCCGCGAAGTTCCGCGCCACGTCGGCTCCGGACACCCGCCGCACGGTCTAGCCCCGACAAGCCAGAACCCCGGTCGCAGCGTCGCGACCGGGGTTCTCCTTCGCTCAGGCCGACTCGGCCACCGGGTCGAGGGTGTCCCGCAGCGTCGAGCGGCTCTCCTCCCACCGGCTCAGCAGGTGCGTGGCCAGCCGCGCGTCGAGGGCCAGGCAGACCGCCGCGCCGAACAGGATGTCGCCGGTCAGGGCCGGCTCGGCCGCGGCCAGCGCCCCGCACAGGTCGTGCGCCGCCACCTGCTCGTGCACCGCGTCGGCCTCGACGTGCTCGTCGAAGAACCGGGTCGCAGCCGGACCCAGGCCCAGCCGCCGCAGCCCGGTGCCGTATCGGCGCATCGGCAGCGAGGAGGTCATCTCCAGCGCGGCCAGGTGGCCGGCGATCGCGCCCCGCCAGCGCCGGTGCAGGCCGAAGAACGAGGCCACCACGCTGTTGGCCAGCGTCACCGCCGGCACCAGGTCCGTGTACGCCCCGTACGTGTCGTCCAGGCCGACCTCGCGCATCGACGTGGCGAACAACGTCGAGTGCATCCGGTCGGGCCGGCCGTTGCCGTACTCGTCGGTCTGCACCTCGACCAGCGCCGCCTTCGGCCGCCCGGCCAGCCGCGGGATGGCCCAGGTGTGCGGGTCGGCTTCCTTGAGCTGGTAGATCGAGCGGTGCACGAGCAGCTCCCGGACCTGGCCCAGGGTCGCCTTGCGCTGCACGTACGAGGCCAGGGACGGGCCGTCGTCGGCGTCGACCACGGCCGCCAGCGCCCGTGGCACCTCGGCCGGCTCGACCGGTTCCGGCGCGGGCAGCGCCCGCAGCCCGGCCTCCAGCCGGGACTCCAGCGTGCCCCGGAACGCCAGCAGCGACGGCTCCCACTCCCAGTCGTCGTCCACCCCGGCGAAACCGCGGTAGTGCAGCTCGTAGCAGACGTGCAGGGCCAGCACGAGGTCCTCGTCGAGGAGCGGGTCGGTCGTGGCCACCGCCGCGGCCGGGGCGACCGGAGCCAGCTGGTGCGGGGCCCGGACCAGGGCGGCCAGCAGCGCCGCGCTGATCGGTCCGCGGGGCGCCGGCAGCGGCGCCCCGATCGGTGTCCATGCGGTCATGACTCCCCCTGCTCGGCCCGCCACGGTGCGCACCTGATCGTCGGGATGCCCGGACCGGATCGGGTCAAACTGTGTTGGACAACTCGCGAAACGACCGACGCAGTCAGCTGATGTGCGCCCCGGTTCAGGCGAGCAGCTGCTCGCGCAGCGAGGCCAGCGTCTTGGCCAGCAGGCGGGACACGTGCATCTGGGAGATGCCGAGCTGGGCCGCGATCTGCGACTGGGTCTGGTTGCCGTAGAAGCGCAGCTGCAGGATCCGCCGCTCCCGCGGCGCCAGCGTGGCCAGCACCGGCCCGAGCGACTCGTGCAGCTCCACGTCGAGCAGCGCGGTGTCCTCGCCGCCGAGGCTGTCGCCCAGAGTGCGGTCCTCCCCCATCGGGGTCTCCAGCGAGTCGGCGGTGTAGGCGGCCGCGCAGTCCAGCGCCTCCAGCACCTTCTCCTCCGAGCGGCCGGAGCGGGCGACCAGCTCGGCCACGCTCGGGGCCCGGTTCAGCTCCTGGGTCAGCTCGGCGGCGTACCGGGTGATCTCGGCGGTCAGCTCCTGCAGGCCCCGGTGCACGTGCACGGCCCAGGTGCGGTCCCGGAAGTGCCGGCGGATCTCGCCCAGGATGGTCGGGGCGGCGTACGTGCTGAACTCCAGCCCGCGCTCGGGCTCGAACCGGTCCACCGCCTTGACCAGGCCGAGCGAGCCGGCCTGGATGAGGTCGTCCATGGGCTCGCCGCGGCCGGCGTACCGGCGGGCGAAGTAGCGGACCAGCGGCAGGTGCTGCTCGACCAGCTCGGCCCGGATCTGCTCGCGCTCGGGCGCGTCCGGGGCCAGCTCGGCCATCCGGGCGAACAGCACCCGGGCCCGCTCGCGGCTCGGGTTGGGCGGGCGGGCGACGACGACGTCGGGGGTTGCGGGGGCTGCGGAGGCGGTCAGGGCGGGCTGGGCGACAGCGGTCACGGCAACTCCTGGTGCGGGCACGCGAAGCGCGCCCGCTGGGGATGCTGAATTACCGGCAAGCAGGGGCCGTCGCCGTCTACCCGGCCGGGCTGGGATCTCAGCCGGCGGGGAGCGGACCGGAGCATTGTCGCGGCGCCGTGCTCAACCAGACGGCTGGTATTCTCAACCGGTTCTACCGTACCCCGGTTGCCAGGACTCGCAACACATGCGACCTGGTCGGCCCGGACTTCCGGGCTCGCGGGCCGGCCCCTGGCAGACTGCCGCCGTGGACTCCCGGCCGCTCGCGGTGATCGACATCGATGGCGTGGTCGCCGACGTGCGCCACCGGCTGCACCTCATCCAGGGCAAGCCCCGGCGCTGGGACGAGTTCTTCGCCGCCGCCGCCGACGACCCGCCACTGCCGGACGGGGTCGCGCTGGTGCAGGAGCTGGCCGCCGACCACGACGTCCTCTGGCTGACCGGCCGTCCCGAACGCACCCGGCGGCTGACCGCCGGCTGGCTGGCCGCCCAGGGCCTGCCGGCCGAGCCGCTGCTGATGCGGCCGGACCGGGACTTCCGCCCGGCCCGGCTGACCAAGCGGGACGAGCTGCGCAAGCTGCGGACCAGGCAGGAGGTCGGGGTCGTGGTCGACGACGATCCGGACGTGATCGAGATGCTGGCCGCGGACGGCTTCCCGACCCGGCTGGCCGACTGGCTGCCGCACGGCCGCACGCTGCACCGGGCCCAGGAATCCGACGGCCGGACCTGAGCCGCGACTCCGGGCGGCGTGCGGGCGTCCGACATAGGCTGGCCGCATGCCCCCCGCGCTCACGCTGCCGCGCAACGACATCCGGCAGTACGAGACGCTGGCCGACCAGTGGTGGCAGCCGTACGGGCAGTTCGCGATGCTGCGCTGGATCGCCGCGGCCCGGGCCCGGCTGCTGCCGCCGGCGCCCCGGCCGGGCGCGCTGCTGGTCGACCTGGGCTGCGGGGCCGGGCTGCTGGCGCCGCACGCGGCCCGGCTGGGCTACCGGCACGTCGGCGTCGACCTGGTCGGCACCTCGCTGCGGCTGGCGGCCGGCCACGGCATCCTGGCCGTCCGCGGCGACGTGCAGCGGCTGCCGCTGGGCGACCGGGTCGCGGACGCGGTCTCGGCCGGCGAGATCCTCGAGCACGTGCCGGACATGCCGGCCACGGTGGCCGAGGCCTGCCGGGTGCTGCGGCCCGGCGGCACGCTGGTCCTGGACACCATCGCCGACACCCGGCTGGCCAAGCTGGTCGCCGTCGACCTGGGCGAGCGGCTGCCCGGCGGCGCCCCGGCCGGCATCCACGACCCGGCGCTGTTCGTCAACCGAGCCGCGCTGGTGGCGGAGGCGGCCCGGCACGGGGTCCGGCTCACGCTGACCGGCATGCGGCCGCCACTGCTCGGCATGCTGCGCTGGCTGGCCCGGCGCGACCCCGACCCGGTGATGCGGCCGACCCGCTCGACCGCGGTGCTCTTCCAGGGACACGGCCTCAAGGAGGGCACATGAGCGACTCCCCCGCGCCCGACCGCCCGGCGGATCCGGCCGCCGGCGGCGGGACCCGCGTCGCGGCCGGACCGGGCCGGCACGCCGGGGACGGGCCCGGCCGGCCCGCCGACCCGGCCCCGGCGAACGGCGGACGCCCCGGTCCAGCCGGTCCGGGGCGGCTGGCCGATCCGGGCGCGGCGGTCGCGGCCGCCCGCGAGCTGGGGCCGCGCTTCGCCGGGCGGGCGGCGGCGCACGACGCCGCCGGCGCGTTCCCGGCCGCCGACTTCGCCGACCTGCGTGCGGCCGGCCTGCTCGGGCTGATGGTGCCGCCCCGCCTCGGCGGTCCCGGCGCCGGCTTCGCCGACTACGCCGAGGTCGCCATGGCCCTCGGCGCCGGCGCCGGGGCGACCGCGCTGGTGTTCAACATGCACGCCTCGGTCACCGGCGCGCTGGCCCAGACCCCGGACGACGTGGCCCGGGCCCTGGGCGTGCCGGAGTCGTACTTCGCCATGCGCGACGACGCCCTGCGCCGGGCCGCGGACGGCGCGCTGTTCGCGGTGGCGATGAGCGAGCGCGGCGCCGGCAGCCGGCTGTCCAAGCTGACCACCGCGTACGAGCCCACGGAGAAGGGGTTCCGGATCACCGGGTCGAAGACGTTCGTCTCCGGGGCCGGGCACGCCGACCTCTACCTGGTCGCAGCCAAGCGGAAGGACTCCGACCCGGCCCAGGTGTCTCACTTCCTGGTCCCGGCCGGCCCGGGCCTGACCGTCGAGCGGACCTGGGACTCGATGGGCATGCGCGCCACCGGCAGTGACGACCTGCACCTGGACGTCGAGGTCGGCTCGGACGCGCTGCTCGGCGGCCTGGAGGGGCTGACCCTGCTGCTGGCCCAGGTGATGCCGCAGTGGCTGGTCGCCTCGTACGCGGCCGTCTACGTCGGCGTGGCCCGCTCCGCCGTCGACGCCGCCACCCAGCACCTGCGCCGGCGTGAGCTGACCCACCTGCCGGCCGTGCGGGCCCGGGTCGGCCGGGCCGAGGCCGCGGTCGAGGCGGCCCGGCTCGCCGTGCTGGAAGCGGCCCGGCGGGTCGACGCCGCCCCCGGCGACCCGGAGACCAACCGCTGGGTCTGGCGGGCCAAGCTGCTGGCCGGCGAGACCGCGATGGAGGTCGGGGCCTCGATGCTGGAGGCGGCCGGCACGTCGGCGACCCGGCGCGGCTCCGCGCTGGAGCGGATCTACCGGGACGCCCGCTGCGGCTCCCTTCAGCCGGCCACGTCGGACGTGTGCGCGGACTGGCTCGGGGCCGCCGCGCTGGGTCTGGACCCGGAGGCGACAGGGGTGTCGCGTTGGTAGGCCCGGCGCGGATCGCCGGGATGGGGCACGCCATGCCCGCCTCGTACAGCCAGCAGTCGGTGTGGGACGGCTTCTTCGCCGAGCACTTCCGGGACGTGCCGCTGGCCGAGCAGCTGTTCCTGCGGTCCGGGGTGCAGACCCGGCACACCGTCGCCAACCCCGTGTACGAGGACGTCTCCGGCTGGGGCACGGCCGCCCGGATGGAGCGCTACCTGGCCGAGGCGCTGCCGCTGGGCAAGGACGCGGTCGCGACCGCGCTGGCCGACGCCGGGCTGGCCGCCGCCGACGTGGGCCTGTTCGCGGTCGCCTCCTGCACCGGCTACGTGACCCCCGGCGTCGACATCCGGCTGGCCCGCGACCTGGGCATGTCCGACCGGGTCCGGCGGCTGTCGGTGGGGCACATGGGCTGCTACGCGGCGCTGCCGGGGCTGGGCGCGGTGGCCGACTTCACCGCCGCCCGCGGCCGCCCGTCGGTGCTGCTGTGCCTGGAGCTGACCAGCCTGCACATCCAGCCCCCGACCACCGACCTGGACCAGGTCGTGGCGCACGCGCTGTTCGCCGACGCGGCCGCGGCCGTGGTGCTGCAGCCCTCGGCCGGGCCAGGCTTCGAGGTCGTGGACGTGGTCGCGCAGACGGACGTGAGCACGGCCGAGTACATGACCTGGGACGTGACCGACCTCGGATTCCGGATGGGGCTGTCCCCGCGGGTGCCGGCGGTGCTGGCCCGGCACGTCCGCGGCGTGGTCGACGAGTTGCTGGCCGGGCACGGCCTGGCCGTGGACGACGTGGACGGCTGGGCCGTGCACCCGGGCGGCCGGCGGAGCCTCGAGGTGGGGCAGCG